>JAJQAY010000014.1 GCA_021203515.1 Bacteroides sp. | reverse complement strand
TAAAGATACAACTTTTATTTGAATTATGCAAGATTAAAACAGGCAATTCCGAATTCTTTTATAGGGGAAGCAAGGAGACGGACACGATTCATGCAGAAGTATTTTGGAAGAATAACAGCTATCAAATCCAATTGAAAGAGGGAGATGGCCGATTTGTGGTAGTCCATGAAAAATTAGGTTATGATTCGGGACGCTTCGTTGCCTATAATGATATTGCGAATTATACGAATGAAGCTGGTATTAAGCAATACGCAGGTTTAAAACGCGGAGACTACATTAAACACTATCTGACGGAAATAAAGAAATACCACTTCCATGACACGGGGAAACCTCTCCGTTCACCAAAGAAAGCCATATACAGAATGACAAATATTATTTGTATGAGAAAGGGGATAATCTGGCTGCCTTTCTATATGGCATCCACGAGGAGACTCCAATAGTATATAATCGCATTATAAAGGTTATCCAGAGCATTGTTCCTTATTTTTCCGATTTCTATTTTCACCCAACTGCTGCCGACATGCTTCGTTTGCAGTGGAGGGACAAATATAGTTCCATGGTGTATGGGCCCACCGATTTTTCAGATGGAACGATTCGTTTCATCGCATTGGCGACATTGTTTTTTGCAACCGGTCTTGCCCAAGGTCATTATTATAGATGAACCAGAATTGGGCTTGCACCCTGTAGCTATCCAAAAGTTGGCGGGCATGATACGTTCTGCTGCTTCCAGGGGTACTCAGGCTATTGTTGCCACGCAAAGTGCTGATTTGCTCAGTCATTTTACTCCCGAGGATGTAATTACCGTAAATCAGTCGGAGGGAGTCACCCAAATGTGCCGACTCGACCGTGAAGGATTGGGCAAATGGTTGGAAGACTATACATTGGGAGATTTGTGGAAACAGAATATCATGAGAGGAGGACAGCCGCAATGAGCAGACTGATTATCGTATGCGAAGGAGAAACGGAACAAGAGTTTTGCAAGGACGTATTGGCTCCTCACTTTTTGTCGAAAGGTATATATATGGAATACCCCACAATCAAACATTCTAATGGGGGGGTTGTCTCTTGGAGCATTTTGAAGAGGCAATTGATTAATCATCTGCATGAAGCAGGCGCTATCGTATCCATGCTCATCGACTATTATAGAATTAAGGTTTCGTATTCATTTCCCGGATGGGAAGAGGCCGTACTGATTGAAAATGTTTACGATAGGATGAATTATCTGTTTTTGCAGATGAAAAATGATATGCCTGAAGATGTAAGAGAACGTTTTGCGCCATGCATTCAATTGCATGAGTTTGAGGGGTTACTTTTTAGTGAAATTTCAGTATTTAAGAATAATTTCACTCCGCAGGAACTGCAAATGCATTTGTTGGAAGAAGCTGTAGCTTCGGCCACTACTCCCGAAGAAATAAACAATGGCCCATCAACCGCACCTTCTGTACGTTTGATGAAAGCCATTGCCGGTTATGACAAAGTAGTTTATGGCGCTTGTCTTGCTTCAGAAATAGGATTGCCCATCATTCGAAGTAAGTGTAGGCTGTTTAATGCGTGGATACAGTTATTGGAAGCATAATTCCTAATATTCTCCTTTGGCATCAAAGCACGGACAATCCTTGTGAATATAGGGACTGAGCTGATAGTGCCCCAGGATTTTTGCCTCCGGATAATCCTGTTTCAATTGCCGCAACAGTTCGAGCAACGAGCATTTCTGCGCATACATGCGGGTGTCGGCGGGACGACCTTCTTCGTCAAGTCTGCCTTCATAGCAGATACCGATGCTCTTGTCGTTCCACCCCCGGGCATGGGCGCCAATCTGATGGACAGGGCGGCAGACGTGTACTACTCCGTCGCGGGTGATGTAGAAATGATAGCCTATACCGGCAAAGCCACGTTGCAGATGGCTGCGGCGTAGGGCCTCTACCGGGAAATCACGGTCGCAACGGGTAGCGCTGCAATGAACTACCAGGAGGCGTACCTCCCGATAGTTCTGATAGAAACTGCCTGCTTTCATCCGCTTAGGCCGCGCAGGCGTTTAGACCGAACACACCTGCCAGGGCAGTAGCTACGGTGATGACAACTTTGATGATAATCCCGAAAATTGATTTTGATTTTGTTCCCGTAATCTCTTTAACCTTTAATTTTTAACTTTTAATTTTTAATTATCCAATCATCCCAGTGGGTTTTCCTCCTGATCGTCATCGCCCGACCCACTACCGCCACCGGGCTTGTTGCCGTCAGGTTTGGAGCCACCGGAAGTAGCGCCCCCCCCTTGGGGATTTCCACTGTGGTCTGTCCTGCCTTCTGCGCCTTGAGCAGGGCACGAGTTGCTGCACGGGTCGGCACAGGATTAAATTCCATTCCGGCAAAGATATTCTTTAGGTCGTCGCCGGGGACGAACTGGATACTGACACCGGTAATGTTGGCGGCAGTGAACTTATCCGCCGTCTCCACTCCGTGACTGTTAATCTGGAGACGGAACTTGCCAAGTTCGCCGAAGTCCACTTGTTCGCCTTCACGCAAGCCGTCAATCATATTCTCCACGGTGGCGATGAGCACGGCGCTGACGTCCGCCCGGCTGACGGTGGTCTGTCCCGCCACACGGCGGCTCAATTCCTTCAGGGTCAGTTCGCGGCTGATTTGCGCTTTTGCATAGGCTTTTTTCGCTTCGTCCGGTTTCATCGGGTTGGGAAGCATGGCAATACTGTAATTTTGCGGCATAGTTTTTTAAATTTAGAAAGTTATTAAATTTGTTATCTCCGGGGTTCGGGAGGATACAAGGCCTTGTTTCTCTTAACTCCGATACAAAGATAAGGCGGGCGATGCAGGCCAAAATGAAGGGAAGGGAAAGCCGGTGAACGGCCATGAAAGATTGTGAAAGATAGTGAGTGAAAAGCATGGCTATGTAACGATTATTCTGTATCTTTATTGCATGATAATCAAAACATTACACCTATGAATATGACTCCAAACGATGAGCTTTCTTCCCCGGAAGAAGAGTGGCCCGTGAAACCTTACTATAAACGCGAACTTGTACAAGCCTATGCACCGGACATCTCTCCGATTGCAGCCCTGAACCGGCTGGCACAGTGGATTAAACTAAATCTTCTGCTCCGGGAGGCACTCGGGCAGACTGGCTACAAGGCGCGGCGGCAGATATTTACGTCTTTACAAGTGAAACTGATTTTCAAGTATTTAGGAAGACCGTAAACGATAGCCCTATCGTTGTCTGTCAATAGAGCTACCGATAGGCCTCGATAAAGCTATCGCAAGGTGCCGATAGGGCTACCATACGAGACTTCGACACTTCGTCACCTTCGACACTTGTTTTCGTACCTTTATATAGGGATATATATCATAATATATAGAAACGCTTTTTGCATTATATGTATAATACTCTATACGTACTCTTAACAAATAGGTGTCGAAGGTGACGAAGTGTCGAAGAATTTACTTAGGCTCCATCGTGAAGCGTGCTGTGGCCTGACGATTTCGCTGCATTTCTTCTACTGAGTATTCTACGACCCGATAGCCCCGTTGTCCGCTGGATAGACGCGTGGGCGTAAATCCGGCTTTACGCATCACTAAACCTATTTTTGTAGGACTGAGTGTCTGCTTGATACCTCCGCTGATGCGCGACAGTATGTAGGCGGTACTCACGAAGATACCCACTTCGTCCGGCAACGGGCGACGGAAATAAGTAAGTATGAGTTCTTTCTCCAAATCGGGCGATTCAAATTCGCTGTTATGCTCTTTCAATATATCGATTTCTTCCGGGGTAACCAATATTTGAACCCGCTTTTCCAAAGCGAGTACGCCTGGCTGTAAATGCCTTCATAGTTGAAGGGATGCGTGTTGGGGTCGTCTATCCTCAGGACTTCGAACGGAAGCCAGCGGCGGCTACCGGAAGGGTCGTTCAGAAACAAAAGGTTATTTCCCGTATCGCAGAAGCTGGCGATGTGCGGCCGGTGCTCTTTGTTTCGTCCGTAGGCCACTCGCTCGTTGACGGTCTTCATGCCGGTCATCGCCTTCAGTTGGTTGAGATTTGTCAGTGTCATCTCATCAATCTCTTCCAGGCAGATGAGGATGAATTCGGTCATCGTAAACTGGTCGTCCTTAGTCATGCGGTCGCTGTTCATTTTGGTATAGAAATAGCGTTGCAACGGCGGCGGCAGAAGAAAATTGGACCACGTGGTTTTGTAGATGCCCTGCTCACCGATGAAGACAAGGATTTCGTGGTTGGTCACTCCCTTGTCGAAGAAGGCGGACAGGATGCCGACAAACCATTTCCGGAAATACTCGGTGAAGCGGGCATGGTCGCCTTTGATGTGCACCGTGTCTGTCAGTTGCCCGATATAGTCGGTGACCCCGTCCCAGGTTTTCAGTCCTTCGAGATATTCTTCGAAAGGACTGAACAACGGAACAAATTCGGATTTAAGGATGGTGTGGAGGTCGTTCAGGCGTACGGGAGATACTTGTTTGTTCATTCGTCGCCACAAGGTGTTGACGTCGCGGTCGATGAGTGGTGCGAATGGCTCGTCCGTCGGTTCGGTGGAGCGTTCGAGAGGAGTCAGCTCGCATTGACCGGTGAGGGTGTTGTGCCGGAACATGGCTTGGGAGTTCAGGAAGTCTTCAATCTCGTTTACGTTGGCGAAATGCTCTTCATCGGATTTGTTCCGACGCTTCCCGGTGGGCAGCGGACGCATTCCATACTCTTCCTCCTTCTGGTAGCAGGAACGGATAATTCCCGCCACGTCGCCTTCGTAATCGGAAAAGCAATCGACGGCCCAGTCCGCAGCTTCCGCTTGCGGCACACCGTAAGCATTGAGCAGATAGCCCATGCGCATGATATATTCATTGCGATGATGTTCTTCGTAGCAGACATCGGCCTGCTCCAGTTCGGTCTGTGCCGCCCGGACGGCATCTTTCAACGCAGCATGGCGGGGACGTTTTCCCGCACGCTTCCGGGCGGTTTTCTGTTCCACCGGAAAAGGAAGGGCTTCGGGGTTGAAATGCACGTGGGCGTCGGAGGAGAGTCCACTCAGGCGGGTGACGTTTTTGCACTTACCGTCGGTTTCGCATCCCAGCAGGTCGGCATAGTAGCGGTTTCCCTGCTCGAAGGCTTGTGCGTAAAGTTTCAGGCTTTGTTCCTGCCCGCCGGTGAGGCAGTCCGCCCAATAGAGAATGCGCAGTCCTTTGCCGCTGATGGTGACGTAGGCCAGCAATACATGCGGGTCGGCACAGACGCGGGCGAAGAGTTCGGGCAGTTGTTCGGCGGGAATGTCGTCCACGTCGACCAGGCAAAGCGAGGCGCAAGCACAGATGTTCGCCTGCTTCTTGCCTCCGTCGAAGCGTACCGCCACAGCGAAGCACGGGCACGAGGACTTTTCTTTCCCGGCTGCATGTGTGTTGCCCAGGTTGCAATAGTAACGGTACTTTTCCGTATGGTCGCGCACGGTAGGGTCGCTATGAATGAGATTGACGATTTGCTGCAAGGTGACGTCTTGCGGACACGTGTCTGAATAGCCTTTGAATAGGCTGAGTTGGATGTTTTCCATCATGATTTTACTTTTAAATTAATTTTACGTTGCGAATTTCACTATATATTCCCATCCCGGGAAATCGGTGTGACCGCCATGGTGGTCACGAATTGCCGGATATTTAACGCTATTAATGATTATAAACACAACCAATATGAAAAGCAATCCCGCCTCTCCTAGTCATCACCAGGAGCTTGGCGACTATTTGGAGATACTCCGCTGTACACAACTCGTACAGGGCAAGAAGCTCACTATCAAGATACTATGTTCGAGTGCGCATATGAGTACCCGGACTTACGCTAAGGTAAAAAAGGAGTCAGCACGGATATAGATCAGTATTATCGAGTCTTTCGCCTTTTTCTGCTTGCCGCTGAAAATGAAGAAAACTGTATCCGGCTCGTAAAAGAGTATATGGTGAGGCAAGAGGAGGATTTGAAAAATAAACATTGAAACAAAAATGATATCTTATGAATAAAACTACCAATAGTCGAAAAGTAATTCATTCATTAATCATAGGAATGAGTTTACTATCTATTCTTGTAGCTGATTTATTGCTTACCTCCATTTTTTTTCTCTGTTGGCAGCAGTATAAATGCTTTGATTTTTCCTATTTCTTTTTGTCTAGGTGCCGGAACTGTGTTTGGAATTAATAAATCTGAAGATGGATATTGGAAACTTGATTTATTAATCTATATCATAATTGTTGCTGTTTCGTTATTAGTATCATCGTTTACTTACGACTATTCATACGATGGAATAGCTTATCATCAAGATTGCATCCTTCAATTGAAAGAGGGTTGGAATCCTTTTTATGTTCATCATGCTACAGGTGCCCGACATGAAATGTGGGTAAATCATTATGCAAGAGGATTGGAGACCATTCAAGCAACAGTTTATGCCATGACCAACGAAATAGAATCCGGGAAAGCTATTAACATTATATTGGTAATATCGTCATATTGCTTTATGAATTATTTCTTTAAGAGTGTTTATAGTGAGTGGAAAAGAAAGAAAAGGCTTTTTTATACTGCTATTTTTACATTCTCACCTGTAGTTGTTGCCCAATGGTTTACATATTACATAGATTTTAGCACTTATTCACTGTTACTTATTTTGTTGGCCACGCTGATACAAATAAGGGGAAAAAATATTTTTATATCAAGGTCTATGTATATCAGCTGTTATATTTTTGTCCTTTCTAATAAAGTTCAATGCAGCTTTTTGGATGGGTTTTACTATATTCTGTTTTTGTATATATTATTTGTATGTAAAAAAAATACGGCATAGTTCTTTCATTAGTATCCATTTCTATATTAGTGGCTGTAATTAGCTTCTGTTGGGCTGGATATAGTCCTTATATAGCCAATATATTGGACCATGGGACTCCCCTATATCCTTTATCGGATGAGCTTCAGGGAGTTATGGATTGCTCTACACCTATAAATATGCGGGGTCATTCTAGGTTTTATAATATACTTTTGTCTTTCTTTTCATACGCAAGTTCATCCATTGACGATGATGTATTCTGGCGTTTACCTTTTACCTTTAACATAGATGCCATCAAAGGAATTGCTGCAACTGATCCCAAGACAAGTGGTTTTGGAATTTTTTTAGTGGCATTATGCTTCTATGTATATTCTTGTATTCAGTTTCCAAAATGAGTAGTAGGAACAGGAAAGTATCTTTGGCGATATTATTTATCTTAATCCTTAGTCTATTTATTTTACCGGGTGGATGGATGGCCCAATATATACCATTCTTTTATATGTTCCCATTGATAATGTTGCTATCTGCAGAGCGTGCATATCTGAGTGATTGGGGGGTATATTTAAAGAGATTAATTTATTTTCTTTTGATTGTAAATATAGGTGTTTCATTTGTTGCAACAAGCGCTGTGAATGTTGTTTGTTACTGTCGTCAACAAAAAGCTTTTACTTTAATAAAGCAATTGGATAATCCTAGAATCTATCTTAAGGATAATGTCGGGCTAAGAATAAAATTAAATCAGAGACAAATACCCTACATAGAACAAGTTGATACTGTAGGACTTACCTATAAGCTAGAATATCCTTCGGCAAATGTAATGCTCCCTTCGTTTTAAAGATGAAGATTAATATAAAGAATTAGGTTTTTGGAACATGCAATCTACAGACTATCATTTTATCTACTTTTATTTCCGTTTTTTCCTTGTTTTGACAGCGATATTAAATGGTTTGTGGGTGAAGAAAGAAAGCAAGCTTTGAAACTTTGGATGTTTTGGCCTATAATTCTAATTTTTACATTATTTGAAGGACTGAGATGGGCGGGGCACGGATTATAATAATAATTGTTGATTTTTCGAGGAGGTAACTATCCATGGTAGAGGAGATGGCTATGAATTTATCTGGCTATACTTAATTAGAATATTGGGTGCTTTAGGTTTCAGTTACCAAATGTTTGTAGCTCTTCTTAGCTTTATTTTAATTACCGCAGGCTGTTTCTTTATGAAAGAATATAAGAAAGCATTACCTTTAATGCTTCCATTATTCATTTTGAATTTAGAGCTTGCGGAAAACTTGATGAGATGGTACTTGGGTTTCTCTATACTCTTGATAGGACTAGCGTTTTTGTTAAAGGGTAAACAGGGCAAGTTCTGGATATTTGCTACTGTAAGTTTTTTATACATTATGGATTGATTATTAATATTGTCGCCTTTTATTTGGTTTCCTTAATAAAGCGTCCTGTTGTCAAACCTCTTACTTCAGTTATTGTCTATGTGGTTGTATTCTTATTCTTCTCTCCACAATATATGACGCCTTTTGTTGACATAATACAACAAATAAATATGGGAACGAGATTTTGGACATATCAGGCTAATGCGGAGGTATGGCTGACGGGGAACGGAGATGGAACTAAAATAGAAGGAGTAGGTATTGCTAACATAATAATCTCATTGTATTTAATCTTGGTCGGTTATTATTATACAAAAAAAATCCGGATAAAATGATTATTTATAATTGGGCATTAGTGGGTATTATCATCAATCCAATTTGCGCTCAGATAGAAATTGCGATGAGAATAGGAGCTTTATTCGCAATCTTTCGCTGGATATATTCAGGCATGATTTTTTTGGATGTTCTGAAGAATAGAAAAGAATATAACATATTAGCTTATGGATTTTGTATCTTTTATTTGGTTTACTTTTTCTATATCTCTGTTGTAGCCCGTTCCTTCTTTGAAAATCCTTCCACACTATATTTTATTTGGGATTCTAATGGAAAGCCTGTCTTATCCTGATTTATACATTTATTAGACTATGAAGATATCTGTTATTACAGTCTGCTATAATGCAGTAGACACCCTTGAACAGACGATTAAATCTGTACTAGGGCAAACATATCCCAATATTGAGTATATAATTATTGACGGTGGAAGTACTGGCGGGAGTATTGATATTATCCATAAATATGCAGAACGCATAGCTTATTGGGTAAGTGAACCGGATGAAGGTATTTACGATGCAATGAATAAAGGGATAAAGAGTGCTACCGGAGAGTGGGTAAACTTTATGAATGCGGGAGATACATTTGCTAATCCAAAGGTTCTGGAAACGTTATTTTGTGATCCTAAAAATTTTAATGCTGACGTGTTGTTTGGCAACAGTTATTCATTGGATGAAAAAGGGAAGAAAAAGAAATATGAATGCAGAAAAGACATAACTCTTTTGAAATATATGCCTATATATCGACATGGCGCCTCTTTTGTTAGAACCACCATACATAAAAAGTATCTTTTTGATTTATCTCGAAGAGATTTGGGTTATGCTCTAGATGGGTATTGTATCCACTCTTTGTATGTAGGAGGTTGTCAGTTTAAAAGGGTAGATTACTATATAATTACCTATTTGGAAGAAGGTATATCCAATCACCCTTATCAGAATGCACGCTATAATTACCTGATTGCGACGAATGAGGGCTTTTCATTGAAAGCATTATTGTTTTTTATTTATGCGTGTATTATTATTTCATTAAGGAAAATCTTCCGTCGATGAAAAAAGTAGCTTGTTTAGTCAAATTGGTATGAAAAAGAAATTAAAGAATTTTTTCTCCGGATTGTTTCTCTTTATTACGAATCTTGTAATGTGTGTCCCGTTTCATTGCGTTAGATTGTGTTTTCTGAAGATATTTATGCCTATAGGAAACAGAGTTCTGTTATGTCGTTTGTGGAAGTACGTAAACCGAAGAATGTTTCTATAGGCGATCATTCTGTGATAAATAAAAAGGTTTTACTTGATGGACGAGGAGGGAAACTGATTATAAAAGATAATGTAGACGTAGCACAAGAAACAAATATTTGGACGTTAGAACATAATGTAAACGATGATTATCATTCTTCAATAGGTGGAGATGTTATTATAGAAGATTACGTTTGGATTGCTTCGCGTGTCACTGTTTTGCCAGGAGTACATATCGGTAAGGGTGCTGTAGTGGCCTGTTGTTCGGTTGTTACTAAAGATGTACCTCCAATGACCATTGTTGCAGGTATACCGGCAAAAGTGGTTGGTAAAAGAACGAATAACTTAAAATACACGCATAACTATTTTCCATGGTTGGATGAAAATATGTACATATCACTATATGTTCTTTGTGTAAAATACCTTTATATATGATTATTAGAAGTAAAGCCCCCTTTCGCTTAGGCATAGCCGGTGGGGCGGATGTTTCTCCATATTCAGAGTTATATGGTGGAGCAATATTGAATGTAACAGTAAATCTCTATTCTTATGCTACAATAAAACCATTGAACAATGGGAAAATAATATTCAGACAGATCAATGAGGATGTGGTGGAGGCGCTGGAAATGTCAAGAGAACTTCCATTAGAAGGAAATCTCTTGCTCCAACGTGGTATATATAATTCTATTGTCAGGCGGTTTAATAATGGCAAACCACTTTCTTTTGAATTGACTACCTATATGGATGTTCCTTCCGGTTCCGGTCTTGGAACTTCCTCTACGGTTGCCGTTTCCATAATCGGTGCCTTCAAAGAATGGTTGAAACTTCCTTTGGGTGAATATGATATAGCCCAGTATGCTTATGAAATAGAACACAAAGAACTTCGGATGGCAGGCGGGAAACAAGACCAATATGCCGCTACATTTGGTGGAGTAAACTTTATGGAGTTTTATGCGGATAACAAAGTTATCGTGAATCCGCTTCGCATTCATAGAGAAATATTGGATGAATGGGGACATAACACTTTGCTTTATTTCACAGATACTCGGCGTAAGTCAGCTCGAATAATAGAGGAACAGTCTCAAAATGTAGTAACAAAAAAAGAGTCTTCTATTGAAGCTATGCACAAAGTGAAGAGTGAGGCCTATCGTATAAAAAATCTATTGTTGAGGAATGAATTAAATCAATTGGGAGTGGCCTTAAATGACAGTTGGGAGTATAAGAAACAGATGGCTAAATCAATATCTACTCCTGAAATTGATGATATATATAAGACTGCGGTTGTCAATGGTGCTTTGGGCGGAAAGATATCAGGAGCCGGTGGCGGTGGCTTTATGTTCTTTTATTGTCCAGGTACGATGAAGTATGCGGTGGCAAAAGCTTTGGAAGAAAAATATAGTGAGAGAATATATAAAGTGGAATTTGTAGAACAAGGATTAACGACATGGACAATCAAAGATTGATAGAGACTCGTATGCAAGAGCATTTACAGTCAATTAGCTTATTGCAAGTAAATAAACAAATATCAGAATTATTATCCCGTATCTCTACAGCAATTATCAATTGTTTTCAGAATGGAGGCAAGGTGTATTTCTGTGGTAATGGAGGTAGTGCTGCCGATGCTCAACACTTGGCGGCTGAGTTTTCCGGGCGTTTTTATATAGACCGCCAGGAACTTCCTGCAGAAGCATTACATTGCAATACTTCTTATTTGACGGCAGTTGCCAATGATTATTCTTATGATGCGATTTATTCACGCCTGATGGCAGGTATGGGACGTAAGGGAGATATGTTGATAGGAATATCTACTTCGGGTAACTCAAAGAATATCATAAATGCCTTTGACGTCTGCAAAGAGAAGGGGATTGCTACCATTGCCTTTACAGGAAATGGGGGCACAATGGGAGATATAGCAGATTATAGCCTGATTGTACTATCCAATGATACTCCTAGAATTCAGGAAGCCCATATTATGTTGGGACATATTATTGTGAAATAGTTGAGTCTGCAATTTTTGGAACTAAACAAGAAAAGAAATAATGAAAGTTGTAATAATAGCCGGTGGTCAAGGTACCCGTATCGCTTCTGTAAATAACGAAATACCTAAAGCGATGATACCTGTGAATGGTAAACCTGTATTGGAATACCAAATAGAGTTGGCCAAAAGGTATGGTCTTAGTGATTTCATATTTGTAATCGGTCATTTGGGGAATGTGATTAAAGATTATTTCGGTGACGGCTCCAAATGGGGAGTTACAATTACTTATTATCATGAAGAAGCTCCCTTAGGTACAGCCGGGCTATGCCTGAAATCGCTCATTTACTTACAGAAGATTTTTCATGTTCTATGGAGATACGGTGATGGACATTGCGCTAGATGAAATGCTGCGATTCCATAAAGAACATGAGGCGGAGGCTACTCTTTTCGTACATCCTAACGACCATCCTTATGATTCGGATATTGTGGAAATAGATAATGAGCATCGTTTGGTTCAGTTACATATCAAACCTCATCCGGATGGATTTGTCAGTCGTAATTTAGTGAATGCGTCTTTATTTATTCTTTCTCCCCGCGTTATAGATTATATTCCCAAAGGGCGAAAATCAAATTTTGAAAAGCATGTCTTCTCTCGATGTTTATCTGATGGCTTACGGATGTATGGCTATGTTTCTGCCGAATACATAAAAGATATGGGTACTCCCGACCGTTATGAGAAAGTTTGCCAGGATGTAATAAGTGGGAAAGTAGCCCGTTTGAATAAGCAATATCCCCGCGCTGCAGTCTTTTTGGATAGAGACGGGGTGATAAATAAGGAGGTTAAGTTCCTGCACAAGCCGGAACAATTGGAACTGATACCGGGTGCGGCAGAGGCTATCCGCCAGATAAACCAGAAAGGTTATCTAGCTATTGTCGTAACAAACCAACCTGTAATAGCCCGCAATATGTGCAGCATTGAAGAATTGAATTATATCCATGCTTTGTTGGAAACAATGTTGGGCAAGGAGCATGCTTATTTGGATGCTATTTACTATTGTCCTCACCATCCAGATAGCGGTTATCCTGAAGAACGTAAAGAATACAAAATAATTTGTGATTGCCGGAAGCCCCAACCGGGTATGATATTAAAGGCTGCAAAAGATTGGAATATTGATTTGTCTCAATCTTATATGATAGGAGACAGTGAAAATGATGTGAAAGCAGGTGAGAATGCAGGGCTTAGAGAAAGCTGGAAAATAGTACAGAATCAAAAAGATGCTTTACTTAATCTTATAAAAGTCTTATTATGAAAATATTGTATTTAGGAAGGAAAATAAATTGCGGACCGACAAATGGTGGAGATTACGGATGATTGCGAAACAAAAAAAATGCTGATTGAGTTGTATGGAGAAGAAAATATTGATTTTGTAGAGATACCGAAAGTTTCTGCGTTGAAACATTTGATTAATATTGTCTTTAAAAGAGGGTATGGCGAGACTCGTGATGTTCGTAGAAGAATCCGTAATTTAATTCACAATCAGTATGACTTTGCATTTGTGGACGGTAGTAATTATGGCAAATATGCAGATTGTCTGACGGAAAAAGGTGTCGGGTTATTATTTTCTGTCACAATGTGGAATACGATTATTATAGTTTGAGGTATCAAGCTACACGAAAGCTACAAGATTATTTGTTTAAAAGCTATATTCATTATAACGAGCAATTGGCCGTAATTTGTGCTCATTCCGTAATTGCACTGAATAAAAGAGATGCTTCCCAACTATTTACGTATTATCAAAAGAGGGCGCAACTATTACTTCCGGTTTCTTCCTGCCATATCTAAGGCTTTGCTTACAGATTTATGTCGAAAAAACTGCGATGATTATATAATGTTTGTAGGGGCTTCTCCTGTTTTCAATGTGGAGGGTATAACTTGGTTTGTTGAGAATGTCGCTCCTCGAATAAAACAGAATGTATATGTTGTAGGATCATGTTGCGAACCTTTGTCTAAAAAAATTAATCAAACCGATTATCCTAAATGTATTCTTAAAAGGTTTTGTGGATAATTTGGATGAACTTTATGTGAATGCGTCCGCTGTAATTTGCCCCATCTTCTCTGGATCGGGAATGAAAACCAAGACTATTGAAGCCCTTCGTTACGGAAAGAATGTATATGGTACAACAGAAGCTTTTGAAGGGATAGAAGTCGATTTTAACCGAGTAGGTGGATTGTGCAATACCGCCGAAGAATACATAGCGGGACTTTCCGGAATGAAACGGAATACTTTTAACGAGTATTCGTATGAAGTCTTTATGAAGAAATATTCGGAGGCAGCTGTTTATGAAACTTTCAGCCAATATATTTCAAAAAAAATTATAATGTCGAGGCATTAAATCAATACACTAAAAAGCAATTTTAATTATGATTATTTCTAAAACTCCTTTCCGCATATCATTTGCAGGTGGAGGCTCTGATTTACCTTCATTTTATCATTCTGAAATGGGGCTGTACTAAGCACGTCAATCGATAAATATATGTATATCGCTCTTCATCCTTATTTTGATGAGACAAAGACTCTGTTAAAATATTCTCAAACGGAGCTTGTGACGGATTTGCATGACATCAAGCACTCGATACCGAGAGAGGTATTACTATTATTAAATCAGACAGGTGTTGATGTTAATTCTATTGCTGATATCCCATCCGGAACAGAACTTGGTTCAAGCAGTTCTTTTACTGTAGGATTGCTGAACGCTCTGTATGCCTTTAGAGGTAAGGTTACTTCTGCGGAATATTTAGCTCAAATGGCTTGCCATGTTGAAATCGATATCCTTAAAAATCCGATAGGAAAACAAGACCAATATGCTGCCGCCTACGGAGGTTGAATTATATAACATTTCATCCTGACGAAGGGGCGAATGTGGAGAAAGCGCTTATGAGACCGGTGAAAAAGAAAGAATTGGAAAATAATCTCTTTATGTATTATACAGGTGAGGTACGTTCTGCCAACGTAATACTTGAAAAGCAAAGCCGCGCAATGGCGGATAAGAAAAAGTTCCAGATACAAAAGGAGATGGTTGGTTTGGCCATGGAATTAAAGAAAACTTTGGAGGGTAATGATATTGATGGCTTTGGACGAATATTACATAATGGCTGGTTACTTAAAAGTAGTCTTTCGGAGGACATAACCAATTCGTTGGTAGACGATATATATCACTTTGGAATATCTTCCGGAGCTACCGGTGGAAAACTGTTAGGGGCGGGAGGTGCCGGTTTTCTGCTTTTTTATTGTCCCGAAGAAAGACAGGAACAGTTTAAGAGAAGAATGAGCAAATATAAAGAGCTGCCTTTTCATTTTGATAATTATGGTTCAAAAATTATATATATAGGGGATAATAGTTATGGCGTATATGAATGAGATACACGATTATTTGTGTAAACTAAAAAGCGTTATTGATATTTTGTCTTTGGAAGAAATTAATTCAGTGATGTTGGCTCTTGAAAAGGCTCGCCAGGAGGGACGTACAATCTTTGTTATGGGAACGGAGGTCCATCGGCTACGGCTTCGCATTATGTTTGTGATTTTAATAAGGGAGTCTCTTTAAACCAAGAAAAAAAGTTCAAGCTAATCTGTCTGAATGATAATATTCCTTCATTGATGGCCTATGCAAACGATATGTCTTTTGAAGATATATTTGTGGAGCAGTTGAAAAATCTTTTTCAAGAGGGGGATATTGTATTGGTATATCGGGTTCGGGCAACTCCGGAAATGTGTTGAAAGCGATAGAGTATGCGAATGAACACAATGGGGTTACCATTGGGCTGACGGGATATGACGGTGGTAAATTGAAAAAAAATGTAGTCTACATATTCCTGTGGATGATATGCAAATAACCGAAGATTTGCACATGGTGATGGATCACTGCATGATGAAAATATTGTGTAATAATAATACGGGTTGTTGATTATGGAAAGTCCGTTAGTGTCAGTTATAATCCCCTCTTTTAATAAACCTGCATCTATTATAGAGAAATCAATTAATAGTGTTATAGGACAGACATATACAAACTGGGAGTTATTAATTGTTGATGACAGTACGCAGATTGAGACAAAAGAAGCTATTGATAAATATAAGGATAGAGCAAATATTCAGATATTTCGTTTTCCTAATCGCTTAGGGGTTTCTTCTGCTAGAAACTATGGAATGGAACAAGCAAAAGGGAAATATATAGCTTTTCTTGATGGCGACGATGTGGCAACCCCTAATAGATTGGAGTTACAAGTGAAATATTTTATTGAAAATCCGGAGACTTCGGTTTTTAGGGGGAGCTATGTATATAATAGATGGAAATGAAAAGGTAACTTCTGTCAGAAAATATCCCGCACAAGGTTTTAGGCTTAAATTGTGGACTGTTTTCAGAAGCCCTCTTGCTCAACCAACGGTAATGATTCATAGAAGAATCGTAGAAAGCCACTTTCGATATGATGCAAGATTAAGAAGGTCTGAGGATTTGGATTTATGGCTGCAAATACAAGCTGCTTCTTTGGTTATAAGGAATTTATCTTGTTGTATCTTAAATTATAGGGTATGTGAGAATTTGGGATATAGAAGAAAAAAGATCATTGGAAAGCGAACTTGCAAGTTCGAATGCGTCATTTTTCATGGAAGTCTCCTCTTTTCAGTTTGGCATCTGTCTTTGTAGCCTTTCTGTTTACATTAGTCCCATCTGCTGTTGTGCGGCTTGCTTATAATGTAGAGAATGGAAGGTTATGAATAATATCAGTAGCAATATGAATTATAGGAACAGCTTATTATATATAGCTATTTTATTATGTATAGGAGCTTTTTGGGTTTTACCAGTGGCTGATGATTATTATTCATTACCGGCTCCACATCGTTTTTTTGATGTAAATAATTTCTTGCCGCATGGGGCGTTTTTGGCGTCCGGTTGACTCGGCGTGGGGATACTTGACAGGGCAATGTATGCATCTATTTCCATTTCTCAATCATCTATTGATAATAGTTGCTTATCTATTTTTCATTATGGGGATTAGAACGTTTGCTTGAAAGATGCGGTGTGAATGGCTTTGCCAAATTCTTGTCTCCTGCTTTGTTCATATTCTCTCCAATGCTTGTTGCCACTACTTATTCAGTAGATTCAATTAATCAAGCGTTAAGTTTGGCATTCGGAGTAATGTCCTTATTGTTTTTAGAAAAGGAGATGGATTGCCTATACTTGTATGGTATTAGCTTTATTCAGCAAAGAGAGTGGCATTGTATGGCTTGCAGTAACTCCTGTGCTGAGCCTATTGATAATAGATGAAAAAGCATGGACTATTTCATTGCGGCATTGGGTGAAGTTATTGTTTAAATATTGGAGCATTTCATTCTTGATTATTATCGTTTATTTCATTTTTCGTATAGTATTATCCGTTTCATCCTTGGATATAGGTGTGGAGGATAATAATTATACTGTAGGTTTAGGGCTTAATTCTATAAAGGGATTGTTTTTGCTTTGGGGTAGTTCTCTAACTTGCCTGGATACAATCGCTATTTTTATAGAAAAGTGCTATTGGCTGTTTTTGATAACTTTGACTGTTTCGCTTATATTCTTGTTTGTGATAGGAAGGAAAATAAAAATAAGGGAAAAAGATGATAGAATAAAGCTGTTGGTACTTGTAGGATGTGCATTTATTGTGACGACTCCTCATCTTGTAATGGGACATCCTGGCAAAATGCATGCCTATCCAACACTATGGATGTTCGCATTGTCTTTGGGTATATTACTCAATGATGCAAATTGGGAAAAGTGGGAAAGAAATTTAACTTATCTGTTTTTATTAACATCTTTGGCCGTATTTCTACATAAATGGTATTATATCTATGAAAATGGTAAATGCGCATATACTAGAGTGAAAAGTGCTGTGGAGCAGACTATGTTTGTCCCCAACCATATCTGTGTAATTGATTGCGATGAGGAAAGAATTATTTACTCAGTGTTTCAAACTACGGGAGCATTAGCTTGGGATATGGCAAATGCTACAAGACTTTATTTTGATTTTATAAATCCGCAGCAGATTGATTATAAATGTATAAATGTGGCGGATAAAAATAAAATCGTAGAAGATATTATGCAAGACACAAACGATATAGATTGTATCTGGGTTGTGGAAAATGATAAAGTCGGTGCCATAGATGTATGTAAGAAATAGGATACTTAATTAAAAAAACGATGAAATCCATTTTATTACTCCTCCGCCCTCATCAATGGACGAAAAACCTCTTTATCTTTTTGCCACTCTTTTTCGACCGACATTTAACTGATGCGGAATATCTACTGCCCTGCTTCGTGGCATTCCTTGCTTATAGTTTTGCAGCAAGCGGTATTTATTGTTTTAATGACATTTGGGATGCGGAAGCAGACAGGCTGCATCCCAAGAAATGTAAACGCCCTATTGCGAGTGGGAGGATATCAAAAAGATCAGGATATGTGATAGCTATAGGGTGTGTTATAGTGTCATTGATTTTGGCTTCAATTAAAACGGTGGGGGCAATTACTGTCTTTTTGCCATTATATGCCTTTATTTGCTGCCGAATGTAGCTTATTGTATCAAGTTGAAACAGATAGCTCTTGTAGACGTGTTTATCATTGCGGCGGGTTTTGTATTGCGTATCTTGGCAGGAGGAGTGGCTGCCGGGATATGGATTTCTCAATGGATTATACTGATGACTTTTTTTGCTTGCTCTGTTTCTGGCATTTGCCAAACGGCGCGATGATGTGGTGATTTACGAGGATACAGGGGTAAAAGCCCGTAGGAATGTGAATCGTTACAACCTGCAGTTCATGAATCAGGCTATTTCGATTGTTGCTTCTATCACGATGGTATGCTACATTATGTACACGGTTTCTGATGAGGTTGTGGAACGTATGCATACTTCTTACCTCTATATTACTTCCATCTTTGTATTGGCAGGTATCATGCGCTATTTGCAACTGACAATTGTGGATGTGAAAAGCGGGAGTCCGACTAAAGTATTGATGAAAGACCGCTTTATACAGCTCTGTATTTTGGGATGGGGAATTTGCTTTTTATAATTCTGTATTGCTGATAAATTGCGATGAAAACTGTTGCAGCTTTTGATTTTGACGGCATCATCACTAAAAAGGATACTTTATTGGAGTTTATAAAGTTTGCCAAAGGTTCAAAAGCCTTCTATATCGGCATGTTACTTCACAGCCCGATTTTGATGGCTTATAAACTCAAGCTATATCCCAACTGGAAAGCCAAACAGCATATTTTTACTTACTTTTTTCAGGGAATGCCATTAGTGGATTTTAATAGGGTTTGCGAACAATTTTTCGCTAAAGAAGGAGAAAGTTTGCTTTATAATTCAGCTGTGCAGCAAATAGAAGCGCATCTTGACAAATTGGATGAGGTGGTAATAGTCAGTGCCAGTGTGGAGAACTGGGTGCAACCGTTTGCACGTTATTTGGGCGTGAAACATGTTTTGAGTACACGATTGGAGATAAATGAACAGGGAAAACTCACAGGACGTTTTGCTACGTCTAACTGTTATGGACAAGAGAAAGTAAATCGCCTGGCGGCACTTTTTCCGGAACGGCAGAAATATCATCTGATAGCTTATGGCGATAGCCGGGGAGACAAGGAGCTGCTGGCTTCGGCAGATGAACAATATTATAAATTATTTCAAAAATGAATATTCTTTTAATCTTAATCAGCGTACTGCTGAATTGCGCTGCGCAGCTTTGTATTCGCAAAGGTATGTTGCTGGTGGGCGAAGTTGGAATGAGTGGGCTTGTACATAACATAGGGGGTATGTTGATGAATTTATGGTTATGGGCGGCCATGTTTTGTTATGCCGTGAGTATCTTAATGTGGATGGCGGTACTTTCTAAAGTGGAGGTGAGCTTTGCTTATCCGTTCCTGAGTATCGGGTATGTGGTGGCGGCCGTAGTCGGGTACTATTTCTTTGGGGAGTCACTGACACTGACGCGTATTATGGGAATTTTAGTGATTTGTATCGGAGTATATTTAATCTCAAGAAGTTGATATGAAGTATTATATTTTTGGTGGTAATGGTTTTGTCGGACGTTATCTCGCTAATGCTCTCATAGAGAGAGAGGGACAGGTCGTAGTGTGTGACTTGCAGCAAGGAATAGATACTCGTATTTCGGAGAATTGCGAATATGCCAGGATTGACATTCGCGATGAGGCAATGCTCGAAGCGCTTCCTGTTACAACGGAAGATGTGGTAATAAATTTAGCGGCCAATCAATATCGCACGAAAGTGCCCCGGAATAGGAAAGATTATTTCTTCAGTGTCAATACGGAAGGGACACGAAATCTGCTAAAGGTAATCTATGGGAAGGGCTGTCGCAATTATTTAATGTTCACTACCGACATGACTTATGGCAAGCCTCAATACCTACCGGTGGATATTCGTCATCCTCAAAACCCTTTCGGACCTTATGGACAGAGCAAGAAGGCTTGTGAAGAAATATGCTTTGAATATCGTCGGAAAGGGATGAATATTACGATTATGAGACCGAGAATGATTAATGGCCCGGGGCGTTGGGTATTTTGGTGAAGCTATTTAAATTGATAGACCTTAACCTCCCTGTACCTACTATAGGAAACGGTAAGAATCATTATCAATGATTTCTGTGTTCGACTGTGTAAGTGCTATTTTGTGCGCTATTGATAGGGGATTGCCCAATAAGGAGTATAATTTGGGTTCTAAAAACTCTCCGGACATTCGTACTTTGTTGAAAGGGGTAGTGCAGGCTGCTCATTCCCGTTCGGTAGTTATCCCAACACCCGGTAGTCTTGTGAAGTTTGTACTCAATGTGTTGGATACTATAGGCCTAACCGTGATGTATAAAGAGCAATTTATGATAGCTGATGAGGAGTATGTATTGGATATCAGTGAAACTGAAAAGGATTTGGATTGGCATCCTCAATATAATGATGAAGATATGCTGAAGGAGGCTTATCGGATGTATAAGGAAAATAGAAATACTAATGAGTAAAAAGAATTTGAACTATAAAGTTATCGACACTCAAAAGTCATTGACTACATCAACTCTTTCTCCGACAAGGTTTCTGTAGAGGAAATCCTCCAAAACTCCGGTGCAGACAAGTTGCGCGTATATCCTGTTCTTTTTGAACTGGAGCAGAACGGCTTCCTTGAAGTCGTGGAACGGGAGGAACTGGGAGCACCGTTAAGCGTCCGTATGAGAAGAGATGCTTCGGCAGGCTCAGCATGACAGAGAGAATAAACGACAGATAACAGCGGTTATTTTGTTTTAGGCGGCAGCCGGGATTGCTTGATGAAGCGGTTCCGGCTGCTTATATTCTAGTATGCATGTTTTTTTTGTAATAGTTGAAAATTCTCCGGGGATTTTTCGGGAATAGCTGAGAAAACACTATATTTGTGGGAAAAGAATGAGCCATGATTGAAAGAAATAGTTATAAAGAGAAAATTCAGTCGGCATTCAAATTAGTGCCGATTGTGGTATTGATAGGTGCAAGGCAGGTCGGAAAAACTTCTATCATGAAAAGTTATCCGACCGAGATGTTTCGTAATGTTTTGTTCCTGAATGGGCAAGATGTGGAAGTGGCTGTCAGGTTTCAGCAATTCAGCACTATTGAACAATACTTGAAAATTTATCTCAACGAGGAAGTGGAGGGGTTGTTGTTGCTTGATGAGTTCCAGTTCATACAAGGTGTTTCTACTATATTAAAACTATTGACGGATAAATATGCCAATCTTCGTGTCCTTTGTTCAGGCAGTTCAAGTTTGGATATTCTTCAGAATATTGAGGAGTCTTTGGCTGGGCGTGTGCGTGTAACAGAGGTGCTGTCGCTCTCATTCTCGGAATATCTCTTATTTAAAGATGAAAAGTTGTGGCGTCTGCAACAAAAGCTTCAAAATGGGAATGATGATGCTCTGATAGCTCCTTTACGAATGGCTTATGAAGAATATTTGATTTATGGGAGGCTTCCGCATACAGCTTTGATGGATAATCCTCAGGAAAAAGTGGAATTGTTGAATGATATTTATCAGACATACTTATTGAATGATGTAAGGCACTATATTGCTAATGAGCATTTTGTAGGTTTCAATAAGTTGCTTAGGTTACTGGCTGTGCAGAATAGGAAACCTCGTGAATGTAAATGATTTGAGCCGTGAAAGCGGATTGCCGTATACACGGTGTGAGGAGTATATTTATTTACTTCAGAAAATGTATATCATAAAATTGGTGGAACCTTACTTTACCAATAAACGTAAGGTTATAGGGAAGATGAATGAAGTGTATTTTTGTGATTTGGGGCTGCGTAATATTATCTATAATAGTTTTAATGAGATAGCATTCCGGACGGACAATGGGGTTCTGTTTGAGAATTATGTATTATTGGAGCTTTGGAGAAATCGGTCGGCATCCGATACTATTTATTTTTATCGCACACAGAGTGGTTCGGAGGTAGACTTTGTGCTGGATGGACCCTTGCGGAAGTTGGCGGTGGAATGCAAATATAAGCGCTTCCAGAACCCTGTTAAAATACCTTCGCTAAATAATTTTGCCGATGAGGAAAACATAAAGCTACGGTATATTGCCAATATTAATTTGGATGCCGAATATGAAGGGACACGTTTGATACCGGGTATATTGGCGGACAGAATAGGCAAATAGCTGTGAAAAATCCACAAATCTTATAAAATTCATGGAATGCAATTCGTAAATTTTATAAGATTTGTGGATTTCACTCTGAAAATCGTTTATCTTTGTATCGAAACTATCTTATTAAGGTCAGGATTATGATAGAACGGTTGTTAAAGCAAAAAATTGAGATGATGATTGGTAGCGAAAAGGCTATTATCATTATGGGATCTCGTCAAGTGGGAAAATCTACTTTGCTGCGTGAGATGTTTGCTGACTCTCAGGATGTGTTATGGTTGAATGGGGATGATTTGGATGTGCAAGAATTGTTTGAAGGTATCACTTCTACACGTTTGAAAGTTATAATAGGCAAAAAGAAATTTGTTATTATTGATGAAGCTCAACGCATTGCAGATGTAGGCTTGAAGCTTAAATTGATAACCGATCAAGTGAAAGGTGTGCAATTGATAGCAACGGGAAGCTCTTCCTTTGAACTGGCATCTAAAGTGAATGAACCACTTACCGGAAGAAAAAGGGAATACAAAATGTATCCGCTTTCATTTGCCGAGATGGTGGAACACACTAATCTTATTGAGGAAAAACGAATGCTTCCTCATCGGTTGATATTCGGGTATTACCCGGAAGTAGTGACGAGTCCGGGAGATGAGAAAGCTGTTTTGAAAGAACTTGCAGATAGCTACCTATATAAGGATATACTTTCTCTTGATTCTATCGGTAAACCCGATAAACTGGTGAAATTATTGCAGGCGTTGGCATTACAAATCGGCTCACAGGTTTCATATAATGAGATAGGACAATTAGTTGGGTTTGATACTAAGACAGTGGATCGCTATATAGATATGCTTGAAAAGAATTATGTTATTTTTCGGTTAGGTTCATTTGCCAGAAATTTGCGGAATGAGTTGAAAGCAAGCCGGAAAATCTATTTCTATGATAATGGCATTCGTAATGCAGTGTTAGCTAACTTTTCCATGTTTGAAAACCGTACTCCCGAAGAAGCCGGAGCTTTATGGGAGAATTTTATTATATCTGAACGTATCAAGCGAAACGCTTATTCTGGTAGTTATTGTAATTATTGGTTTTGGCGTACACAACAGCAGAAAGAGATTGATTATATAGAAGAAGAGGACGGGCGAATATCGACGTATGAATTCAAATGGGACCCCGCGGCGAAATATAAATATCCGCAACAGTTTATAGATGCTTACCCCGGAAGTTCCTTTGAGGTTATTCATCGTTCTAATATCGAAGAATTTCTGCTGGATATGTAGAAAGTGGGCATTTACCTCACATCCGCCCCCACATCATCTTATTCCGCAGCGTATCGAAAAAGATATGATTGAAGCGTTTGACGACTTTGATGGAGTAGTCGGCGCGTGAAATGGTGAGGCGGGAGGCTTCTTTGCAGGTCTCGCTGCGTCCGTCGATGGCTACGAGGAAGTTATGGCTACGGCTCTCTACATCGAGGGTGATTTCCCAATCGTCGCAAATGACGATGGGACGCACGTTGAGGCTATGAGGGGCAACGGGGGTAATAGCTATTGTTTTGCTGTGGGGAACGATGACCGGACCACCGACACTCAGCGAATAGGCTGTGGAACCGGTGGGAGTAGCTACTATCAAACCATCGGCCTGATAGGTGGTAAGATGGGCGCCATTGATTGCCGTATGGATGCTAATCATGGACGAACTGTCACGCTTCAGCACCGCTATCTCATTGAGTGCATAGGGCGATTTCATTAACTTTTCATTGTCGCACTGCAACTGCAACACACTGCGCTCTTCTACCTTATAATGATTATTGTATATCTCGTCAATCGTCTCTTCCATTTCCTCGGGTGAAATATCCGCCAGGAAACCGAGACGACCTGTGTTGATGCCCAGAATTGGAATATTCTTTTTGCCTACGCGGCTGGCTGCCTTCAGAAATGTGCCGTCGCCACCGATGCTGATAACCATGTCTGCAACGAAATCATCGCCGTCGAACAATTCGGCGGAAGGTATGTTAAGGTGTAAATCCGAAGTCAGGAAATGATAGAACTCCCGACATACACAGAGTTGTGCCCGACGCTGCCCTAACAAGTGGAAGAGGTTTTCGGCATAGGATGATTTCTTGGCTTGATATGTATTCCCGAATATGGCAAATTTCATAATTAATTTCTGTTATAGTGAGATGCAAAGATGCTATTTTTTTCTTAGAATGCCGCCAATATATCGCTATTATTTGTACTTTTGTCCCGAACTATAAACCCAATTATGACTAGATTAAGCGTAAATATTAATAAGGTGGCAACGTTGCGTAACGCACGTGGAGGAGATGTCCCCAATGTGGTGAAGGTGGCGTTGGATTGTGAAAAATTTGGTGCAGACGGCATTACGGTGCATCCGCGTCCCGATGAACGGCATATCCGCAAGAGTGATGTGTATGACTTGCGACCGTTGCTGCATACGGAATTTAATACTGAGGGATACCCTGCTCCCGAATTTATAGACTTGGTTTTGAAGGTTAAACCGCACCAGGTGACTTTGGTGCCGGACAGCCCTGCACAGTTGACTTCTAACGCAGGATGGGATACAAAGAAAAATCAGGCATTCCTGACGGAGGTGCTGGAGGAATTTAATAATGCCGGTATCCGTACTTCGGTGTTTGTATCTACTGATACGGAAATGATAGAGTATGCTGCTAAGGCCGGCGCCGACCGCGTGGAACTCTATACCGAACCTTATGCAACGGCTTATCCGCAAGGAGAAGAAGCTGCGGTAGCCCCTTTTGTGGAAGCTGCCAAGATAGCCCGCGGCCTGGGCTTGGGCTTGAATGCAGGGCACGACTTGAGTTTGGTGAACTTGAACTACTTTTATAAAAACATTCCGTGGCTGGATGAGGTCTCTATCGGGCATGCGCTGATTTGCGATGCTTTGTATCTGGGACTGGAACGTACCATTCAGGAATATAAAAACTGTCTTCGCTGATGAATCTTATGTTGTTATTGGCCCAAGCGGCTCCGGCATTAGCCGATTCGATTGCCGGTGCAAATCCGGTACTTACCCCCGTAGGTGCTCCCGATGAAATGAACTTGTGGAGCATGGCTATCAATGGAGGATGGATTATGATTGTGCTCGGATTATTGTCCGTGGTCTGCTTCTATATCTTGTTTGAACGCAATTACGTTATTCGTAAAGCCGGCAAGGAAGATCCGATGTTTATGGATAAGATAAAGGACTATATTCTGGGTGGCGAGATAAAGGCTGCTATCTCTTATTGCCGCAGTGTCAATACGCCTTCGGCACGCATGATTGAAAAAGGTATCAGTCGTCTGGGACGTCCGGTAAACGATGTGCAGGCTGCCATAGAGAATGTAGGAAGCATCGAGGTGGCAAAGTTGGAGAAAGGTTTGACGATTATGGCGACCATTTCGGGTGGTGCGCCGATGATTGGCTTCCTGGGCACGGTGACGGGCATGGTGCATGCTTTCTTCGAAATGGCGAATGCCGGTAATAACATTGACATAACGCTGCTGTCCGGTGGTATTTATGAAGCCATGATTACTACGGTGGGTGGTTTGATTGTCGGTATTATCGCTATGTTTGCCTATAATTATCTGGTGACGCTGGTGGATGGTGTTGTAAATAAGATGGAGGCCAAGACAATGGCATTCATGGATTTACTGAATGAACCATGTTAAAACGCAGAGCAAAAATATCGCCCAACTTCAGTATGGCATCTATGACGGATGTTATTTTCCTGCTGTTGATATTCTTTATGATTACGTCTACAGTCGTGTCGCCGAATGCAATCAAAGTATTGCTTCCGCAAGGAAAACAGCAAACATCTGCCAAGCCTCTGACGAGGGTTATTATTGATAAGGACCTGAACTTCTATGCCGCATTCGGCAACGACAAGGAGCAGGCGTTGACATTGGATGAACTGACGCCTTTCCTGCAATCTTGTGCGGAGAAGGAACCCGAAATGTATGTGGCTCTATATGCCGACGAGACAGTGCCCTATCGGGAAATCGTGAAGGTGCTGAATATTGCTAATGAAAATCATTTCAAGATGGTGCTGGCTACACGTCCTCCGGAAGGAAGGTGAAAATTAAAAATTAAGAATTAAAAATTAAAGAGGGGGAATGAATAATTTTGCTGTGTTATGCAAGCACGCTGCACGGTAACATTTATTCTTCATTCTTAATTCTTCATTAAAATGGGGATGAACCGAAAGAAAGAAGGAAGGTATGTAGGAATTGCGGGGGCAGTGCTGGTGCACGTTGCCTTTATCGCCCTTTTGTTGCTGGTTGGGTTTACGATGCCCGAGCAGTCGGAAGAGGGTGGAATACCCGTGATGCTGGGAGAAGTTCCCGATGCGCTGGGTGCTGTCGACCCTTCTTTGGTAAAGGTGGATGTGATGCCGGAAGAGGCTGCACCGCAGGTGCAGGAAGCGGTGGAGCAAGACATGCTGACTCAGGAAGATGAAGAAACCGTTGCCATAAAGCCGAAAGCTGAAGAGAAAAAGAAAGAGGTGAAGAAGCCCGAAAAAACTGCTGCTGAAAAGGCGGAAGAAGCCCGGAAGTTGGTGGAAGAGAAGGCGGAACGGGAACGGAAAGCTGCCGAGGAAGCTGCCCGGAAACGAGTGGCGGGTGCTTTTGGCAAAGGTGCGCAGATGGGGGATAAGGGTACTACGGAAGGAACCGGTATCCAGGGAAGTCCCACGGGAAACAGTCCGACCGGAGCTACGACCGGAACGGGCGGCTACGGAACCTTTAATCTTGGAGGCCGTTCTATCGGTGAAGGCGGATTGCCGCGTCCGGTATATAATGTACAGGATGAAGGAAGGGTAGTGGTTGACATTACCGTAAATCCTGCCGGACAGGTAATTGCCACCAGCATTAACCGCCAGACTAATACGATTAACTCTGCTTTGCGAAAAGCTGCGATAGATGCGGCGAAGAAAGCGAGGTTTAATGCGGTAAGCGGTTTGAATAACCAAACGGGAACGATAACGTATTATTTTAATTTAAAATAAGAGGAGAAACGATTATGGGTACAGTTTATGTATTTTTTGCAGACGGATTTGAAGAAATAGAAGCTTTCACTTCTGTCGATGTAATGAGACGTGCAGGACTGAATGTGGAAATGATAACGGTAACTCCCGATGAAATTGTAACGGGAGCGCATGATGTTCCGGTGTTTTGCGATAAGAATGTCGTGAACTGTGATTTCTTTGATGCCGACTTGATATTACTTCCGGGTGGAATGCCGGGAGCAGCTACATTAGAGAAATGTGAAGAACTGCGCAGACTGATTTTACGTTTCTCAGAAGAAAATAAACCGATTGCTGCCATTTGTGCGGCTCCGATGATTTTAGGTAAGTTGGGATTGCTGAAAGGTAAGAAAGCAACTTGCTATCCGGGATTTGAGCAATATCTGGAAGGGGCCGATTGTACGGGAGCACCCGTTGAAAAAGACGGCAATATCATTACCGGAAAAGGCCCGGGTGCTGCCATGGACTTTGCGCTGACAGTTGTAGAACTCTTGCAAGGCAAAGAAAAAGTACAAGAATTGAAAGAAGCCATGTGCGTCCTTTAATTTTTAACTTTTAATTTTTAATTCTTAAAGTGGACTATGCTCTGATTGTAGCCGGCGGTAAAGGCTTGCGTATGGGAAGTGAACTTCCCAAACAGTTTCTTCCGATAGGGGGGGAGCCCGTGTTGATGCGCACTATGGAGGCCTTTTATACTTGCAATCCGGAGATACAAATTATATTGGTGCTTCCGTGTAGTCAGCAGCCTTATTGGGCCGAGCTGTGCCGGGAGCATCATTTTTCAATCCCCCATCGCGTTGCGAATGGAGGGGAGACACGATTTCATTCAGTGAAGAACGGATTGGCCTTTGTCACTACGTCAGGATTGGTGAGGGTGCACGATGGGGTACGTCCGTTTGTTTCTCAAGAAGTGATAGCACGTTGCTATACGCTGGCAGCAGAGAAAAAAGCCGTAATTCCGGTGATAGATGTGGTAGAGACAGTACGGCATCTGGAAGGTGAAGAAAGCGTGACCGTCAGCCGTGATGAATACAAGCTGGTGCAGACACCCCAGGTTTTTGATGCCGATTTGCTGAAGTCGGCTTATGAACAACCTTACACTTCGCACTTCACGGACGATGCTTCGGTGGTGGAAGCATGGGGCAAACCTGTTTTCTTGACTGCCGGTAATCGGGAAAATATAAAAATAACGACTCCTTTTGATTTGAAAATAGCTACTGCTCTTTTAGATTCATGTTCGATTTAACTACGCGTGACATAAAATATTTGTCGGGTGTCGGGCCACAACGTGCTTCGGTGCTCAATAAGGAATTGGGCATCTATTCCTTTCACGACTTATTGTATTATTTCCCCTATAAATATGTAGACCGTAGCCGCATCTATTCCATTCGGGAGCTTGACGGTGCGATGCCTTATATTCAGTTGAAAGGAGAAATCCTGGGTTTTGAAACGGCAGGGGAAGGACGCCAGCGGAGGTTGATTGCGCATTTCTCGGACGGAACGGGCATTGTAGACCTGATTTGGTTTCAGGGCATCAAGTATATAATCGGTAAATATAAAGTCCATCAGGAGTATATTGTATTCGGCAAGCCTTCGGTTTTTAATGGAAGGATAAATATTGCCCATCCAGATATTGACCTGGCCTCCGAAGTGAAGTTGTCGGCCATGGGATTGCAACCTTATTATAATACAACGGAGAAGATGAAGCGGAGTTCACTCAATTCTCATGCTCTTGAGAAGATGATGAAAACCGTGGTGCAGCTATTGAACGAACCGTTGCCTGAAACCCTTTCTCCGGGTATATTGGCGGAACACCACTTGATGCCGCTAACGGAGGCCTTAATCAATATTCATTTCCCCTCTAATCCGGAGGTACTGAGGAAAGCGCAGTACCGCCTGAAGTTTGAGGAGCTATTTTATGTGCAGCTAAATATCTTGCGCTATGCCAAAGACCGGCAACAGAAATATCGCGGCTATATTTTCGAGAAAGTAGGCGAGGTGTTCAATACGTTCTATTCCCGCAATCTGCCCTTTGAACTGACGAATGCACAGAAGCGTGTGTTGAAAGAAATTCGTTGGGACTTGGGGTCGGGCAAGCAGATGAACCGTCTGTTGCAGGGAGACGTGGGCAGCGGGAAAACGCTTGTTGCTTTGATGAGTATGCTGATAGCGCTGGATAACGGCTTTCAGGCATGTATGATGGCACCTACCGAGATATTGGCCAGCCAACATTTTGAAACGGTTCGCGAGTTGCTATATGGAATGGATGTCCGGGTGGAATTGCTGACCGGCTCTATCAAAGGAAAGCGCAGAGAGGCTATTCTCAACGGATTGCTGACCGGAGAAGTACGTATCTTGATAGGTACGCATGCCGTTATTGAAGATACGGTGAATTTTGCTTCGTTAGGTCTGGTGGTGATTGACGAACAACATCGCTTCGGTGTGGCACAACGTGCCCGCCTGTGGACAAAAAGCGTGCAGCCTCCTCATGTGTTGGTGATGACCGCCACCCCCATACCGCGAACATTGGCAATGACCCTGTATGGTGATTTGGACGTATCCGTCATCGATGAGTTGCCGCCGGGCAGAAAACCGATTGCCACAATCCACCAGTTCGACAACCGGCGGGAAAGCCTGTATCGCTCTATGCGCAAGCAGATTGCCGAAGGACGTCAGGTATATATCGTGTATCCGTTAATCAAGGAGAGTGAAAAAATCGACCTGAAAAACTTGGAAGAAGGCTATTGGCATATTTGTGAGGAATTTCCGGATTGCAAGGTTTGCAAAGTGCACGGAAAGATGAAGCCTGCCGAGAAAGATGCACAAATGCAGTTGTTCGTTTCAGGTGAGGCTCAGATTATGGTTGCCACTACGGTGATAGAGGTGGGCGTGAATGTTCCGAATGCTTCGGTGATGATTATCGAAAATGCGGAGCGTTTCGGCTTGTCTCAGCTTCATCAGCTTCGCGGTCGTGTGGGGCGGGGTGCCGATCAGTCTTATTGTATTCTGGTGACGGGGTATAAACTTGCGGAAGATACCCGAAAACGTTTGGAGATTATGGTACGCACCAATGATGGTTTTGAAATAGCCGAGGCAGACCTGAAGTTACGCGGTCCGGGTGATTTGGAGGGAACCCAGCAAAGCGGCGTTGCCTTCGATTTGAAGATTGCCGATATTGCCCGCGACGGTCAACTGCTGCAATATGTTCGTGGCGTTGCCCAGGCCATTGTAGATAAAGACCCGAATGGAGCTCTTCCGGAGAATGAAATATTGTGGCGACAACTGAAGGCGTTACGTAAAACAAATGTAAACTGGGCGGCTATTAGCTGAAAAACGGTTAAATATACACTTTATTTGTGCTTTTATGTTGTAAAACATGTGTAGTGCATAACTGTCGTATTTATAGATAGTTACGGTATGTATATACTTCTATTTTACCCTCCTATACGAAAAAAATAGCTAAAGAAAGACACTGTTTTTCAGAGAGAAATGTTACCTTTGGGAGAATTTTTGAAAAATAATCTGGATATTCTCATAAGAACAGGTGTGGTTGAGTGGCCGAATTGTTCCATGAATATCAAAATCGAATGATGAAACGGCATGAATTTTAATTGGATTAAAACAGTTGTATTAGCGGCAACGGCAATGGTTAGCCTGAACTCCTTTTCTCAGGACCTGATTGCCCGCCAAGCTCCTATCGATAGAAAACTCAAAAGTGTAGATTCGCTGGCTTTGCAGAAGCAGATACGTGCAGAGCAGTCTCAGTATCCGGGCTTGGATTTGTATCCGAGTTGGAACAATGAGTTTGTACAGGCCTACTGTAACGCTATCGTCCCCGAAAGTTATACCTTTGATTTGACCGGTTTCCATATGCCTACCGAGCATAACCGTATTACCGATGTATTCGGTTATCGCCCCCGTAGAAGAAGGACACACTATGGCTTGGACGTCAAAGTATATGTAGGAGATACAATTCGTGCGGCTTTTGACGGTAAAGTACGAGTTGTCAAAAATCATGGACGCCGTGGATACGGTAAATATGTAGTTATTCGTCACGACAATGGTTTGGAAACTGTCTATGGACACTTGTCCAAGCAGTTGGTAGAAATAAACCAGTTGGTGAAGGCCGGTGAACCGATTGCATTGGGTGGTAATACCGGACGTTCTACCGGTTCGCATCTGCACTTTGAAACCCGCTTCCTGGGTATTCCAATCAATCCCGCTTTGATGTTTGATTTTGAAAAACAAGATATTATTGCCGACTCTTATACTTTCCACAAGGCAAAAGGCTCTTCCGGTACGGCTCGCAGCATGGCATCGGGCGAAGGTTTGTTCTATAAAGTTAAGAATGGCGATACTTTGTCTAAGATTGCTGCCCGCCAGGGGACAAGCATTGACAAACTATGCAAGCTGAACCGTATTACACGGAAAACTATTCTCCGCCCGGGACAGGTGTTGCGTTGCTCATAAAAACGGAAATTCTCTACAAACGTAACAATCTCAATAGTAAGAGGCTACTTTAATATAATTTAGAGTGCCCTCTTTTCTTTTTTCTTTAATTATTCCTAACTTTGCATCGAAAAGTAAAAAGATGAAAGATACCAAGCAACAATTTGAACATGTCATCGCTATTTGTCGTGATTTGTTTTCCAAGAAACTTCATGATTACGGTCCGGCGTGGCGTATCCTTCGCCCGGCTTCCGTGACCGATCAGATATTTATCAAAGCCAATCGTATCCGAAGTATTGAAGTAAAAGGGGTGACGCTGGTGGACGAAGGCATTCGTTCGGAGTTCATCGCTATAGTCAACTACGGCATTATCGGCTTGATACAGTTGGAACTGGGATATGCAGAGTCGGCCGACATCACGAATGAAGAAGCGATGGCACTGTACGATAAATATGCGAAAGCGTCTTTGGACTTGATGCTTGCCAAAAACCATGATTATGACGAGGCTTGGCGTTGCATGCGCATCAGTTCTTATACGGATTTGATATTAATGAAAATATATAGGACAAAGCAAATAGAGAGTTTGTCCGGTCAGACGTTGGTATCCGAGGGCGTCGATGCCAATTACATGGATATGATTAACTACTCCGTATTCGGTTTGATTAAGATAGAGTTTGGAGACTGAGAAAAAACATATTGTCCGAGTGGTCTGGGTAAACGCTTGTCGTTTCCTATTGGCAGCATTGTTCATCTTCTCCGGATTTGTGAAGGCTGTCGATCCGTTATGGTCTTTTTATAAAATTCAGGACTATCTGACGGCATTCGGTATTCTTTCATGGTTTCCTACATATTTGCCGTTGCTTTTTGCCGTTCTTTTATCGGCAATGGAATTTTGCGTCGGCATTTTCCTGCTTTTCGGTGTACGGAGGAAGATAGCGTCGACTCTGGCTCTTCTTTTGATGAGCGTGATGACACCATTAACCCTTTACCTGGCTTTGGCAAATCCCGTATCCGATTGCGGATGCTTTGGAGATGCATGGGTGCTGACCAACTGGCAGACATTCGGAAAGAACATTGTGCTGTTGATTGCAGCCATATCCGTATTTAGAGAATGGAAATTGATTATCCGCTTCATCACGATGAAGATGGAATGGATGGTTTCCCTCTACACGATATTGTTTGTGTTCGCGCTTTCTTGTTACTGCCTGGAATATTTGCCGATATTGGATTTTCGCCCTTATAAGATTGGGACAAATATAAAATCGGGTATGGAAATACCGGAGGGAGCCAAGAAAAGCGTGTTCGAGAGTCGCTTCGTATTGGAGAAAGACGGAAAGAAGCAGGGGTTTACGCTGGACAACTATCCGGATAGTACCTGGACATTTGTTGAAACGCGTACTATCGTGAAGGAAAAAGGTTATGAACCGCCTATCCATGACTTCTCAATGATAAGTTTGGAGATGGGGGAAGATATAACAGAGCAAGTCCTGGCTGATAAAGGATATACCTTCTTGCTGGTAGCTCATCGTGTTGAAGAAGCGGACGATAGTAATATCGACCTTATCAACGAAATTTATGATTATAGCGTGGAGCATGGATATGGATTTTACGCTTTAACCTCTTCACCGGAAGAAGAAATAGCACAGTGGCGCGAGCGGACCGGGGCGGAATATCCGTTCTGTCAGATGGACGACATCACCTTGAAAACCATTATCCGTTCCAATCCCGGACTCTTGTTGATAAAAGACGGAACGATTTTGAATAAGTGGAGCGATAACCAACTGCCCGACGAATATGTGCTGACCGACAGCCTGGATAAACTGGAGTTGGGGCAACAGAAGTGGGAGAGCGATTTGCGTACCATCGGATATGTGTTGATGTGGTTCTTCATTCCTTTGATGGTGGTGATGAGTGTGGACATTCTGGTGGTCAAGCGCCGCGAACAGGGGAGAAGAGTGATTAGCGATTAGTGTTTAGTGATTAGTGGCTAATCGCTTATCACTAAACACTAATCGCTAATCACTAAAGACAGAATATTAACATTAACCCTTTAATAATTAAAAACAAAATGAGAAAAAACATTGTTGCAGGAAACTGGAAAATGAACAAAACCCTTCAAGAGGGTATTGCTCTTGCAAAAGAACTGAATGAGGCGTTGGCTGCTGAAAAGCCCAACTGTGATGTAATCATCTGTACTCCGTTTATCCACCTGGCATCTGTCACTCCGTTGGTAGACGCTGCTAAGATTGGTGTGGGTGCGGAAAACTGTGCCGATAAGGAGTCCGGCGCTTATACTGGTGAAGTTTCAGCCGCTATGGTTGCTTCTACAGGTGCCAAGTATGTAATCCTCGGTCACTCTGAACGTCGCGCTTACTATGGTGAAACAGTAGCCATCCTGAAGGATAAAGTAGAACTGGCTTTGGCTAACGGCCTGACTCCGATTTTCTGTATCGGCGAAGTGCTGGAAGAACGCGAAGCTAACAAGCAGAATGAAGTAGTTGCTGCTCAGTTGGAGTCTGTATTCGCTCTGTCACCGGCCGATTTCTCTAAAATCATTTTGGCTTACGAACCGGTTTGGGCTATCGGTACAGGTAAAACTGCTACTCCGGCACAGGCTCAGGAAATCCACGCTTTCATCCGTTTGACAGTTGAAGCTAAATACGGTAAGGAAATCGCAGAAAACTGCTCTATCCTCTATGGTGGCAGCTGCAAGCCTTCCAATGCAAAAGAATTGTTTGCAAACCCCGACGTAGACGGCGGTTTGATTGGTGGTGCCGCTTTGAAGGTTGCTGACTTCAAGGGCATCATTGACGCTTTTAATTAAGTTGAAAGTTGAGAGTTGAAAGTTGAAAGTTGGCTGCGCGATTATCTGTGTGGTGGCTTTTGACTTTCAATTCTCAACTCTTAATTCTTAACTTTCAACTTTTAACTTTTAACTTTCAACTTATATGAAGAGGCTTGGTTTACTTTTAGTTGCGTGTTTTGCCTGTGTTGCTTTTGCTGTAGCGCAGAATAACATTGTGCAGAACTTGGAACGTAATGTGCCGGGGCAAGGCAGAGTCACTATCCATCAGGATGACCGTATCACGGCACTGATAGGTTCGTCACGTATTTCTACCGGTTCAGATGACCAGAAAGTGATTAAGAGTTCAGGTTACCGTGTGCAAGTGTATGCCGGAAACAATACCCGTCAGGCCAAGAATGAAGCCTACTCTGTGGCTTCCAATATCAAAGAACGCTTTCCTGAATTGCCGGTTTACACTTCTTTCAATCCTCCCCGCTGGCTATGCCGCGCCGGAGACTTCCTCAGCATTGAAGAAGCGGATGCCATGATGCGTCGGTTGCGGGCGACAGGTGTTTTTAAGGAGGCCTCTATCGTGAAAGACCAAATTAACATTCCATTATAAATGGCCCAGTAGGCTGCTCTTTTATAACTTATAACTCACAACTCATAACTTTTTTGCATGTTAGGAAAAGAAGAAATCGTTTCTCCTTCGTTGGATGAACTGAAGGAGCATTATCATCATATTCTCACTTTACTGAGCGAAGACCCTGAACGCGAAGGCTTGTTGAAGACACCGGAGCGGGTGACAAAAGCCATGTTGTCATTAACCAAAGGCTATACTATGGATCCGCACGAAGTTCTCCGCTCTGCCAAGTTCAGGGAAGAGTATAGCCAAATGGTGATTGTGAAAGACATTGATTTCTTCTCACTCTGCGAGCATCATATGCTGCCGTTCTATGGAAAGGCACATGTGGCCTATATCCCCAACGGTTATATCACGGGCCTGAGTAAGATTGCCCGGGTGGTAGACATCTTCTCCCACCGCTTGCAGGTGCAGGAACGGATGACGTTGCAAATCAAGGAATGTATTCAGGAAACTCTGAACCCGCTGGGTGTGATGGTAGTAGTGGAGGCCAAGCACATGTGTATGCAGATGCGTGGTGTAGAGAAACAGAACTCCATTACAACCACTTCCGACTTTACGGGAGCTTTCAATCAGGCTAAGACACGTGAGGAGTTTATGAACCTTATCCGACACAACTAATAACGACGTCAGGGGAGTACCACCCGGTCTCCCAGTCGCTTGGCCATGATGCTCTGAATTTCCCTCATTTCGTTGTAGCGCTTCATAATCGCGTTGCATTTCTCCTCATCGTTGGCAACGGAGGGGTCTTGCAAGGCAAACATCATATGCTTCAACTCTTCGCTGACAATGGCATATTTGAAGTTAATCATCAGGAACGGAACCAGTTCGTGCAAACGTTCTTCGTCCGTCACCATCTGTTCCACCTGGGATTTTCTTAACTGGTAGCGGCTGCTTGTCAGTTCTACGCTCAATTTGCTGATAGTAGCATCCGGATGTGCCAGAAAATACCGTTCGGCGGTAAACTTCTCATCGTGCAGATGCGCGACGGCTTCTGTCAATATCTGGCGGTGCAGCGGGTTGTGGAACGATAATTCGTCCTCCCTTAAATCGTTTGTGACGTATTCTATAACGCTGACAGGAACTTCCTGCCCCTCTTCGTTAGCTGCATTGCACATTATCTTTTCGCCATAGCGCACAATCATCTGAAGGATTAGCCGTTCGTATTTATAAAACTCTTGTCCCTCTTTTCCTTCCTGCGGGATGAAAGACACGTAATTATCTTCCGGTGGGAAAGGAGAATTGACTTCCTGCCCGGCAGCTTCCTCAATATGGGGGTAACCTCCTGCCGTCATCGGGGCAGCGGGAGTCGAACCTTCGACTCCGGATGCAGCCTGCGAGTTTTCCATTGACCTTACAGCCGCCCTGCGTTCCCGTTCCGTCTGCTCTGCACGCTTCTCGGCTTGCATCTCCCGACGTTTCGCCACTTCCGAAACGAGCAGTTTATCTTCTACGCGCAACAACTGGGCACACTCCTTGATGTAAACATCGCGAACGATTGCTTCGGGGATGACCGAGATACTTTGTACCAGATTGCCAATCAACTCGGCACGCTTGATAGGGTCTTTCCCGGCATCTTCCAGCAACAGGTTGGTTTTAAAGCGTATGAAGTCCGTCTCGTGTTGCTGTATGAACTCCTGAAATTCGGTAGAGTTGTGCTTGCGGGCAAAGGAGTCGGGATCGTCTCCATCGGGCAGAAGGCAGACTTTGATATTCATACCCTCTTCCAGCAGCATGTCGATGCCTCGGATGGATGCCTTGATGCCGGCTGCGTCACCATCGTAGAGCACGGTCATGTTGTTGGTGAAGCGGCGAATTAAACGGATTTGTCCGGGCGTCAATGCAGTTCCCGAAGACGCCACCACATTCTCTATGCCCGATTGGTGCATGGAGATGACATCCGTATAACCTTCCACCAGGAAGCAACGGTCTTGCTTCACAATGGCTTGTTTGGCAAAGTAGATGCCATACAGTTCATTACTTTTATGATAGATTTCCGACTCGGGAGAGTTGACGTATTTTACTTTAATTCCTTTGGTGGCACTGGCAAGCACACGTCCGCCGAAGGCAACCACCTTGCCGGACAGGGTATGTACGGGAAAAATGACCCTTCCCCAAAAGCGGTCGCGCAGGCGATGGTCGTCTGTTTCGTAACAAAGGCCGGTCTTCACGAGGAACTCTTTCTTATAACCTTTCTTTATTGCTTCTTGAGCCAGTGTGTCATGGCTTTCGGTGGAGTAGCCGAGTTGGAACTTCTCGATAATATCATCGCGGAAGCCTCGGTTGCGGAAATAAGCCATACCGATGCTGCGACCGTCCACATGGCTTTTCAGTATGTTCTGGAAGTAGTCGCGGGCAAACTGGTTGACAACGAAAAGACTTTCGCGTTCGCTCTGGACGAGCTTTTCTTCGTTGGAGAGTTCCCGTTCCTTGATTTCGATGCCATATTTCTTGGCGAGGTATCTCAGCGCCTCCGGATAGGACATCTGTTCGTGCTCCATGATGAAGTGTACCGGGTTTCCTCCTTTTCCGCACGAAAAGCATTTGCACAATCCTTTGGCGGGGGATACGTAGAAAGACGGGGTTTTATCATCGTGGAACGGGCATAAGCCTACATAGTTCACTCCGCGTTTCCTCAAAGTGACAAAGTCCGATACGACATCGACGATTTGCGATGCATCCAGAATTCGGTCTATGGTGGCTTGGTCTATCATGCTGTTTTCTTTTTTGAGAATACAAAGGTACGCATAAAATCAGCCTGTACAAAATAAAGTTTTGCACAGGTTGTTAAATGAGAAGTTAGCGAAGCGAAGCTTCGCTAAGTGATTAGTGATAAGTGATTTGTTTGTGACAACGCTGCTCTATCTACCAAGTAGGAGTAGCTTCATTCCCCTCCTCCTGGGAGGAGGGGTGCCCAAAGGGCGGGGTGGTAGAGAGCACCAAGCATAGCAATCATTCTCTCAGAGGAAATTATTATTCCTACCACCTCCCCCCCCCGTTGGGGTACTCCTCCTCCCAGGAGGAGGAGAATTGAGATAGTCTTATTATCATACTGAGATAGTCTTATTGTCATACTGAAAGGGAATGCATCAACAAATAACTTATAACTCATAACTCATAACTTTTTAGCGGCGAAGCCGCTAACTATTACTTAATCTTTTCCCTAATTTTCGTCAGATACTTCTTCATCCCTTCCGCATCCTTGTTGTTGATAATCTCCAACAACTGTTTCAGCTTTAGGCGGACGTTTTCCACTTGCGACGGAGTGCGGGGATTGAACAGGATTTCCTGAAGCAGGTAGTCGTCTTCGCTCAACAGGCCTTTGGCGATAGCCATATGCTTTTTGAACGTGGTGCCCGGTGCTTCCTGATGCTTCATGACGGCTGCAAACACAAAGGTAGACACAAAAGGAATGGACAGGGAGTAGGCCACCGTTTCGTCATGCTCGTCGAAGGTGTACTCAAAGATATTGAGCTTCATCGTCTGGTAGAGGTCTTTGAAGAAGATTTTCCCCAGATGGTCGCCTTCGCTGATGATGATTGCATTCTCCGTGTTTAGGTTGCTCAGGCTGGCAAAGGTCGGGCCGAACATGGGGTGCGTCGATACGTAGCGGAAGCCACTCTCGTCATAGAACGCCTTCAGTCCCGTCTTCACCGAAGCGATGTCACTGATGATGCAGTCCTTGGGCAACACGGGCAATACCTGGCGAAATGCTTCCAGCGTATATTTCACCGTGGCGGCATTGATTACCAACTCCGGCTCGAACTCCTTGATTTCGTCCAGCGTAGTGAAGCGATAGGTGTTGTAGACAAAACGCAACTGGTGCGGGTTGACGTCGAACACGGCCGTCTCGTGCTGAAAACTCAATATGTCTGTAAAGAAGGAGCCCATTTTTCCGGCTCCGAGTATTAGTATTCGCATAGTGATAGAAATTAAGAATGAAGAATTAAGAATGAAGAATGAAGAATTACCATGCGGCGCGCTTACATAGCGCAGTAAAATTCTTCATTCTTCATTTTTCATTCTTCATTTCATTTACTTATTAATTATCTCCATTTGTTGCCTCACACTTTCCTCATGTATCGCCTCGAACACATGCTTGATAAACTCCGCGTCCATACCCAGGAGCGTGCCTTGCGAGCCGCGCTTATCCAGAATTTCGTTGTAGCGTCCGGTTTGCAGAATGGTCATGTCATGTTCCTTCTTGTAAGTACCGATTTCGCGGGCCACGCGCATGCGTTTGGCAAGCTCCTGCATCAGGTTATTGTCGCATTCGTCAATCTGCTTGCGCAGTTCGCTGAGGTTTTCGGTGCTCTGCGTCTCCTTGCGGATAACCAGTAGATTAAGGATGTAATCCAGCACATCGGGCGTCACCTGCTGTGCGGCATCGCTCCATGCACAGTCCGGATTGCAGTGACTCTCGATAATCAGACCGTTGAAGCCCAAATCCATAGCCTGCTGGCAGAGCGGAGCGACTAGTTCACGCTTGCCGCCGATGTGGCTGGGGTCGCAGATGATGGGCAAGTTCGGGATGCGGCGGCGCAACTCGATAGGAATGTGCCATTGCGGCAGGTTGCGGTAGATTTTCTTATCGTAAGAACTGAACCCGCGATGAATAACACCCAGACGTTTCAGCCCGGCGTTGTTGATACGTTCCAGCGCACCAATCCACAGTTCGAGGTCGGGGTTCACCGGGTTTTTCACCAATACGGGGATGTCCACACCTTTCAGCGCATCCGCAATCTCCTGCACGGCAAAAGGATTGGCGGTGGTGCGGGCGCCTACCCACAAGATGTCGATGCCGGCTTTCAGGCATTCGTACACATGCTTGGCGGTTGCCACTTCGGTAGCAACGTACATGCCTGTTTCCTTCTTCACCTCTTTCAGCCACGACAGACCTTCTACGCCGACGCCTTCGAAGCCGCCCGGTTTGGTACGCGGTTTCCAGATACCCGCACGGAATATCTTCATACCTTTAGAAGCCAAATCTTTGGCTGTATTCATCACTTGTTCTTCTGTTTCCGCACTACACGGACCGGCTATCACTAAGGGACGTTTGTCCTCAATACCCGGCAATAAGATTGATTCTAATTCGAGTTCCATATGCTTTAATCCTTTTAATTTGTTATATCTATATTCATTGGTTTTCATTATCACGAAGAGAGACTCCCGTTTCCATGTGAGGAAACTGTCGTTCCCATGAGGAGAAACTGTCGTTCCCATATGAGGAAACTACCGTTCTCTCCGAGGAAACACTTTTATCAGCCGATTGCTTTAATTCTTTTCAGCGCTTCCGCCAGTTTATCGTCCTTGCAGCAGAGTGAGATACGGATATATCTTTTTCCGTTGCTTCCGAAGATAAATCCCGGCGTGATAAACACCCGCGCCTCGTGCAGCACCCGTTCGGTCAGTTCCTCCACGTCCTTGCAACTGTCGGGTATCTTGCCCCAGAGGAACATGCCCACCTGGCTCTCGTCGTAAGTACATCCCAGGGCGTGCATGATTTCTCCTGCCAGTTGGCGGCGGCCGCGATAATTCTTGTTGTTTCCCTCATACCAGTCCGCTTCGGCTTCCAGCGCCGTGGCGGCAGCAAGCTGCATGGCACGGAACATACCGCTGTCGATGTTGCTCTTCACTTTCAGTATCCATTGTACGAAGTCGGCATTGGAGGCTAGCATACCGATACGCCAGCCCGGCATGTTGTGGCTTTTGCTCATGGAGTTGAACTCGATGCAGCAGTCCTTCGCTCCCGGAACGCTGAGTATGCTCAGCGGATGTTCGTTCAGGATAAAGCTGTACGGATTGTCGTTGACGATGACAATGTCCTTGCGGCGTGCAAAGTCCACCAGCTTCCGGTAAAGCTCCGGTGTAGCGTTCGCCCCGGTCGGCATGTTGGGATAGTTCGTCCACATCAGTTTGACGCGGCCCATATCCATCTTTTCCAACTCGTCGAAATCGGGCATCCACCCGTTCTCCTCTTTCAGATTGTAGTTCACTACTTCCGCACCCAGAATTTTGCTCAACGAAGTATAAGTAGGATAACCGGGATTGGGCACCAATACCTGCTCGCCGGGATTGACGAAAGCCAGCGTCACGTGCAGAATACCCTCTTTGGAACCGATGAGCGGTTGTATCTCCGTGTTCGGGTTCAGTTCCACGTCGTACCATTTCCGGTACCAGTCGGCAAAACTGCGACGTAGTTCGGGGATACCCACATACGGCATGTAGCCGTGCCCGTCCGGATTGTGCGCCGCCTCGCAAAGCGTCTGTATCGTACTCTCGGAGGGAGGCATGTCGGGGCTGCCTACTCCCAGGCTGATGACGTCCTTTCCCTCGGCATTCATCTGTGCCACTTCCTTCAGCTTCCTGGAGAAGTAGTATTCGCTTACGCTAGCCAGCCGTTCGGCGGGCTTTATCTTAGATGTTTGATTTTCCATCTTCGTATTCTCCTAATATTTTAAGTTCTTTAGTCAGCGGTGTGATAGCCGCGATAGATTGTTTGTATCTCAGCACGTTGTCGAAAGCCACATCGACGTAAAACTGGTATTCCCATTCCCGTCCGATGATGGGCAGCGACTGTATCTTCGTCAGGTTGATGCGGTAGGAGGACAGGATGGACAGCACCTGCGAAAGACTTCCCTCCGTGTGCGGCAACGTGAATACCATGCTCGCCTTGTCGACGTCGTTGGCGCGGTGTCGGTTCAGTTCGTCCACCTGCCAGGGGTCTGCCACTACCAGAAAACGGGTGAAGTTATGCTTGTTCGTCTCGATGCCTTCCTGCAGAACCTTCATTCCGTAGAGTTCGGCAGCGGCTTTGGAGCAGATGGCGGCATGACCTTTCAGGTTCTCTGTCTTAATAATCTCGGCGCTGCGGGCAGTGTCTTCGCCTTCCACCACTTTGATGTTGGGATGCTGTCCGAGGAACTCGCGGCATTGCATCAGGGCGATGGGGTGGGAGTTGACCTCTGTGATGTCGCTCCAGTCCTCTTCGGGCAGGCAGACGAAGCTGTGCGAAATCCGCAGCTTGTACTCGCCCACGATTTGCGTACCGCTTTGACGCAGCAACTCGTTGTTGTGCAGCAGGCTGCCTGCTATCGTATTCTCTATTGCCAGCATACCGATGACCTGACTGTCTTTCTTGACAGCGGTAAACACGTCTTCGAAGCTGGCGCAACAGATTAACTCTATTTCTTCTCCTTCGAAGTACTTGTGGGCGGCAATGTCGTGATACGAACCTAATGTTCCTTGAATGGCAATCTTTTTCATTCTTAGTTGTATTTTCTTGATTATGCTACAAAAAAAATCCCGCGTCCATACGTATGGAGCGGGATTTATATCTTTACTTAGTCTCTATTCCTGTTCTTAAGCATCACTGTCACTTGATACATACAAACTCCCGCTCTACTTTCTGGCTAAAGTAAAAGTAAAAAAAGAAGCGATATGCATAAGTAAATGATTTCATTCCTGTTATTCTTTTGTTTTGAATTACGCGACAAAAGTAATACTTTTCTTTTATATGCAAACAATAAACGAACTTTTTTTTATAAATTCCTTTCAATGGATAGATTTATGGTATCGTCCGTCCGTCCGGTATGTTATTTTTTAGGAGCAACAATGACCTGCACCGGACGGTGGTCGGATGCTACCGTATCGTTGATGACCTTTCGTTCCACCACTTTATAGCGCTTTCCGTTCTTCCGGTCGATATAGATATAGTCGATAGTCACGTCGGGACGGTCGGCAGGATAAGTATGTGCGGTGGTGTCGTTTAGGATTATAAAGTCTTTGGCCAGCTCTTGCTGAGGCTTTTCTGTCGGCATGGATTCATGTCGCCTGCTATGAAGACGGGTTTTCGTATCCCTTTCAGTGCTTCCCGCAGGATGGGGATGGAAAGGAGCTGGTCTTCGGGCGTTAGCGATTGGTGGGTGGCGCAGAAGACGTAACCTTTAAACTCGGCGATAATCATCGTCCGCTTCTCTTCCCGTCCGGGCATGGGGACAATCTTATGGTTCAATGGCGCTTCTTTGGAGAGAAGGCCGATGCCGTAACTTCCTCCCTGATAGGGGATGGCGGAGGCGTAGATGCCGTGCATCCCGGTGCATTCACGGAGCTTTTCCAAGGCGAATACTCCGCCGTTGCGTTGGATCACACTGTCCAGTTCCAGCAGCGCCACCACGTCGGGCGAAGCCTGGAGGATTACATCGGCGATGCGTTGGTAGTCGCGTTTATCGTCCATGCCGATGCAGTTGTGTACGTTGTAAGAAAGGATGTTGAGTTCCTTTTGCTGTGCTTTGGCGGTGGAAAAGGCCAATAGGCACACGAGTAAAGCAAATTGTGTTTCATAGCGATAGATTTTTTTGTTAGAGTCCCAGTACGTTGGTTGAACTTCCGCCCGGTTGGTTGCCATATTGTCCGTTAAACTCCTGCACCTCTTTCGGGTTCAGTTCCAGTCCTTTCTTCAAGTCCTCTACGGAGTCTTCCTTGTCGCCGTTCAGCAACTTGGCGCGCCCGCGTTCGTGGTAGGCTTGCGCAAAGTTCGGGTTGATGTCGATGGCTTCGTCAAACAAGGCGATGGCTTCGGTCAACTTCTTTTGCGTGATGTAAAGCTGTCCCAGGTAGAGGAATGCCTGTTCGTTGAACGGGTTCAGTTCGGTGATGTTGCGGTAGTCGGCTTCGGCTTCTTCGACATTGCCGGTAGCTTCCTTTATCTTTCCACGTAGCAGCAGGGCGCTTTCGTCGTCCGCGTCTTGGGCGAGGATGGCATTGATGTCTTCCATTGCTTCCTTGTATTGCTGCATCTTTATCAGTGCTTCCGCACGCAGCAGGCGGGCTTCCATAAAGTCATCCTGCAAGACGATGGCTTTCGTCAGGTGGGCTACGCACATCAGGTTGTCTTCTTGTCCGTTAACGGCCTTGCCCAGCAGGTAGTGTGCCATTGCATTTCCTTCTTCGAGGTCGATGGCTTTCTTGGCTGCCTCGACCATTGCCGGATAATCTTCCTGCATGTAGCAGAGGTTGGCGAGGGTGAGATAGGTGGCAGTGTGGTCCGGTTCCATCTGAACCATGCGGTCCAGCAAGCGGCGGGCCTCGTCCAGGTCTCCGGTTTGGATATAAATCTGTGCCAGATAGCCCATTGTCTCGAAGTCTTCTTGCAGTTCGAGGGCGGAGGTGAAGCACTTGACGGCATAGTCGGCGCGTCCCATACGCTGGGCACGCATACCGTCGTACTTGAATATTTCAAAGTTCTTTTGGATGTTTTTCTGCTTCTCTTCTTCCGGACTTGCCGGTTTGCTGGAGAAGAAAGATTTAAAGAATCCCATGATTGATATGTTTATATATTAATGATTACTATGATATTCAGCGCAAATGTAATGAATAAATTGCTGATTGCGTGCTTATAAACGATAATTTAGTGTTTCACCACAGAGGACGCAGAGTCTCACAGAGTTAAGAGAAAAAAATAAAGAAACGCAGATTAACGCAAATTCACGCAGATTATTTATATAGTAGAGTTTTCTTTGCGAAAATCTGCGTTAATCTGCGTTTAATAAAATACTCTGTGAGACTCTGTGTCCCCTGTGGTGAACTAAATTTGGAGTATCCCGTTCACAGCCGTTATTCTTCCTTCCTCCAGCAATTGATGCAGAATATCCGCAAGCACCTCTTTGTCTATCGGAAACTTTTCGGCTAAGGCAGCCGTGGTTAACCCTTCGGCACTTAATATCCTGCATATCTCTTCCGCGACTTCTTTCTCGTTTACGGCATCCGATGTTTTTTATTCCGCAGGCTGATGCACGTATCGCATATCCCGCAGTCGTGCTCGTTCTTCTCTCCGAAGTAATGCAACAACATCCGGCTACGGCATACGGTATCATTCGTTGCATAATCCAGTATGGCATTGATGCACGTCTCGTAGCGGGCTTTTCGCTCCTCATAGACGGTGGGAGGGATATAGAGATGCCGTATTTCCACCCGTTCGCGCGTATATATAATATAAGGTGTCTTTTTGCGGGGAATGTAACTGATGATACGCGACTTGGCAAGAAAAATCAGTTGCTCGTACACCTGCCGGCGGGTGAGCCCTGTGCGCGCGGCAATCGCCTCCTCGTTGATAAAGGCATAATCGGTGAATATGCCCGTATAAGAGCGCAGCACCATCTGGATGAGCTTATCCATATTCTCACCCATTTCGCGAAGCTTGTACAACTCATCCCTGCGTATCGTGAACTGCACGCGCGAGGCATTGTCCTGCTCGTCGGTATATTCCAGATAACTGGCTTGCGTAAGGATTTTCAGTGCACTGTCCACCGGAACGGGGAAATATTTATACTTCCGGCAGAAGTCCTCGATGTTAAACTCGCGCACACAGCCTTGTCCGTCACCCATCGCCATTTGATAATAGTATTGCAGATGCTCGTACACATCCTTTACATACTCCTTGTCCGGGAAAGTATCCGGGAGGCGTTTGTGGAGCGTCGTCTTATCTGATTTGGTGTATAGGATGACGGCATACGCCTTTTGTCCGTCGCGTCCCGCCCGTCCCGCTTCCTGAAAGTAGGCTTCGATGGAGTCCGGCAAGTCCATGTGGATGACGATACGCACATCCGGCTTGTCTATACCCATGCCGAAAGCGTTCGTAGCCACCATTACGCGGCTTTCGCCCGACTGCCACCGATGCTGGCGGATATCTTTCGTGGCATCGTCCAATCCGGCATGGTAGAAGTCGGCGGTAATATCTTCATTGTGCAGCAGTTCGGTGATTTCTTTGGTGCGGCGGCGGTTGCGCACATAGATAATGGCACTTCCCGGCATCTTGCGTAGGATGTTCAGCAGTTCCCCTGTCTTGTTCTCCGTTTTCCGCACGATGTAGGCAAGATTCTTGCGCTCGAAACTCATGCGGAATACATTCTCCTCGCGGAACTGCAGACGTAGCTGTATGTCTTTCACCACCTCCGGTGTGGCCGTGGCCGTCAAAGCCAATACCGGCACACCCGGCAGTAATTTACGTATTTCGGCTATTTTCAGGTAGGCGGGGCGGAAGTCGTAGCCCCATTGCGAGATGCAGTGGCTCTCGTCAACCGTAATCATGCTGACGTTCATCTTCGACAGCTTCGTGCGGAAGATTTCCGTGTCCAGCCGCTCGGGGGAGATATAGAGGAATTTGTAGTCGCCGAAGATGCAGTTTTCCAGGGTAACGATGATTTCCTGTCGCCTCATTCCCGAATGTATGGCGAGTGCTTTGATGCCCCGGCTTTTCAGGTTCTGCACCTGGTCTTTCATCAGGGCAATCATGGGAGTGATAACCAGACAAAGCCCCTCTTTGGCAAGTGCAGGCACTTGAAAGGTGACGGACTTGCCACCACCGGTAGGCATCAGTCCCAAGGTGTCCCTGCCCTCACCAATGCTGGTGATGATGTCCTCCTGTATTCCGCGGAAGGCATCATAACCCCAATACTCTTTTAAGAGTTGAGAGTAGAGAGTTGAGAGTTGAGAGTTGGGCTTCATAGAGTTGAGAGTTGAAAGCTTGGAGAGTTGAAAGTTGAGAGTTGAAAGTTAGGCTGCGCCACCATGCTACATAGTAACTTTCAACTCTCAACTCTCAACTAATTCGGTTTTATGTCCTCAATCTGCAACTGCACTTCACCCCGTTTGTGGGTATTCTCCTCGATGGTGTAACAGATGTCGAACGAACGCTTGGTCTTGATGAAGCGGACGTGCGAACTTTGTCCGAAGGCGATGCCGTTCATGACGTTGTTCGATTTGTTATCCACCAATTCCAGTTTGATATGTTCCTGGTCGCGTCCCACTACCTTGCTGGTTCCATAATCATACACGTTGTGCGTACAGAATACTGGCTTGGTGTTGTCCGGGCCGAACGGGTTGAACTTCTTCAGGTCGCTGCAAAACTTCGGAGTAATATCTCTGAAATCAATCTCCGCACTGATGTCGATGACTGCACTGGTCTGTTCCGGCAGAATGTGTTGGGAGACGAACTCTTCGAAGCGCTCCGTAAAGGCAGGCACGTTCTCCACTTTCATGGAAAGTCCTGCGGCATATGTATGCCCGCCGAAGTTTTCCAGCAAATCACGGCAATGCTCGATAGCCTTGTAGACGTCGAAGCCGGATACGGAACGGGCGGAACCCGTTGCCATGTCGTCCGTGCGCGTCAGCACTACAGCGGGGCGATAGTAAACCTCCGTCAGGCGGGAAGCCACGATGCCGATAATCCCTTTATGCCAGTCTTCGTTATATACCACGATAGAACGGTGGCCGGCCAGCCCGTCCAGGTCGGAAACAATCCGGTTGGCTTCCTCGGTCATGCTCTTGTCGAGGTCTTTGCGGGTTTCGTTATATTGGTTTATCTGTCCGGCCTTCTCCAGTGCGAGCGAGAAGTCCTTCTCTGTCAGCAGGTCTACTGTTTCCTTACCGTTCTGGATGCGTCCTGAGGCATTGATGCGCGGGCCTATCTTGAAGACAATATCACTCACCGTGATATCTTTCTCCGCCAGTCCGCACACGTCGATAATGGCCTTCAAACCTACGCTCGGATTGCTGTTAAGCTGTTTCAGTCCGTGGTAAGCGAGGATGCGGTTTTCTCCCATAATTGGCACGATGTCCGAAGCTATGCTTACGGCGCAGAGGTCTAGCAGAGGGATAAGGTGATGAAACTCGATACCGTTGTTGAGGGCGAAAGCTTGCATGAACTTGAAGCCGACTCCGCAACCGGAAAGGTGTTCGTAGGGATAAGTGTTGTCCTCGCGCTTAGCGTTCAGGATAGCTACTGCGGGAGGCAGTATATCATCGGGCACGTGGTGGTCGCAGATGATGAAATCTATTCCTTTCTCTTTTGCATATGTGATTTCCTCTACGGCTTTGATGCCGCAGTCCAGCACGATAATCAGTCCTACACCGGTTTCGGCGGCATAGTCCACACCTTTCACTGAAACACCATACCCTTCGTTGTATCGGTCGGGTATGTAATAGTCTATGTTCGAATAGAACTGTTGAATAAACTTGTAGACTAATGCCACAGCCGTGGTTCCGTCTACGTCATAATCTCCATAAATCAGAATGTGCTCTTTCTTTCCCATTGCCTGGTTCAGGCGTTCTACGGCCCGGTCCATATCTTTCATAAGGAACGGGTCATACAAATCCGGTAGTTGCGGGCGGAAAAACTTCTTGGCAGCTATTGCCGTCGTTATTCCCCGCTCTACCAGCAATCCCCCGAGTATAGGGCTAATCCCCAACTCTTGGGCCAGTTGTTGGCCTGCTTCTGCCTGATCGGATGTAATGGGTGAATAATTCCATTTGTGAGTCATTTTATATATTATTTTTTCTTTTTTCTATCTCGGAGTGCCGGAGCCTAAAACTCCAACAAGGTATAAAGGTATGAAAAACTCTTGAAATGGGTGTGAATTCTGATAGAAAATATTCTTAACGATGTGTATTCTCTCCTAAAATCCCTTATTTTTGTGCTGTCTAAATAAGGAGGATGCTTTTATTCATTAAAAAACAGGAATCGGATTATGCTTACTTTTATATCTTGTGCCAAGACGATGGCATCGCGTTGTTTTTTAGTCGTGCCCGAAGTTACCGTTCCGTATTTTGAAGCGGAAGCAGTACGGAATGCTTTGGAGATGTCACAGTTCTCAACAACCGAACTGGAAAAACTTTTGCGGGTAAATGCGAAGATAGCGGCAGAGAACCGACTTCGCTTCCATGATTTCTGTTCCGAAGACAACCGCCCCATGCCTGCCATCGGTGCTTACACGGGAGCCGTCTACAAACGTATTCTCCCCAAAGACTTCACTGCCGATGATTTTCGTTATGCCCAGGAGTACCTCCGCATCACTTCTTTCCTCTACGGGTTGCTTCGCCCGCTGGACGGCATCAAGCCCTACCGCCTTGAGGGCGATGTGCGCCTGCCCGAAAGAGGCGGCATCTCCATGTTCGATTATTGGAAACCCCTTGTTGACGGACTGTTTTATATCAGACATCAAGCGTCAAGGCGGTGTGCTCCTTAATCTGCAAGCGGTGAAATGAAAGATTTGTTCGACTGGAAACGAGTGGAGCGCGAAGTCCGCGTCATCACTCCCGAATTTCAGGTATGGAAAAACGGGCAGTTGAAGACTATCGTTATCTACGCCAAGATGTGCCGGGGCGAAATGGTACGCTACATTATTAAGAACCGCATCGAGCGTCCTGAAGATTTGAAGTCTTTTACTTGGGAAGGCTTTGCGTTGGATGAAGAACGCAGCATGGACGAACATTTACTATTTACGCTGGGATAATATGTTTCTTTAATTGTCCCCCAACTTGATGAACAATTAAATTTATGTATTAACTCTGTGTTAGCTGTCTTTATTATTCAAGTAATACTTTCTTTCGCCACCTCTGAAAGCTCTTTATTAACGCATCCGTAGACAGTTCTTCTTCTGTAATT
>JAJQAY010000057.1 GCA_021203515.1 Bacteroides sp. | reverse complement strand
ACAGATTGGCACAGATTATTTTTTTCTAAGAGACTGACAGCTGTCACAGATTATACTAATCTGCGAAAATCCGTGTTAATCTGTGTAATCTGTGGTGCACTGTTCTCTTCCTGCGAGCGCCGCGAACTGACCTATTCCGATGAAGCGGAGGTAACCCTCACTGCCGACTGGAGTAAAGCGGGATTGAGTGAACGGGAAGGACGCTACGGAGCTACCGCCGTATTCTATCCCATGGACGGAAGTGCACCGATTACCGTGCTAATGGGCGACCGTAGTCGTAAAACCTTGCGCCTGAAAGAAGGACGCTATAACGTTGTCCTGTTCAACCGTTCCTTCGACGATTTCAGCAAAATCGCTTTCCGTGGGACGAATGCCCACCACACACTGGAGGCATACGTCAAAAACACGCAGACCAAAGAGGCGGACAGCGGCAAGGTGGCTATGGACAGCCCCGATGAACTCGCCGCCGACTGTGTGGAAGGTTTCGAGGTGACCACCGACATGCTCGGCAATTACACACCGGCAACAAGAAGCACGGAAAATCAAGCCCTTTGCCAACTCTGCTTCACTCCCCGAAAGCTGACCAAGGAGATAACCGCCACCATTCATATCAAAGGGATAAACAACATCCGTACCGTCACCTGCACACTGGGCGGTGTGTCGGAGTCCGTGTTCCTTGCTTCGGGCAAGCCGTCGGAACGAACGATGACGCAACAGTTCGAACTGGGCAGCCCCGTTTACCAGCCCGGTTCGCAGACAGAAGGCACGCTGAGCGCTACGTTCAGCGTATTCGGCTTCGACGAGAGCATTCCCCATGATGCGATTTTCAAGGCGCAACTCGTGGATGGTAAGACGGAGTTCGAGGAAGAACTTAAAAACATGAAAGTGAATGTGTCGGAGGACGGCGAGGGAGCTGTCAGCATCACTATCGAGGTGGCGTGCTATGAAACTGTGCCCACGGTGAACCCCGAAAGCAGTTCGGGCATGGATGCCGATGTGGACGACTGGGATGAAAAAGACAATGAAGATATAGACGTATAAAGAAACTTTAATTTAATGGTAATTTAAAATTTGACTGAAATGAAAACTAAGAATTTGATGATGGTGACAGCAGCCTTGCTGGTGGCAGGCTGCTCACAAAATGAAGTGACAGAAATCAGTCCGGATGCACATCCGGTAATCGGTTTTGACGTGTACACGGGCGTACAGACCAGAGGGGCGGAAACAGACCTGACAGCGCTGAAACAATCGGGCGCTGGTTTCGGCTTCCTTGCCTACAAGACAGCGAACGGTTGGTCAACCGACGGTAGCGGTGTCAAACCGGAGTTCCTGTACAACGAACACGGGACATGGGATAGTGGAGACCCTGACGGCAGTTGGAAATATACCAATACCCGTTTCTGGCCTACCAACGATGACAAAATCAGCTTCTTCGCCTACGCGCCATACGAAGCAGCCCGTCGGACGGAACAAACAAAGGCATCAAGCTGTCGGCGCAGACAGAACAGGGAGCGCCTACCCTTGAATTTGCTGTGACAACGACCAATGACTGTAAGGACATGGTGGACTTGGTGACGGATTGCAGAAGCGACATCCAAGACCAGACCGCCACAAGCAACAGCGGAACCGTTTCCTTCAAGTTCAGCCATGTGCTGACGAAAGTGGCGGACATCAAGGTGAAACCCGGCCAGGACCTGGGTAATGACATCAAGATTTTTGTAACGGGGCTGAAGTTGAATCCGGGAAGTGACAAACTTCAGAACAAGGCGAAATACCAGTTCTCGGACAATTCATGGGCGGCTCTTACTCCCGCTTCCTATTTTAGCGGTGATTTGGACTTGACGGGGTTCCTGAACAAGGCCACTGCCAGTAGTTGGGGTTACACAACATCGTCCGTGGATGTGAGCGACAAAGACAATGCCACTTCGCTGTTCTCTACAGGCGAGGCACTCTACTTTATTCCGGTGGACAACTGGAACGGAACAGGAACGAAGGGCGACCTGAAGCTGAAAATAACGTATGATGTCGTAACGAAGGTGACAGACGGCTCACATACGGTCAGCACTACGACCGAGAAAGAAGTGGATTTGCCCCAAAGCACTTTCAAGAAAGGGACGGAGCATACCTATACGCTGACCATCAAGCTGAATACTATCAATATCACCGTTGATGAAACAATCGTCGCATGGACAACAGCCACGGCTGAAAATATGGACGTTGAACAATAGTTTCAACCCCCACAGGCCGGACGGGGTTGAATGTCCCCGTCCGGTCACACAACAAAAAAGAGATAAACAAAAAGAAGGATGAAGGATGATAAAGACAAACTACCTGACAGGCATGGCACTCGGACTGTTGCTGGCACTCTGCGGTTGTAGCACGGGCGAGGAAGCGGTGGATGAGCTGCGAGGGACTATCCCGGTGGGCTTTTCGGGCGACGTGCCAGAAACGAGGGTGGCGACAGAATACGGTTCGGCTGCCGACCTCTCCTCCATAGGCGTATTTGTTTACTTCGTCAACGGCACGTTCAGCGAAAACAATTCCACTCCCAACTTCATGTACAACCAACAGGTGAACAGACAGGGCGACGGAAGCTGGACCTATTCCCCCGTGAAATATTGGCCGGGCAACGAAACGGACAGAATCAGTTTCTTTTGCTTATGCCCCCTGCGTAGATGAAACGGCAGCGGGAGGCAGTAACCCCGCTTTCAAGGGAAAGACGGAAACGGGCTTCCCTGCGTTGGCTTATACCGTGCCGGCGGCGGAAAAACAGTCAGGTAGATTTGCTTGCCGCTGTTCCGTTGATGAACCAAGGTCATGCGGACAATGGCGGTACGGTAAAATTCTTGTTGAAACACACCATGACGAAGGTCAGCGTTTATGTGAAGAGCAATGACAACGTGACCGGAAAGAAGGTGACCGCCTTTTCCATTACCTCGGCGAAAAGCGGAACGCTCATCTATCACGCTCCCGATGCGGGCAATGTCGATGATGCCGGAACGAGTTGGACGTATCCCAATCCGGTGGCAACGGAAACCTTTATGGCTGCTACTAGCGATTTCAATGTGCCTTCCAGTACAACGGTGGACGCCGTGCGGCTTGCCACCTTCTTCCTGTTGCCCCGTGGGGAAGGCAGCACGTTCAGCATCACCTATATCGTTCCCGGCACAACAAGCACAGGCGCAGCCATTACACAAAGTATCACTTTGACCGGACAGCCGTTGCCTTCGCTCGACAAGTGGACGCAGGGTGCTTCCATGACCTATACCATAGGCATCGAAAAGAAGAAAATCACTGTGACGGCCGCCACACATCCCACGTGGAATAACAACGAACTGGGAACTATAGCAGGTAGCGTGATAATCACTAATCCCGTCAGCCCGGACAATCCGGAATGGTTGCCGGACAATTCGGAGCAGGTAGACGGTACGGAATAAAACGGGTAAACGAATACAGAAGAAATAAAGACTATGAAATCTATAAGGCAAATTCTTATCGGTATGGGGATGATTGGCGTCAGTCTGTTTGCGGGCGGCGGATGCACCGAAGGGGAAGAAATCACAGGCGGCAGTGATACCTGTAACGATCTTGTCCCTTTGATGGTGCGGGCTACAGCAAGCGGCTTTCAAGTCCTGGGGCAAGACGGACAGCCATTAGATGCCCCACTGACGCGTACCCCTACGGAGAACGGAAATATTACCGCGTTCAATACCGGTGATGCTATCGGCATCTTCGCTGTCAGGAACGGCGACATTGTGGATGAAATTAATAATGTCAGGTTGGTTTATACCCAAACTGCGGACGGTACATATCGTTGGAAACCGGAAGCTGAGACGAACAAAGGCGGTACGCTTTATTATTATGAAGGAACGGGTTATGTGGCTTACTATCCTTATAAATCAGGGGTTACGGCAGACGCAAGCGTCACCAAGACGGAAGCGGGGATTAAGAGTTGGCTGACGGCACATGCTGACCTGCAACCTGTTCCCGACCAAAGCGATGCCGACAAGTATACCGCTTGCGACCTGATGATTGCCGGCGGCACTCCGACAGCGGGCAGCAACCCGTCAGAGAAAATTCTGACATTGGACTTTAAGCATCAATTTGCCCAACTTGTGATGATACCCAAAATTGTTATCGCATGCAGAGCACCTGCCGACGGTGGTTTTACCTATCGTAGCGGTGCGAAAGGGGGAATCGTCGATGAAAATGCCAACACCGTCACTCTGAATGGAGTGACGGTAGTTTTCGTGCCGTTGTGAAGCCTGCAAATACCGGTGCTACATTAAGTGGCAATTATCATACATTGAAAGATACGGAAAATAAAACCGTCAATTATACCGGCAGTTACAGCAGCATCTTTACCGGTGGATATTGCTATACTATAACCGTAAAAGCACCTTTTGCCGCTTCCGGAGAGGAAGAGCGTCCGCTTGCTCCCGGAGATTTCGTTTTTCATGGAACGGGCGGAATAGAAGTCTATCCCGGTGACGGCCCCCTGACGGATGGTAAGATTCCCAATTATACCGATGCAGTCGGCATTGTAGTGACTTGCGATAAGAGCCGGCTGACGGATGCGGGCTGCAAGGATGAGAATGGTAATGAATGGAATCATGCGTATGTAATGGGATTAGAATACACCTCTACGGGTGGCCTTACTTGGGGCCTTGCTAAGGCGGAGCCTGCCATTCCTCTTACACTCTATGATAGCAATGCCAAGAACAATATGAATGGATATACTGAAACAAAAAAAATGCTGGAGGCACATACAAGCGACCTTAGTAGCTATGGGGCTTTTAATTCGATTAATAGTTATCGGAACACTCATTCTGTCCCCGATGGAGTAAAACGGAGTCCGTGGTTCATTCCGAGTTGCGGACAATGGTTTGACGTAATGGTGAATTTGTGCGGGAGGTCTCCTGAAACATTTAGAGATAATACAACCGTCAGTTGGATAGATGAAAGTTATGGCACTAAAATGTGGGAAACTATAAACAGGCAATTGTCTAGAATAGGCAAACCTTTATCTTTTACCTCTGACAAATCGACTGGGGTACTTCTCCTATGTAGCTCTCAGGCGGATGATGCCAACTGTTGGGATGCCCGTTGGCGTCTAAGTGGTGCTCAGGTTTCACTGGGCGTTAATGGAAATAAGGCATACTATAGCTCAGCAAGGATACGTCCTTTTTTTTTGCATTTTAGCGGTGATATTTCTGCTTTCTTTAAGTATGAAAAAAAACAAGATAAGAAGATGAAAGTTATCAGACATTATTTTATTGACACTGGCTTTTTCGCTCTCCTTCTCATCGCAGGCGGCTGCACTGGCGAGACTGAGATAGGCGGAGGCAATGGGCAGTAATCCTATTCCCCTGACTATCCGTGCCACGGCAGAGGATTTCGGCAACCTGCCGCAGGCTGAAGCACCTTTGACCCGTGTCCCGACAGAGGACGGGAATACGACCGTATTCCGTACCGGCGATGCTATCGGCATCTTCGCCCTGAAAGACGGAGCGATTGTGGACGGTATCAATAATACCAAACTGACGTACAACAATGCAAGCGGTACGGACAGTTGGGAAACGCCTACAGGCACGGCGCTTTATTATTACGAGGGAGTGAGCTATATTGCCTATTACCCGTATAAAGACAATATCGCGATAGATGCCACACAAGGGACAGATGCAATTATTGCTTCGCTGTTGGATAACAGCGACTTGCAACCTGCCACCGACCAAAGTAATACGGACGGTTCCGGCTATACAGGCAGTGACCTGATGACTGCCTTTGGCACACCCCCGGCGGGAAGCACTGCTTCCGAGAAAATCCTGACATTAGAGTTCAACATCAGTTTCAGCCTGCTCGTTTTAGTTCCGCGCGTGTTCGTTCAATGTACTGCTCCGGCAAACGGAGGTTTCGTTTATCGCAGCGGTGCGAAGCTCCTTTTGTGGATACCCATGCAAATTCCGTCACCTTGAACGGCGTCGCCGCTTACAAGATGAGCGACGGCACTTATCGCGCTATCGTGAAACCGAGCACAGAAGCCCGTACATTGAACGGCAGTTATAAGACCAAAGACGACCGGACTATCAACTATGAAGGAAATTCTTATCCTACAGTCCTTGCCGCAGGTAATTGCTATACGTTGAATGTAGACAGCCCGTTGCCCGGTGACGGCAGTACGGAACGGGCGCTTGCTCCGGGAGATTTCGTGTTTCAGAATGAAACCGAAGCGCGGATAGAAATCTACCCGGGTGATGGTCCGCTGACGGAAGACGGCAATACCAAAATTCCCGATTACGCCAATGCCGTCGGTGTTGTAGTGACCTGTGACCCGGCACGGCTGACGGATGCAGAGTGTAACAAGCAGCACTGGAATCATGCGTATGTAATGGGACTGACTAAAGCCAGTACCGGAAACTCTTGGGGAATGACTGGTACGAATCAGGACTTTCTTACCGATTATACAACAGAGAATGGTGCTGACAACATGAATGGATATACCGAAACCGAACTTATGGTGACAAAACATGCAGGCAACCGGTGAATTCTTATCCTATTTTCGAAGTATTTGCAAGCGCTTATCGCACGGGCAGTTTTGTTCCGGCTTCCTTGGCAGCCATCCGCAGTCCTTGGTTCGTGCCGAGTGTAGGTCAGTGGTATGACGTGATGGAAAATCTGCTTAGAAAGTCTCCCGACAAACCTACGGTCGTTTCATCAAGTCAATGGAGCGAACCCAATGCGGCAGAAATGATAGCACGTTTTAATAGCCATATGGATAAGGTGGGCACTTCTTCTTCAATATACAGTGGCTATCGGTGGTCCAGTTCGGAATACGATGATACATTGGCCTGGCTTTTCTATATCGGGAGTACGACACTCTCTTTGCAAACCGAAGGGAAGTGGATATGGGAGAATGGAAACGCTGTTTGCCCTTTCTTCGCCTTTTAGGTACAATCCGGTTATTCAAATAAGCCTGTCCTTGCAATGTATCATTTATAGTATCAATAAACTTAACCCGGACGAGGGAGAGCCGCTGAAGCGCCCTTCTCCCCGTCCACTAAAATCAAAAATATGGCAAAGAATTTACTCAAAGTATGGATGGCGGACAACACCGTCACCACCGACGACAAGACCGACGAAATCTTCGTCCTCGAAACCACCCGCAGCGTAGACCAGCAGTTTGTGCTAGACCGCATGACAGTCAAGAACCCCGGCCTGCACCGCGAAACGATGTCCGCCAGCGTAAACCTCTACCACGAGGTTATCTCCGAACTGGTGATGAACGGCTATAGCGTCAACACCGATCTCTTCCGTGCCGTGCCGCAGGTGAAAGGGCTTGCCGAAGGCAACGCGTGGAACCCGGAGAAGAACTCTATCTACGTATCGCTGACGCAAGGCAAGAAACTGTGTGAGGAGATAAAGGACACCACCGTGCAGATACTCGGAGACCGTCAGGCAGCCATGTACATCAACGGTACGCAGGACGTCGCCACCCGTGCCACCGACCTTTCCGCCACCGCCGGGCGCAACTTCACGGTGCTGGGCAAGAATATCAAGGTAGCAGGTACGGACGCATCGGTAGGCATCACGCTGACGGCTGCGGCAGGTGGTCAGGTAACCAAACTGAATGCCGACATGCTGGTGGTGAACGACCCGTCGAAACTGATTATCCTCTTGCCTTCGGGCCTGAAGGACGGAGAATACACGCTGACGGTGACCACGCAATTCACCCCCCCCGGCAAGGTGCTGCTGAAAACTCCGCGTCATGCTACGCAGACTATTTATATCGGTGAAGCTCCTACAGGAGGCGGTTCGGGCTCAGGTAGCGGCAGCGATGATGACCAGGAAGAAAATCCGTTAGGCTAGGATTTTGACAAGCCTGCCTTGCTACCCTGACAAGGCATCAATGGTAGGGTGACAAGGCGTCAATGGTAGGGTGACAAGACATCAATGTTAGGGTGGCAAGGCATTAATGATAGGTTATCATTGTACATTTCAGCCATGTATGCATCCTATCTTTAGCATAAAATGTATAAAAGAATGCTCCGAACCAACTGGTTAAGATAACTATAGTAATAGCAATGAACCTTTTATTGGCGGGTACATTGAGCTGACATATTTCAATGATAGCTCTTAGGGTCAGTACCAGCCCGATGCTCCATATGAGAAGAATAGTCATACGATAGTAATTATAAGAAATAATTCCCGGTAAATATGTTGATAACAATTTGCCGGGAATTATGATGTTATTTTCATATTATAGAATAATTATGTTACTCTTATCTGATTTTTTCTTTGAAGCATTGGGCTTTTTCTCTTAGTATATGTACTTATTTTTATATCTTCTGCTTCTTTCTGCTTTTAGCTTCCAGTAATCGTAACATAGACATTAGATAATAGATAGAAGTAAGCAATTTACTTCTCACTACCCTTTTTATTCTGGTATTTACACCATTGCATATTTTCCTTTGGAGTGGCTGACAATATTTCACTACTGCGCTGTTTTGCCAGTTCATTGTCCATTTGATGGACTTTCTTCTCTGTACGGCTAGTACCTTCAGGCTCTTTGTTCACCAATCCGTTTGTACTTCTTACTGTTTCCGATGCCTTTTCGATATATTGCCATTCTTCCTCCAACCTTGTGCTTTTGCCTTCATTCCACGGGCCGCGGGCCTCTTCACCTTTCGACATGTTGAAATAGAGACTGCTGTACTTAGGAGATGTTTGGAATACCCCGGGAGGGAAATTAGGCTGGATGGTTGCCAAAGCAGCTTCAAATTGCTGGAAGTGGGTGACTTCACGGGTCATTAAGAAAACGAGCGTTTCTTTGACCAACGGGTCATCGGTCAATGGAATGAGGTTCTCATAACCTATCTTGGCACGAGCCTCGCCTGCCATATTTGAACGGAGGTCTACAGTGAGGTCGGCATTGGCAGATACATAACTGGCACGCCAAGGGTTCCCATTACTGTCAGTCAGCATCGGGCTGCCGGGTGCACACACCAAGAACTGCGGATTGGTGAACGCTTGGTGAATGAGATCTTCTTTGGCGGCTTTACCACTCATCATCGTATGAAGGGGGGTATCCTCTACTACATCTTTCATTTCGCCGTTCACCGATCCGAGAAGCATCTGGATGGTAGCTCCCACAATTTCAAGATGTCCGAACTCTTCGGTGGCGATATCCATAAGCATATCATACTTGTCGGGACACGGATTGTGGCAACTGAATGCCTGCACGAAATATTGCAGGGCCGACTTTAATTCTCCATTAGCACCGCCGAACGCTTCGAGCATTACGCGTGCAAAACGCGGGTCGGGTTGGGATACCCGGGCGTTGAATTGCAAATCTTTTACATGATAGAACATACTAAATTCTTTCGGAATTGCCTGTTTTAATCTTGCATAATTCAAATAAAGGTTGTATCTTTA
>JAJQAY010000033.1 GCA_021203515.1 Bacteroides sp. | reverse complement strand
AAAATTATTAGCTGTCAAGTAGTATTTCTTCGTATAACTATCTTGTCCCCAGAAAGATAAATCCGCACCATAGGAAGTCTTGAATTTCAGGCCATCCCAAATACCTAATTCTGCTGAGAAATTGGCGACAAATTTGTGTGTCCATTTCTTGGTAGGCGGCATTGAAAGCATGGCTATCGGGTTTACCATTTCATTATAATCCCCCCCAGGAATAGTAAACAGTTTACCATTATTGGGATCATACATCGGTGTATAGTTAGCATTGGATGCATAAGCATCGAGCTGTTCTTGCTCCGCTTCGCCTTCTGCATAAACCGTAAGAATGGGAGACAAAGACAATGCGCTTCCTAAAGCAGAGCCATAAGATGAGTTTGTTTCAATATCCGTTGCTTTAATACGCGCATAAGACAAATTTGAAGTTACCTTCAGGCTATTCAGCCAATTGCGATTTTTGGTTTCATCAAACAAAGTGTAGGTAGTATTACTGCGCAAAGTCAAACGTTCGTAATTGGAACGGTCATAATTGCCACCTACGATACCCTCTTGAGTAAAGAAACCTAATGAAAGAAAATAATTCACTTTGTCACTCGCACCGCTTACACTAACCTGATGATTTACTACGGGGGCATCGTAATTGAAAGTTTCTTTCTGCCAATTAGTTCCCACACCATAGGAATAAGGATCTTTATAGATGGGAGCACTACCTGAGTTAAGAGAACCTTCATTCATCATCAAAGCATATTCAGAAGCATTCAATACATCACGTTCTTTCCAAGGGCGTTGCCAGCCATAAGAAAAATCATAAGTAACTCTTGTCTGACCTTCTTTGCCACCTTTTGTAGTAACTAAAACAACGCCATTAGCTGCACGAGCTCCATATACGGCACCAGAAGCAGCATCTTTCAATACTTCTATAGACTGAATATCATTCGGATTTAAGTAATCAAGTCCTCCATCAATAGGCATACCATCTACAATGTATAGTGGGTCGGAATTATTAATAGTACCAATACCACGCACGCGAATTTGGGCAGCAGCTCCCGGTTGCCCCGAAGCAGAAGTTACAGTTACACCTGCCGCCAAGCCTTTCAAGGCATTGTCTACACGCACAGGGGCTGTTGCATTCAAATCATCCGCCGAAACTTTAGCTATAGCAGCGGTTACTACGCTCTTTTTTTGAACGCCATAACCTATTACGACTACCTCATCTAACGCTTCAGAATCTTCTTGAAGAACTATTTTCAAATTATGCTGTCCCTTTACCGCGATTTCCTGTGATATAAATCCTATATAAGAAATAGAAAGGGTTGCATCGGAGGGAACCGACAATGTGAAATCACCGTCCAAACCGGTGATTGTGCCAATGGAGGTGTTTCCCTTCACCACCACGTTTACTCCAGGCAACGGCTCATTATCCGAACCACTCACCACTGTACCTTTTACCTGTATATTCTGCGCATACACAGAAGCCGAGGCAAAGCTAAACAGAAATAAAACTGATAATAACTTTTTCATAAGTTTTACTAAATTAAGATTAACTTTTTTTTCATATTGTTCTCAAAACGAACACTGCAAACATAGAGTAAAACCATACACATTGAAGCTAAAAGTACAATTCTTAAATACGTCAATTCAAAAATATTAATACGTCAGTAATACGTCAATATTTTATAATCAACTCATAATCAATTAGAATATAATACTTTTATAGGATACGTCACTATATGTTTTAAAGCATATTTCCTAGATATTTCTTCTTCACAACATTGTGGGCAGGTACAGTAAAAGAGAGGTTAACGCTGAAAAACAGCTTTTAACAAAAGATGAATATGGAGAACTCAGCAATATGCCATAGCCTATAAAACATTATTCAGATAGTCGAGCAGATTATCCTCCCGTTCCAGACCGAACTTCTTACGAAGACGATAACGGATAGTCTCTACTCCACGAACGGAGATATTCAGCAGAGGAGCGATTTCTTTGGTTGAAAGGTTCATTTTCAGATAGGCACACATCATACGCTCATTGTTGGAAAGGTCGGGATGCTTGACGTGCAGGCGTTTCATGAAGTTATTGTGTATCAGGTCGAACTGGTCTTCTATGCGTTTCAGCACTTCGTCACTTTGAATGTTGGAGTCTATTTTGCTATTAATAAGCAGCAATTGTTGTCTCCCTTCACACGAGCCTTCTCCCTTCAGCATCGTAGACACTTTGGCTATTTCAGACTTAATTTCAGTCAGCATTTCGTTCTTACGAACAAAGTTTATCATCAGATTGGCCATTTCCTGGCTTTTATGTTGCAGGTCGTACTCCAGCTTTTCTTTTTCCAAACGCATGATTTGTCCTTCTTGACGTGCTTTTTCTTCTTCATACTCTTTCTCCGTTTCATGCAGTTTTTTATCCTTCTCTACAACAGCTTGCCTTTCTTTGCGCTTCACGCGGATGTCATCCCAACGATAGAGACACCAGAAAGCCAACAGAGCCAAAAGTATATAGCAAATATATGCAGGAGTGCTGCGATACCACGGCGGAAGTATACGAAATGAAATATCATCGGAGGACGTCGTTCCATCAGGAAAGATGACTTTTACTTCAAACGTATATTCGCCTTCGGACAGATTGCTATACTCCTTAGTACGCATCGTCGTGAAGTCGGACCAGGTTCCTTTGTTCAGACGATATTGAAAACGAATGTCATCTCCCATGGCAAAATGGGAAAGCCCATAGTCAAAGCGCACCGAATTCAATGAATAGGAAATGACAGGCATCGGCTTTTCACCCAGAAAATTCCCCATATATACCAACGAGTCCTTGGGATAAGACAAATACATATTCCTGATATAGACGGCATGGCTGTTATCTTGCCGTTCTTTGACCACCGGAATGCTGAACAAAGCAAAACCTTCTTCATTTGGTATGACCATCAGAGAATCGGACAATGGTATGATTGCTTCAAATGTAGGTACCAGCTCTATCAGTGAGCGCTGAATAGGATTAATACTCGCATTGGCACCTCTCTTATAAGTATCCAGATTGGCTATACAAATTTCGTGCGGATTTAGACTGATAAGACGGTCGTGATATTCCAACAGACGCAAATAGGCAGAAGAACCGTTCAGAAGATTATTGATGTCCGGACAAAGTTCCATCACATTCTTATGAGGGTTGAATTTATAGGCTCCGTTGGGGGTAGCAAAGCAGATGCGCCCCTCTACCTTTGACACATACATGCCGTGGTCTGACGGAAATCCATCGGCAACTCCGTAATCTTTCTTAAAGATAGATTTGGACAAATCCTCGCTCAATTCCATTCGGGTGACATGGTCGGCATTATAAATCCATACTATTCGATCGGTCTCCTGCTCAAAAAGGCGGCAAGAGTCTCCCATCCCTTCTATTTTACAAACCGTTTGCCACCCGCCGTTTCTCTTTGCCACCAGATAAATGCCATTATAAGTTCCTACATACATCATGTCCGGGCGGCCCATTACCGCCTGGCAACACCAGGCGCCGGATATATCTGTCACCCGCTTCATCGTGGTTCCCTGAATAAGAAAAATACCACGGTCATGCAAGCAAAACAGGTCATCCCCTATCCTGCACAGGTTCCAAACTTGTCCGCTGGACTGGGGAACGGGACGTATATCCGGCAAATTATCGTTCAGTTCGACCGGATAGGAAGTGTAATAAAGTCCGCGATTAGTGCCCAGATACAAGATATTATTCCCTACGGCAGCAGTGTAGCCCGTACCGTAGGAGTATGGATAGGAATACAGATTTGTGAAAGGAGAACTCAGGCAAACATAGTCGATACCGCTATCCAGCCCTGCCCACAAGTTGCCGGTGACATCAAAAGATACGGAAAGCACCGTGTTATTGCGCAATCCGTTGCTCTCATTAAAATATTTGAGTTGCATCGTGGCGCAATCTATCAGCAACAGGCCTTTGTGGATAGTACCCAATGCAATCTTATCATCTTTTTCGTCCACACAAAAGACTTCATTTTCGCGCATAAACTCCTCCGCACCGGTGATAAAGGGTTGTACTGTTTTTCCGTTACAATAAAACAAACCGTTGTATGCCGTTGCCACCAGCACTCCGTCTTTATAGGGAATAATGCCTCTAACCCTCTTGGATGCCAAGACTTCAGCCCCCTGCAAAGGGAAAAAAGTATTTCCTGCCAGAAACCATACTCCGTGGTCGGTACCGATATAAAGAATACCGTTTACCATATTCGAGCAGTCCATCTTGACCTCCATTTCAATAGCGGTATATTTCCCGTTCAAATATTTTATGACCCGGTCGTCTCCCTGAAAATACAGGATATTATCGGTTTCGTGGATGCCCCAAACATTTCCCAGAAAGCGAAAAGAACCATCCAGAGTGTCGGACATGCAATGATAGACCAGAGAACCATTGCTTCCCGGTTCATAATACCCAAACTCATTGATGCCTCCCACGTAGATTTTCTTTTGCGTGGCAGAAGCCAACACCGAACGCACATCGGAAGCATTATTCATATGGAATATACTCCAGACATTGCCATCAAATTGCAACATTCCGTTCTTGTTGGCAAAGTAAACCCATTTATCATCATAAGGAGCGATTTGCCAGGTCTGCGTACCTTTGCCATACTGATTTTTATCAAAGTTAATGATAAAACTGTTCCAACCGGCAAAGGTCTTTATCGAAAGAGAAAGAAGGAGTAATAGAATGAATACCTTATTATATAGTGTATGGAGTTTTATCTGTATCATATCGTTCCGTTGACAGTTCATCACAAAGGTATTATTTTTTTTTCAAAAGAACAGGCTATAACAAACAATTTGCCGGGGATAAATCTTGATCATCCCGAAAGCAAGGAGAAACAACGCCAACCTACGGATTTATGGCGAAGAAACTAAAGAGCAGTCGTAAAACTTAGCAGATTAACGCAAAGGGAACTCTATCATATAAATAATCTGCGTAAATTTACGTTAATCTGCGTTTCTTTAATTTTGCTCTTTACTCTGTGAGACTCTGCGAGACTCTGTGGTGAAATCATTTAACCCAAAACGACACCAGAAAGAAAGCAAAACGCCTTTTCTACTGACATTACAATTTCTGAAAATGTAGTAAAATAGCTTTTATGTGTATAAAAACAGAATGAATATAACGGAATATTGCATAATATACGACGTTTATGCAGTATCAGGTGGCAAGAAGTTAATATCCTAGTAGTAGTATGTTCACTTCTTAGTAGTAGTATGTCAACTTCCTACTAGTAGTTTATTAACTTCCCCGGTGAGGAACGTTCCGTTCCTCACCGGGGAACCTTATTTTCTCCACCGGGGAACGAGGCGAAAGGTATCACAGAGCGCTTTGAAACTCCATTTGAAACGGGTATATTTCAGTATTCTACTGGCAGTCTGTCGATTACAAAAATCCGTTCGCGTTTTTACGCCTACAAGGATAGTCGGACGCAAATAGCGCATTCTGGCGCAAGTAGAAATGCAAAATGTCAAAATGAAACTTTTATTCATACTGTCCGGAAATGAAGGAAATGATTTCACCACAGAGGACACAGAGTCTCACAGAGTTAAGAGAAAAATTAAAGAAACGCAGATTAACGCAGATTCACGCAGATTATTTATATGATAGAGTTCCCTTTGTGAAAATCTGCGTTAATCTGCGTTTTAATAAAAAAAGCGAGAGATGCATCATTTCTAACACATCTCTCGCTTTTGAGCCTCTTGTCGGATTCGAACCAACGACCCCGAGATTACAAATCACGTGCTCTGGCCAACTGAGCTAAAGAGGCAGGTGGGTAAGCTTACTATATCGCGCCGCTACAACCAACTACCTTTGCTGCGATCAAGCCCTGGAGGATTCGAAGGGAGCTGGCCGTATAGGACTTACCCATGTTTGCGGGTGCAAAGGTAGGTAAAATTCTGAAACCTGCAATACCCCACCCCAACTTTTTTCAACTTTAACAGGCAGACTGGGGCTACAACCAATATTATTTATAACTTTGCGCCATATTTCTAAGAAAAATGGCAGAAAAAAATAGAGGTTACATGCAATATGCAATGCTGTTTGGCACCTACATGGGCGGATTTTGGATACTGAAATTCATTCTCTCCACAATCGGGCTGACGGTTCCGTTCCTATCTTTCCTGTTTATGGGACTTACACTATGCGTTCCTTTTATGGGCTATTACTACGTGCGGATGTACCGCAATACGGTATGTAGGGGTAGTATCAGTTTCTTACACGCATGGATATTCACCATTTTCATGTATACATTCGCCGCATTGCTGACGGCGGTAGCACACTATATTTATTTTCGTTTCTTAGACCATGGATATGTAATCAACGCCTATGAATCGCAAGTAGAACTTTTAGAAAAAAGCGGCGTAGCGGGAATAGAAACCTATGTCGACCTGTTCCGCGAGAGCCTGGATACGATTAGAACACTTACTCCTATCGACATCGTCATGCAACTGGTGTCGTGGAATGTATTTTGCGGTTCGTTGCTTGCCATTCCTACGGCTTTATTCGTAATGAAGAGAAGCAAGGTGGCAGGCTGATAACGATGAGAAAAACTTTGTAATTTGTAATTCATAATTGGTAATTAGTTCAAAATGGATATTTCAGTTGTCATTCCTTTATACAATGAAGAAGAATCTCTTCCGGAACTGTTCGCATGGATTGAACGGGTGATGAGCGCTAACGGCTTTTCTTACGAAGTCATATTCATCAACGACGGAAGTGCCGACCGCTCCTGGCAGATAATCGAGCAACTACAGGCGAAATCGAATGCCGTACGAGGCATCAAGTTCCGCCGTAACTACGGTAAATCGCCAGCGCTATATTGTGGTTTCGAGCAGGCGCAGGGCGATGTCGTAATTACAATGGACGCCGACTTGCAGGATAGCCCTGACGAAATTCCCGAACTATACCGGATGATTACGGAAGAGGGCTACGACCTCGTATCGGGCTGGAAACAAAAGCGATATGACCCGCTACCCAAGACTCTGCCGACGAAGTTGTTCAATGCAACCGCCCGAAGAGTATCCGGTATCAAGAACCTGCACGACTTCAATTGCGGCCTGAAAGCCTATCGCAATGCTGTAGTGAAGAATATCGAGGTGTATGGCGAGATGCACCGATACATTCCTTATCTGGCCAAGAACGCCGGTTTCAAGAGAATCGGGGAAAAGGTGGTGCATCATCAGGCACGAAAGTTCGGCAAGACGAAGTTCGGTGGCTGGAACCGTTTCTTTAACGGATACCTCGACTTGATTTCGCTTTGGTTTCTTTCCACTTTCGGCATCAAGCCGATGCACTTTTTCGGTCTGCTGGGGTCGTTGATGTTCTTTGTGGGTTTGGTTGCCGTCATCATAGTAGGCGCCAGCAAGTTGTACGACATGAACCACGGGATGCCCTACCGCCTCGTCACGGACTCCCCCTACTTCTACTTGTCGTTGACGTCCATGATTATCGGAACGCAATTGTTTGTAGCAGGTTTCCTCGGCGAACTCATATCGCGCAACGCACCGGAACGGAACAAGTATCAAATAGAGAAAATGATTTAAAACAGATATGAAAGCATTAATCAGATTAATCATACTCGGAGCTATCATCGGCCCGCTGGTCAGCATAGTCATATCCTGCTCGGAAGAGGCGGATTGCTCGTTGGCTACACGTGCCATGATGCAATGTTATCTTTATACTTTGGACCGCGGGACGCAGACCGTACACAACGACACGCTGGACTCGCTGACCGTCACCGCCTACGGAACGGACTCCATTATCATCAATAACCAGAAGAAGGTGCACGACCTTTCACTCCCACTCAGGTATACGGAAGACTCTACCGTACTCGTATTCCATTATAGCAGGACACTGAGAGACACGATTATTATTCATCAAATCAATACTCCCTATTTCTTGTCGATGGATTGCGGTTATCAGATGAAACAAGCGATTACAAACGTCAGCTATAGTCGTCATAGCCTCGACTCCATCCGTGTTGCAAACAAAGAAGCCGGTATCTATGGAACGGAAAATCTTAAACTATTCTATTAGTCTGGCGCTCTGCCTGTTGTTGTCCCTCCCATCGGGAGCACAGAACAGAAGTACCTCTGCTCCGCCCACCAAAAAACCGGCGACAACGGAGAAAAAGGATGCGCAAGATGAAGTATACTATCCGTTGTACAACGGTGTATCCGTCGGAGTAGACTTGTGGGGGTCGGGTAGTAAACTTCTTGGCGGAGATTTCCTGAGTATGGAAGTAATAGTCGATGTCAATCTCAAAAACCGCTTCTTCCACATTGCCGAAATAGGATACGGTTCAACGGACACCTGGAGCGAGAAGGGCATACACTATAAAAGCAGTGCTCCCTATTTCCGCATCGGAATGGATTACAATACTCTGTTTAAGAAGAAGTTCGACCATAAACTACTGGTAGGTTTGCGCTACGGTGCAACCAGTTTTAAGTACGACGTGGAAGCGCCTTCCGTGAGCGACCCTATCTTTGGAGGGAGTCTGGGCAATCCCAATCTGGTAGACAATATCTGGGGCGGTAGTTTGCCCTTCAATTATAAAGGAATGAAAGGGTCGATGCAATGGCTGGAGTTTTGTGTGGGCATACGGGCACATGTGTTGGATGCGCTATATATGGGCTGGTCAATCCGCTTCAAGTTCCGCATGTCTTCCTCGCCCGACGAGCACGGCGACCCGTGGTATGTGCCCGGCTACGGGAAGTATGGTAGCAATACAATGGGCGTCACTTATACGATAACCTGCAAACTACCGTTCTAAAACAATGACTAACGTAGAAATCTGGCTGCTTGCCGTGGGACTTGCGATGGATTGTTTCGCCGTTTCGATAGCCAGTGGCATTATTCTGAAGCGCACCCGTCTACGTCCGATGCTGACAATGGCCTTTTTCTTCGGATTGTTTCAGGCGGTCATGCCGTTGGTGGGCTGGTTATGTGCCAGTTCATTCAGCCATCTGATAGAAAGTATAGACCACTGGATAGCTTTCGCAATCCTGGCTTTTCTGGGAGGCCGCATGGTGCGGGAGTCCTTCAAAGACGAAGATTGCAAACACGAGTACAACCCTACCAGCCTGAAGGTAATCCTTGTTCTGGCCATAGCCACCAGCATCGACGCACTGACCATCGGTGTTTCTTTTGCATTTCTGGGCATGAGGAGCTTCGCGGACATTCTTCCTCCCGTCGGCATCATCGGGTTTACGTCTTTTGTCCTGTCGATGGCAGGACTGATGTTCGGCATCCGTTTCGGTTGCGGCATAGCCCGTAAGTTGCGCGCCGAGCTTTGGGGCGGCATTATATTGATTATCATCGGTACGAAAATACTCATCGAATACTTATTTTTCAGCTAACACTTTCATACATATACGGATATGGACAAAAAAGTAAAACGGAATTTCTTATGGATAGCCCTCCTGATATTGGGCACTATCTGGATACTGGCACGCCAAGACCGCCCGGCTCCCTATCGGACAACAAGCGGACTTATCTTCGGTACGGTCTACAACATCACCTACCAGCACAACAACGACCTAAAAGCAGAGATAGAAGCGGAACTCAAGCATTTCGACGGTTCGCTTTCTCCGTTCAACGATACGGCAACTATTACGCGCGTCAACCGTAACGAAGACATTATTCCCGATACATTCTTCCTGAACGTCTTCCGCCGTAGTATGGAGATTTCCAAAGAGATCGACGGAGCTTTCGACATCACGGTGGCCCCCCTCGCCAACGCCTGGGGATTTGGCTTCAAGAAAGGGGTATTTCCCGACTCTGCCATGATAGATAGCTTGCTCGACATAACCGGATACGGCAAAGTTTCTTTATCCGCCGAAGGCAAAGTGCTGAAGCAAGACCCGCGCATCATGCTCTCTTGTAGCGCCGTAGCCAAGGGGTATGCGGTGGATGTAGTGGCACAATTGCTGGAGAAGAAAGGCATCCGCAACTTCATGGTAGACATAGGCGGCGAGGTGGTTGTTTGCGGAGAGAACCCGAAGAAAAGCTTGTGGCGCATCGGCATCAACAAGCCGATAGATGACACGCTGGCGGTTAACCAGGAATTGCAAACGGTGTTGCAAGTCACCAACCTGGGCATAGCCACTTCCGGCAATTACCGCAATTACTATTATAAGGGTGGAAAGAAGTATACCCATACCATCGACCCGCGCACCGGCTATCCCGTACAACATAATATCCTGTCCGCCACCGTCATTGCCTGCGATTGCATGAGCGCCGATGCCTATGCCACGGCCTTCATGGTAATGGGTCTGGAAGAAGCGGAACGCTTTGCCGATGCACATCCCGATATTGACGCCTGCTTCATATATACCGATGAAAAGGGGGATTTCCAGACTTTCTATACGAAAGGAATGGGGAAGTATATTGCAAAATAAAGAGTATATCAAAAAAACCGCCGATGTAGCGTACATATTCACATAAACGCATTCATCGGCGGTCCATCCAAACACCTAGTAATAATCCCTTATTACTAAACTAAAGAGTGTCTCATTTAGTGAAACTGGTAACTGTAATTGTCCACTCGGCTGTATTGCCGTTAGCGGCAGTTATCAGATATTTATTGGGTTTGCTCCAATCTTCGGGTATCCCCAATCTAGGCGCGTCACCTATCGGTACGATGCGGGCAGCGGTTTCGATACTTACCATAATCGCAATATTTTGTATAGTACATTCCGCACGTTTGGCCGCCGTAAACTGAGTAGCCTCATCTGAAGCTGGTACGGTAATTTGGATGTCCAATGTTTTAGCATCCTTGTCCAGTTGCTCCGTATGTTTCAAGGCTTGATACTCCAGATATGCTTCTCCACTGACTCCGGATGTATTTGTTCCTTTGAATCGGTATTCCACTTTTCTTACCGCAGTGATGTCATTACCTTCAAACTCCGGTAAATCTTCCATCCCGGACTTCAGACATGAAGTCAGAGTCGTGAGGATTAGTATAAAGAATAAATAACTATATTTTTTCATATTCAAATCTTGTTAAAGTGTCACATTGATTACCACTCATTCACGTAATTATCTTCAATTCCACTTGCCTTGCGTTTATCGATATTTGATTGTGAAATGGGAAGTAAATAACGTTTTGTTGTAAATTTACGGTTCCATGTTTTTTCCGTACATAATCTGTGCAATAAAGAACCGTTTTCGGTCTTTAGTTATCATAATTTTGTAGGGTGGATTGTCCAGAGCTTTAATTACTGCTCCCGGTTCCCGACCTTCGTTTGCGGGACCTCCATACTTACCCCAGCGCAAATAACTCCAATAAAGGTCATTTTCCTGCGCCATTTCTACACGTCGTTCACGGATGTAATCTTTCCAGGCATCTTCCGAAGTAGTTGCGGTCGATGCTGGCAGTTCTCCATGTTTCACGCGGGCAACGTTCAGCATTTCAACAGCTTTCGGTACGTTATTTTCAAGCAAATAAATCTCAGCCAGGTTCAAATACATCTCACTCAAGCGACAAAGCACATAGTGATAATTGGTTTTATTACCGGCATACATACGTGGCTGTATGTCGTAGACACCCTTTCTCCAATAGTAACCTGTAGCTGTGGTATACCATGAGCTTTTCCTGTCGGGTCGTAAGCCTGCATACATATTACCCCGGATACAAGTAGTAACCCATTCGTTCAGCAACCACTGGCAAGAGTCATAGACAATCGTTCCATAGAAACGTTTGTCACGGTTAGAATATATCAACTCGTTTATTTTTATGTCCGGTTTATCAGTTTTCACTTGTCCGTAGCGTGTGATAATGGGACCTTTTTCGGTGTTGTCCATATCTTCTTTGTCAGAAACCTCCCAGCCAGTTCTAAGCCCCAATGCCTTCCAGTCTGACTCTTTGTAGAAATCGCCTTCTTTGAGCGATGTGGGATCCAGTTCCGTAACAGCATCTTTGTAGGCTTGAGTTTCGTACCAAGGTATAGCCTTTCCGCTTTCAACCACCAAATATTGGTCTACCAAGTCTTGCGAAGGAAAGTATCTGGCCATCCCTCAAACGCATCCGATTTCGCAAATGCTGGAGTACCTCCGGAACCTGCGGCTTCATCCGGTTTAATGTTAGGCACGCATCTGATGAACTCTACGAAATTTGAACAAGTTGAATTCAAATCCAGATAGTAGCGTCCAAGAATGATTTCCGCATCATTGGCACCCGGTTTGAGAAACATGTTTGTGTAATCTTTACTCATCGTGTAGCCTCCTTTATCAATCACTTCTTGCGCGGCATTCTTGCTGATGATCAGATATTTGTCATCTTTGGTGTAGGCATACGCCTGCAAAGCGGCACGACTCAGGTAGGCTAATGCCGTAAAACGATTGGCACGCCCTGCGGATTTCTTTTCACTCATTTCTTGTGAAGCCTTCTGAAAGTCCGAAATGACGTAAGAATAGCTCTCGGCTATATCCTTAGTCATCGGAGTTTTAAAGGCTTCCGTATCTTCTTGCGACAGAACTTTTGTCACCGGTACAAAACGTCCGATGGTGCGTACCTGTGCAAAAAACACTAATCCTCTGAGAAAATACCCTTCGGCTATAAGCTCTTTTTTCTCACTCTCGTTAAGTCCTGATTTTGCTACATTTTCAATAATCATGTTGCAACGCCTTAATTGCCCGAATTTATCAAATCCGAAATCACTACCGGAAGTTATCTTGCCTTCCGTTTCTACGGCACCGGTCGGGTCACCGGCTGCTTCATTATATACTCCGTTCGGAGTGCGGCTTTCCCAGTCGGCAATCCCTGCATAGTTGCCAAGCACATCAGGATACGTGCCGTACACGAAGCCTTCTATCGAAGATTTTGATCCCCACACAACTGTGTCATCATAAGATTCCATAGGAGCTGTGTCCATTACGTCACAAGACGCAAACATACCGGCTCCCAGTATATAGAAAAGTGTATGTTTTATATATTTATTCATAATAGTCAGTTTTAAAATCCTAAACTAAAGTTGATGGCGAATACGCGTTCATTCGGATACTCATAACGGTTGGTATCAGCCGTTTCCGGGTCAAGACCGTATTTAGTCATTTCGGAAATGGTAAAGAGGTTTTGCCCGCTTACACCGACTACCACTTTATTCAACCAACTTACATTTTTCAGCAATATCTTTTTGAAGTCGTAAGAGATACGTATGTCTTTCATGCGGAGGTAGGCTCCGTTAATCAACCAAAAGTCACTCGCATTCCCGGTATTGTTTCCGTTATTGATAGTACTGGCCGACACTAACCTTGGATAGCGTGCATCAGTATTATTCGGCGTCCAATAGTCGGTCTGGAACTCGTAGCGTGGAACTGATCCGTTTTGTATACCCCCCCCAGCATGATTTCGGCACCTAGATACTTGTCAAAGCGTGTAGCTCCTTGGAAGAGGGTACTGAAACTGAAACCCTTGTACGACAGATTGATATTGATACCATAGTTTGCACGTGGGAAACTGTTTTTACCCAGACGTGTTTTATCAGCGTCGTCTATAATTCCATCGCCATTGAAATCGTAATATTTCAAGTCTCCTGCCGACAAATGAGTAGCGTTCGATGGTACAGGGCTATTGTAAATTTCGTCTACACTATTAAAGAAACCCTCATTCTTTAAATAAATACCTGCATAGCCTTGTTGCTGTACCGTGCGTTTATAGGGGTTCTTTTTACTTCAAGCCCTTCTCGTGGATCGCTTGCCCAAAGTTCGTCGAATTTGGTGAAGTTTACCGATACATCATAGTGGAAGTCTTTTATATTATCTCTCCATCCCAGTTGGAACTCAAAACCTGCACGACAGTTCTCGCCTTCGGTGGAAACTTTCGGAAAACTCGTCCCCAAGGGGAGGGTATATCCGATGATTAATTCGTCGGGAGAATATAAGAAGCCTTTCGTTGAATAATAGAAATAGTCAAATGCACCATACAGAAGGTTATTCAGAGAGCCGAAATCAAATCCTGCATCAAACTGGCGGGTGGTGAACCAAGTCAAATCCGGTGAAGGAAGAGAACCCTCATTGAAGATAGGTACATATTTTTCCCCTACAATATATCCTGTTGCATCCAATTTGTAAGAAGGAAGATAGGCAAAACGACCGATATGGAATGGATTATTTTCGTCTCCCCAGTTATCTAATCCAACTTCACCGTAAGATGCACGGAGTTTTAGCAGGTCAAAAATGTGTTTGTCACGCACCGTTTCCATAAACGCTTCGTCGCTGATAACCCACCCCACAGAATCGGAATAGAAAGCTCCCCAACGATTGCCTTTGCGAAAATTGTCCGAACCATCATAACGGATACTACCTTCAATCATATAGCGGTTATCATAATTATACTTCAACTGCCCAATCCATCCGGCACGCCCGCTTTCCCACTCGCTACCCGAGTTTTTCATTGTCTCGGATGGCCCTACGCCAATCTGGTCAATCACAAATGCATAATCATCCCGACTCAAACCCATTTTGTGACCGAACGAATAAGAGCATTCGTACCCTGCCAAAGCAGATACATTGTGTTTGCCAAACGAATTGTTATACTCGGCAAAATATTGCCATGTCCAGCTACGTCCGGTCTCCATCGATTGTGGTAAACTGGGATTTTTAGCATATACCGGTACGGTAGAATCCCAGTCATAACCGGCCGGTTCCTTTGTCCAGTCTTTATTATCTTTCTGGTAGAAGCGGTAACTGTCTTTAGTACGCGCTTCAGTCCTTTTACCCATGGAATACTCCACTCCAGGTTCAGCAAACCATTTATTACGGTTTCTCTCTTTCCAGCGTAACCGGCATCTTTCGCAATAAACTTAACAGGATTATAGCTTGATGTGGAAGTCAGACCGAGATTGTTTACACCGATGCTTATCGGGCTTTTGTCCTGAATGCCGGAAAACACTGACTGATAGCTACCGGATTCAGAAGTTAGCGGGTGACTTTGATGTTGTGTATATCCATCTACTTGCATATTTATTTTCAGGCCGATACTTTCAATATTAGTCGTTTCCGACAACTGGAAGTTGGTACGCTTCATCCAATTGTTGTCATTGCGATAAAGAGAACGCTGGTTGAGCATACTTACAGATGCGTAATATTGGTTAACCTCGTTACCGCCGGAAAGTCTCAGACTATGCTTGGACTGAGGGGGCAAAATTACGCAAAAGTAGTTTATAATAGTTCGTATTGGGGTGTCCTTGGGGGTCCGAATCATTACGAAACTTTTGCAAGTCCTCTTCATTATATGTTTCCGTCACACCATCGTAACGTTGGGCTTCACGAGTATAATAGGCATATTGATAGGCATCCAGTTTGTCGGGCCATACATTGGGTTGCGCCCAACTCTGGTTGAAATTGTACTCGATGCTGGGTTTGACACTCTTTCCCTTTTTAGTGGTCACCTGAAGGATACCGTTTGTGGCACGCGAACCGTAAACGGCTGTAGCAGAGGCATCTTTCAGAACAGACATCGTTTCTACGTCTTCTGGGTTCAGCGTTGCGAAGTCATTGTAATCTCGAATCACACCGTCAATAACCACTAGTGGAGTATCACCACCACGAATAGAAACTTTACTGGTTTTGTTGATGCCACCACCTGAGCCTTGTACAATCAGACCCGGAGTACGTCCTGCCAATCCTTGTGTCATGTTGCTGATAGGGAGGTTTTCCATTTCGCTGGCTTTCACGGTAGATACGGAAGCAACCATAGCGCGCTTGGTAGTTGTGCCGTAACCTACCACCACCACTTCGTCCAATTTCTGAGCATCTTCTCTCATTATAATGTTAAGAGGAGCGCCACTGGCCTTCACGTTGATAGTAGTGCATCCAATATATGAGATTTCCAACATATCACCGTTTTTTTGCGGTCAGTGTAAATTCGCCGTCCAGATTGGTGATGGTACCATTCGTAGTTCCTTTCACGACAACGGATACGCCGATGAGAGGGTCTCCGCTCGGGTCTTTCACCACACCAGTGATTTTTTCTGTTTTACTTTGCTGGATAGTTGTAACGGCGGCTTTTTCATTAGTATTAGCCACAACAAGTTGTGGCACCGTACAGAGTAGTAGGAAACTAGCGCCTACTATCTTCAAAAAGTTCATTTCACGAGACTTTGTGAAGCTCGGAAACAGGTTAGTTCTTTTTGCCATACATTTAATTATTCGGTTAAACATAAAAGGTAATTGTGATTTTCTCTTTTCGATGTAGTGAAGACTACACTCGTTTGATTTAGTAATTCTTTTTAGTGTATTTCCATAGGCAAATAATTTTGATAAGAAAACATGTTCTTTTAGTACTTAACCCACCAATAAAACACTGATAACAAAAACTTTATCAATACAGCAGAGAAGCTATTAAAATCCTAACAGCTCCTTAGCAAGTAAAATATGAAATACAATTGATACCGATAATCTACTACAAATAGAGATAAATCTCAGATAATCTGTGAGGTATATGATATTTACAAGGAAAAATGTAGTTTTATTACTCCACTTTTTATGTGATTTTCGACAAGATTAAAAAAATGCATCTAACGAATATGAAGAAATTATTAAAAAAATATCTTTTAATGTAATCAATTATTCAATGTTATTATTATCTTTGTCCACATATAAGATGTGATATTATTGTATATACGTGGATAAATATATTAAATGAGGTTGATTTTGATTTCCTAACAGTTTCATTTAACATTTTCCAAGTACTAAAAGAACTTCGGCAACGACCACAGAGAATATGGCAACCTTTTCGTGTGCCGAAAATTTGCTATTTTACATTAATCAAATAGAATTTATTGAGCCTGTATGTAATAGCTGAGAATAAGGATATTCTCTTTAATTACTTCATAAAAACGAAATACACCGCCAATATCAAACATACAAAAGCTGCTATATGGTTCCAATGCAGGGTTTCACCTTTAAAGAGAACGGTGGTGAATATTGTAAAAATGATAAGCGTCACCACTTCCTGAATTACCTTTAGTTGCATCAACGAAAACGGCCCGCCATTACCGATAAAGCCGATACGGTTCGCCGGAATCTGAAAGGAGTATTCCGCGAGTGCAATCGCCCATGAGAAGAGAATGACCGCATAGAGAGGCCAGTTCGATATTAATTTCATCTCTTGCAATTTCAGGTGTCCGTACCATGCAAACGTCATAAAGATATTGGATACAATCAATAATAAAACGGTATAAAAAGCTTTCATTTGGCAATATGATTAATCTTATAAATTGTAATTAAAATAATCCGTGTTAATCCGTGTAATCTGTGGTGAATTTTCTCGGCAAAAGTTCATCCTGAACATTGCTCATACTACCCCACAAACTATATCTTGCTTCCGGGTTCATCTCTTCCAACTGGTGCAGAATGCCCTTCATCGCACTCCGGCTCGATTGCGTTTCATAAGGACAATTCTTCACCTGCTTGCGATACCCTCTCATCCGCGCCAACTCCACCAAGTCCGCCTCATGCACCAGGCACATCGGACGGATGATTGTCATATCGAACTTCTTCATCACCAGGCGGGGCGGCATCGAACTGAAAGCCCCCTGATAAGTGATATTCATCAGCAACGTCTCCAATATATCGTACATATGATGTCCCAACGCTATCTTATTGCAGCCCTGTTCCTTAGCCACCGTAAAAAGAGCCTTACGACGGTTCCACGAGCAAAGAAAACAAGGTGGCTTGCGGGTGTCCGTACTCGCGTCGAACTCCGTCTCATACAACACAAAAGGTACTCCCAACGCCTCCACATATTCCTTCAGATAACTCACGTCACTCTGATAAGGAATATTTCTCATCACCACATGAACCGCCACCACCGAAAACTTCGGCTTGAAGATGCGCGCCCGACGGGCCAGCAACTCCACCAAGGCCAGCGAGTCTTTTCCACCCGAAAGCCCGATAAGAATTTTGTCACCGTCCTCTATCAACCCATATTCTACGATGCCTTTCATAAACCGCCTTTCAATACGGCGAAAGATTTGTTCCTGCTCATTCATACTTATAATAGCCTCCCCCACCCGAGGGGTTTCCGCCCGCAAAAGTAACAATTTAAAGAAGAATTAACATAATAGAAGTACGGAAATCAGCTTTATCCCCGATTAATTTGTATTTTTGAACTTCTTAAAAAGAATTTGGTGTGATGAAAAAATATATTCTATTTCTTCTATTCGGTTTATTCGGCATCGGCCTCTCGGCTCAGACCCTGGAGCAAGCGAAAACGCTCTACAAGAAAGGCGAATATAAACAAGCCGCGACGTATCTGGAAAATGCTGTAAAGCGACGCGTCACGGGAGCGCAACTCTATCTGGCACAAGCCTACGACAAGCTCTACCGCTTTGAAGATGCCGTCGATACCTACGAAAAATACATCGCGGAACTTACCAAGAGAAAACGCCCCACCGCCGAAGCCGAGAAACTTCTGGAAAAGAGCAAGGCGAACCTCCGTCTGCTGAGAGGCGTGGAAGAGGTATGCTTCATAGATAGTTTCGTGGTAGATAAGCAAGATTTCCTCGAAGCCTATAAAATCAGCCCGGAGTCGGGAAAACTCTTCATGCACGATGCCTACTTCGGCACATCGAGCGGCAAAGGCGGCACGGTTTATGAAACGGAGATAGGCAATAAAATCTATTATAGCGAATTCCAGCAGGACAGCACACTCAACATACTCTCCCGCAACAAGATGATGGGAGAATGGGGCGAAGGGAGAATGTTGCCCGGAACCATCAACGAAGCCATGAATGCCAACTACCCGTATGTGCTGGCCGACGGCATCACCATTTACTACGCGGCCGACGGCCCCGGCTCCATGGGCGGCTACGACATCTTCGTGACACGCTATAACACCAATTCCAACACCTATCTGACGCCGGAGAACGTAGGCATGCCTTTCAACTCGCCCTACAACGACTATATGTATGTCATCGACGAATTCAACAATCTTGGCTGGTTTGCCTCCGACCGCTATCAGCCCGAAGGCAAAGTATGCGTCTACGTATTCATCCCCAACACCTCCAAGCAAGTGTACAACTATGAAAGCATGGACAGAGACCTGTTGATAAAACTAGCCCAGCTCCATTCTATCAAAGATACCTGGAAGGACGACAATGCGGTGGCCGAAGCCCGTCAACGCCTGCAAGAGGCCATTCACCAAAAGCCCCGGACAGAGAAGCAACACGAGTTCGAGTTCGTGATTGACAACCGGCACACGTATTATCAGGCCACCGACTTCCGCTCTCCGCAAGCCAAAGCCCAATTCAAGAAATACCTTGAATTGGAAAAGAGCTACCGCCAGCAACAGAGTAAGTTGGAAAGCATGCGCACCGAATATGTCCGCGCCATGCCAAGCGAAAAGAGCAAAATGGCTCCGGCCATACTCGACTTGGAAAAGCGGATGCAACAATTGGCCACCGAAATAGACCGGGCGGCCATCCAAGTACGCAAATTAGAAAAACAAACCATTAAATAAGACAAAGTATGGACATACTCATCATCACGGTATTAATCGTAGCGGCCGTTATCCTGTTCTTAGTGGAATTATTCGTAATTCCGGGCATCAGCATTGCCGGCATTCTGGCGGGAGGGTGTATAATCTTTGCCAACTACTACGCGTTTGCACACATGGGGACGGATGCGGGGTTCATTACACTGGCCATATCAGCCGTGGCATGCATCGGCTCGTTGGTGTGGTTCATGCGTTCCAAGACGCTGGACAATATAGCCTTGAAGAAGATTATCACGTCGAAAGTAGACCGTAGCGCCGAAGAGAAAGTGAAAATAGGCGACACCGGCATCACTACGACCCGCCTCGCCCTTATCGGATATGCCGAAATCAACGGTGATATCGTAGAGGTGAAATCTACAGATGGTTTCTTGAACGAAAAGACGCCGGTGATCGTGAGCCGGATTACGGACGGGGTAATACTCGTGGAGAAGTTGAAAGTTGAAACTAATCACTAATAATTAATCACTAATAACTAAAAACATGGATCCAAGCACAATACATCTGACCGCCTTCCTTATTATAGGTGGCATTATCTTTCTGGTACTGTTTTTCCATTACGTACCATTCTTCCTGTGGCTATCCGCTAAAGTATCGGGAGTCAATATATCGTTAATACAACTCTTCTTGATGCGCATTCGTAACGTGCCGCCCTACATCATCGTGCCGGGACTGATTGAAGCACACAAGGCGGGGCTGAAGAACATCACCCGCGACGAACTGGAAGCGCACTACCTGGCCGGCGGACACGTGGAAAGAGTGGTGCACGCATTGGTATCCGCCTCCAAAGCCAACATCGAATTACCGTTTCAGATGGCTACCGCTATCGACCTTGCCGGTCGTGACGTGTTCGAAGCCGTGCAGATGTCGGTAAACCCGAAGGTGATTGACACACCGCCGGTTACGGCCGTTGCCAAAGACGGTATCCAGTTGATAGCCAAGGCCCGTGTCACGGTGCGCGCCAATATCCGCCAGTTGGTGGGTGGTGCCGGCGAAGACACCATTCTGGCACGTGTAGGCGAAGGTATCGTGTCGTCCATCGGTTCGTCCGAAAATCATAAGACGGTACTGGAAAATCCGGACTCCATCTCCAAACTGGTGCTCCGCAAAGGACTGGATGCCGGTACGGCTTTTGAAATCCTCTCCATCGACATCGCCGATATCGATATAGGTAAGAACATCGGTGCCGCCTTGCAAATCGACCAGGCCAATGCGGATAAGAATATCGCCCAGGCCAAAGCCGAGGAACGTCGCGCTATGGCCGTTGCCAGCGAACAGGAAATGAAGGCCAAAGCGCAGGAAGCCCGCGCCAAGGTAATCGAGGCCGAAGCCGAAGTGCCGAAAGCAATGGCGGAAGCATTCCGTAGCGGCAATCTGGGCATCATGGATTATTATCGCATGAAGAACATCGAAGCCGATACCTCCATGCGCGAGAATATTGCCAAGCCGTCGGGGAGCACATCGAACCAGCCGCTGAGTAAATGATAACTTAGTTCACCACAGAGGACACAGAGTCTCACAGGTTTTTTCTTAAAACGCAGATTAACGCAGATTTTCGCAAAGGGAACTTTATCCTATTAAATAATCTGCGTGAATTTGCGTTAATCTGCGTTTCTTTAATTTCTCTTACACTCTGTACCCTCTGTGGTGAACTACTAAATTCTTAATGATATGAAAAAGTATTTTGCATCTTCCGAACTGATTATCAATGATGACGGTTCCGTATTCCACTTGCACGTGAAGCCCGAATGGCTGGCCGACAAAGTAATCCTGGTGGGCGACCCCGGCCGAGTGGCGCTGACTGCTTCCCACTTCGATAACAAAGAGTGCGAAGTAGAGAGCCGTGAGTTCAGAACAATTACGGGTACCTATAAAGGCAAGCGAATTACGGTGGTGTCCACCGGCATCGGATGCGACAACATCGACATCGTGATGAACGAACTGGATGCCCTCGCCAATATCGACTTCCAGACCCGCGAAGAGAAGCCCCAATTGCGCCAACTGGAGTTGGTGCGCATCGGCACCTGTGGCGGCTTGCAACCCAATACCCCCGTAGGCACCTTCATATGCTCCGCCAAATCCATCGGTTTCGACGGCCTGCTCAATTTCTACGACGGACGCAACTCGGTTTGCGACCTGGCCTTCGAGCGTGCCTTCCTGAACCACATGGGCTGGTCGGGCAACATGTGTGCACCCGTCCCTTACGTAATTGACGCCAGTGCCGAACTCATCGACCGCATCGACCAGGGCGACATGGTGCGCGGCGTGACGATTGCCGCCGGTGGTTTCTTCGGCCCGCAAGGACGCGAACTCCGTGTGCCGCTTGCCGACCCGCGTCAGAACGAAAAGATTGAGAACTTCGAGTACAACGGCTATCGGATTACCAACTTCGAGATGGAAAGTTCCGCACTTGCCGGCCTGAGCCGACTGATGGGGCACAAGGCAATGACCGTCTGCATGGTAATCGCCAACCGCTTGATAAAAGAAGCCAACACCGGATATAAGAATACCATCGACACGCTTATCCAAAAGGTACTCGACCGTATTTAAAGTTAAGGAGAGTGTGTCAAAACGAATAATGGCTTACTATATGTTATAGATTTAGGCACGGATTACGCGGATTTCGCGGATTTAAATAACTCAGTTCCGTGAAATCCGCGTAATCCGCGCCTAAAAGAAACAATAAGGTCTGTTTTGACACACCCTCCTAACTCTCAACTCCTCTAACTCCTCAAAAATAAAATCATGACCCAAGATACCATTTGCGCCATAGCCACCGCCCAAGGAGGCGCCATCGGATGCATCCGCGTCTCCGGGCCGGAAGCTATTGCGATTACTTCCCGCATCTTCACCCCTGCCGCCACGGGGCGGAAACTGGAAGACGCCCAACCCCGTACCCTCACCTTCGGGCGAATTTATGAAGGGGAGGAAGTAATCGACGAAGTGCTTGTCAGCTTGTTCCGTGTCCCACACTCCTACACCGGCGAGGACAGCACGGAAATCACCTGCCACGGCTCCATCTACGTCCTGCAAAAAGTATTGCAACTATTGATAAAAAACGGTTGCCGCATGGCGGGCCCCGGTGAGTATACGCAACGCGCATTCCTCAACGGAAAAATGGATTTGAGCCAGGCAGAAGCCGTTGCCGACCTCATCGCCTCCACTTCGGCCGCCACCCACCGCCTAGCCATGAGCCAGATGCGCGGCGGCTTCAGCCAAGAACTGGCCTCGCTACGCGACCAACTTCTGCACTTCACCTCTCTGATAGAACTGGAGTTGGACTTCAGCGACCACGAAGAATTGGAATTTGCCGACCGCACCGAGCTTTGCCAACTGGCCGACGACATAGAAAAGGTTATTTCCCGCCTGACAAATTCTTTCAATGTGGGCAATGCCATCAAGAACGGTGTTCCCGTAGCCATCATCGGCGAGACGAATGCCGGGAAATCCACGCTTCTCAATGTCCTGCTCAACGAAGAGAAAGCCATCGTCAGCGATATTCATGGCACCACCCGCGATGTGATAGAAGACACGGTCAACATCGGCGGCATCACCTTCCGCTTCATCGACACGGCGGGCATCCGCCAGACGAGCGACACCATCGAGAGTCTCGGCATCGAGCACACCTTCCAAAAGCTGAACCAAGCCGCCATTGTTCTTTGGATGATTGACGCCACCGACGCCGACGCCCAGATTTCACAATTATCCGCACAGATACTTCCCGCCACCGAGGGCAAGCAGCTCATCCTTGTCTTCAACAAAGCCGACCTGGCAACGGATGCTCAGGGCATCTCCCCCGCCGGCTTCTCCGACACCGCAAAGGGCTTCCCCTCCACCGTAAAGTCAATCGCTATTTCCGCCAAGAAGCGGGAGCATATCGACGAGTTGCAACAAATGCTGATTTCCGCCGCCAACCTCCCCACCGTCACCCAGTCCGACGTCATCGTCACCAATATCCGCCACTACGAAGCCCTGACACACGCTTTGGAAGCTATCCACCGCGTCCGACAGGGCCTATCCGATAATCTCTCCGGCGACTTCATCGCGCAAGACATCCGGGAGTGCATCTTCCACTTGAGTGACATTGCGGGAGAAGTGACGAATGATATGGTATTGCAGAATATATTCCGGCATTTTTGCATCGGCAAGTAACATATTGATTATCAGGCATTTAAAACCAAACAGAAGAAGAAGTAAATGCCTTCAAGATTATCATTAATATAGCATTATGCTTTAGAAGATAATATATTGATTGTAAACCATTTACAAAAATGGTCATTTTCTAACAATCAGTAATTTAGCTTTATCTTGAAAAAAGTCAACCATAAAAATAATGCAATTTGTACCCTATCTGTACCTCAAGATAATATAAAACCGCGACTTTTCCAGGTAAAAACACTTACCAACTTATAGGTTGTACCTTTTAGAATTCTATCATACAGACAATCAATCATATACATATACAACATTCGAAGCATCAACTTTTGATATAAAATCAAAAAACGATAAAGGTACGCATATATTTGACGAATATCTGAATGATAAAGACTTAGAAAAACGTGAACGAGCCAAATTGTGGAGAGCTTCCATAGGCTTACAGGCGGTTGACAATCTGCGTGTAGCTAATTTTCTCATTGAAGCTGCACATAAGAGCTTGTTTCAATGGATGAGGTCAACAAAGTGATAGATGAGCACTATGTACAAAAAACACAAACAACCAAGAAATGATTAAAACACCCATCTAGCATATTATTGTATTTCAGTTATTCGAAAAATTCGAATAACTGATACCTCAACACATCATATAGTATGCAAACAGAAGCGTTTTCATTAACCTTTTTATTAAAATCCTTTATGCATATTTTCAACCTCAAAATAACGATTGTCTAGCTTATAGCGCATTACCATTTTAAAACAAAAAAGGTATCAAAAGGGAATCTGAGTATTTGGAGCAGTTCTTCCGCAATTTGCTGATGAGTGAAAATAACGAATTAAAGAATCGATATATGGTAGTTGATGCTCCTGAGAATATGGCAACTTCCACCCAGACAAGCTCCCCGACAAGTTCGGATAATCAATGGAAAACGGATAATGCAAATATCATTCGGTTAATTAAGTTAATAGGAAATAATCGTCTATCCGTCAAAGAAATGATGGCAGCAGTAAGACTAAAGAACCGTGAGAATTTCATGGAATACTCGCTTAATCCTGCCATAAAAGAAGGTTTTGTTACAATGTTGTACCCCGACACGCCTCTACACCCTCGCCAAAAGTATCTATTAACGGTTAAGGGCTTAACTATCTATAATTCTAATAATGCTAGAAGGTGATGGAAGAAAGCAACATACCCCCTATTCAATCTGACTTTGAACAGATTAGGAAAGCGAACGAAAACGGTTCAGAGTATTGGACTTCGTGTGATTTGTACGTTGCATTAAGTTATAGTAGCTATCAAAAATCACACGCATAATAAACAAAACCATTGCGATAGCTAATAATAAGGGACTTAATACAGCAGAGCATTTTAACCTTATGGTTGAAATGCTCAGATTAGGTTTAGGTTCTTTCCGCAAAGTGGAGAATATACATTTATCACGCATGGCTTGTCTGATAATTGCGGAAAATGCCGATGGCAAGAAACCTCAAGTGCAAATGGCAAAGGAATATTTAAGACAGGAAATCCCTATCCCTGAATTAATTAACAATAGTTTATCATCCAACATTTTACCATAAAAACAAAGCAAGGAGAAACACGTATTGAGGTCATCTTCAACAATAAAACATTCTGGATGTCACAAAAACGAATGGCTGACTTGCTTGGAGTGGATGTGCGCACTATCAACTATTATCTTGGGCAGATTTACGAATCTGGAGAGCTTACTAAAGAGGCAACTATCCGAAAAATTGGGATAGTTCAATCGGAGGGGAAACGAAATGTGGAACGCACACCATTGTTCTATAATTTGGATGCTATCATAGCCGTTGGCTATCGTGAGAACAGTTATCAAGCTACTCAATTCAGAATTTGGGCAACGTCGGTTCTGAAAGAAATGATAGTAAAAAGATTCGTATCGGGTGATGAACGCTTAAAACAGGGCAAACATTTTGGCAAGGATTATTTCGATGATTTATTAGAGCGTATCCGGGAAATACGGGCTTCTGAACGTCGATATTATCAAAAAAAAAATCACTGACGTCTATGCCGAATGTAGTACCGATTATGATCCCAAGGGTGAGACTACCCAACTATTTTTCAAAATGGTACTGAATATGATGCATTGGGCTGTCACCCATCAAACGACTGCTGAAATCGTATATTCAAGAGCAGATGCCGAAATGCCTCACATGGGGTTTACCACTTGGAAAAACGCACCTGATGGCAGAGTTCAAAAGTCAGATACAATAGTTGCCAAGAATTATTTATCCGACAAAGAAGTCCCAGCCTTAAATCTTCTATCTACTGCTTTTCTTGATTTGGCAGAGCTTCGTGCAGAACGGCAGATTATTGCCACGATGGCAGACAGGAAAAAACAATTGGATAATCTATGAATATGATATATTGAATGATACTGGTACGATTTCAGCTAAGCAAGCAAAAGAAAAAGCATACGCTGAATACGACAAATTCCGCTTGACTCAAGACAAAGAATATTTTTCAAATTTTGACAAAGAAGTCAAGTTATGGAAAGAGAAAGGATTGTTTGATAAGGATTAATTCCCAACATCAAGAATCTCTCATCCCCAAAATTGATTTTTACATATAAAATACATTTACTACATACCTCTTTCCTATTTCATTATATCATCATGTAGTTTTCCAAATACACGATGAAAGGTATGCATAAATTGAGTTGAAAATATGTCATGCTTTATCTGGGTAATTATTTTCATTGCATCAACAGAAGTTTCTGCAGAAGAATTTCCTAACATAACACGAGCCAATTCCAATATACGAGCATCAGTATAGCGCTCTTTCAAATCCATAAGCCTCAATGCTTCAACCTTATGATAATTATATCGTTCTGTTAGATGAAAAAATCTATCTCAACTTTATAATCTGGGTCTTTTGAGGTATTAAAAATAATCTCGTAATCATCTTTCCTTTTCTCAAAACCAAAGGTAGAGCACTTACTATATTTATTACGTACTTCGATATTAACTTTTCCCTCAAAATCATAACTAAAATTAGAGGGACTAAGTTTTTTTCGTAATGCAGGATTAGTAGTTAATTGTTTCTGACCTTTAACACGAGATCCATTACACATCTGGCAAGAAGGGACAAAGTTAAATAGAGACAGCCCAACAATAGGACATCTACCCTTATCTAGAACATGGTCTAAATCAAACCGAGCCTTATTATTTCCATGCAAACAGTATGCATTTACATATGCCATATCACAATAATGGCAAGTATGAATTTCAAAACCATTTGTTGGATTCATAAAGAACTGCGCAAGTACTGGTTGTATTTTATCTCGTTTTATACCTCTAACTGTAAAATCTTCTGAATAGTTGAACAACTCTTTACTCTTAGTCATCAATGGATTAAACTTTCTTAAGCCTAACGACACAAAAAACTCATATATATCAGCCAAGCCCTCGAAGTCTTTTATAAGCATATCATCCAACTTAAGTGGCAACAAAGTTTTAAATTTTCGATCTTTAGCAATTAGGCAGTTACGTAATGTACTCCAATCTACCCTTCTGCTGTCCATATCAGGAAATATAGTCAGATACTCTCTTTTCAAATATTCGATATGAGAATTGTCTCCATATTGCATTTTTATCATTTTCTTGCCTCCTTTTTTGCTATTAATTCTTTAAGTTTATTTTCGGTTTCCTGAATCTGTCGATTTAATTCTTTCTCTGGCACAATCGAAAATTGTATTTCTTCAAGCATACTTCTAACTAACTTTCCAAGATATTCATCTGCCACCTTAGAGGCTACGTATTGATACTTTTCCCAGTCTTTTCCTATTTCTTCTATTAGATTCTTATCACCTCTTTTAAACCTGTTGTAAATATTAAAAATCATTTCAACCTGTTCTTTGGCAACCTCTCCCATAGAATAAGTCATAAAGAAACTACTTCCTAACATTTCATGAATATTAGCACAAAATGTTTCCTCAATATCTGATTGTTTATTATTTAACGCCAACACATTACTTCTTGGCAAGTCACTAAGTACAAATGGGGAATGAGTAACAAGCATTATATTTATACCTTCAATGTATTCGAGATGCAAATTTTTTAAGGCTTCTAAGATACTTTTTACAAACCGCCTTTGGAGATCTGGATGAAAGTAAAGTTCAACTTCATCAAATACTATATTCACATACTTGCACTTCAGAAGAGGAAGATCTTGCTTATCTTTTTCCATTTTCAATGATTGATATTGAATAAGCCTAATTTCATTCTTGTCATGCCATACAGAATTAATATTTGCAATATGATAAACCATATTGCTTATGGAACCTGCAATCTGTTTTTCTCCAGAACTTAATCCAGACATTGGAATTAAGTCACGCATATCAAATAGGCCATCTTCGTTAATCAATGTATTCTCAATTAACATTGGTTCAATATCAAAAATAGGAGGAAGAATAGCCTCCTCATGATCTGGCATTTTCACATTTAACATGCCACCCTTATCAACAAAGAATAGAGGTATAGGATGAACATCTGAGCTTGGTATACTCACCTTTAAATATCCATTCTCAATTTCAAATTTTGGCATATCTTCAAGGGTATATCCTTCAGAAATATCACCCAATAATTTCCCAGATTCTTTATCAATTCTCAAATTCATTTTTATGAAAGTATTACGCACCTTCATAAAATGAGAGTAAGCATCTTTGAGAGATATTATTGACGAATAATTTTCCCTAAAGATTCGGTACTTGAGAAATGTTAAAGCCTGACGTAGTTTTAATGTCACATGACTTTCGTCTTGTAACATATTGCAAAAATGTCTATAGACCTTACTGTCATCAAAATTTTTGAAATATAATAAATCCCTACGTAGTTTATCATATTTATCATAAGTCTTAATTATCTTTAGAGTCTTGTATATTACGTAATCCCAAGCTAATTTTTCATGATCAGTTTTTTACTATATGCCATACAAAAAGCCTTACTCCATAATATGCACATCTTTTCCCTTATTTCATCAAAATCTCTTGTTAGCGCATTCCCGCGAAAACCTAAGGTGGAAATTACATTATCCTTGGAAAATTTGGGATTAACCTTAGATTTTATCTTCAATGCGACAATTTCAAGATGGTCATTTATCACTCGAAAAGGAAACATCGGCTGTCCAGCATGACTATGCAACCTATCATTTTCATAAAATAATTCGTTAAGCAACCTTTCACCCGTAAGATGGTTTTCCTTAGGTATATTGATAATCCCATTATCTCGCATAGGATTTAGCACTATTGGTGTCTGATAACCATCATTTTTATGGAATAAACCTTTTAGCCATACTTGGTTTTCACTAAACTCTTCTACAAAATATTTTTCACCATTGACATCTTTCTTTGTTTGATGCCACCTATCTTCCTTTGTCCGCTCACCATAGTAGTCCTTGTAATTAAAGGCATACATGGAATAATTGAAGATAGCGGTATAAAACATATTATAAAGTTGCATCATACCAATACCAGACCCCTCAATAGGCATAAACCTATCATTTCGTGCCTCTTCAGACAACAACTTTAATGGTATATCGCAAATGTAAACTTTTTCCTTCTCATTCAATTGATACTTCGCTACACTAACAGATCTTCCAGCAACCTTAATCTGAAAGAATGCATCTCACTCCTGAAGTACGACACATCCATACACATTTTCAATGAAGAAAAGATGTTCTGCAGCTGAATGATTAAGGGTTTCACCCTTTGCCGCTACAGACAAGTTGTTCAAAATCCTAATCATTAACTCTACTGTAGAACTTTTTCCACTACCGTTTGGCCCTACTATAGCTCCGATACTAATACTAACATCATCCTGATCGTATAGTACCGAATCATCAAGTACATTATAGTCGATCTCTAACAAATGTCCATAAAAAGTTTCAGAATCCATTTCCCCATAAAAAGCGTTATCAGCATCCGTCAATTTATATCCTCTATAGAAATATAACCATGAAGGGCCATAGATTTTCTTTTGGATAGCCTTAACCATATCAAGTTCTTCATCTGTTACATTTTTAGGAGTTATAGGTTTTAATGCTATTATTCTAAACCTTGATTTTGCCATATCTTTATTTAAATACAAATAATAAAAAACATGTTTTTATTTATTGGGGACAAAAAATGAATATATTTAAGTCCTCTTTAAAATAATCCATTGCAGAAGATAAATAATCAGCCTACAAGTTTGCCTTCAACAAAGAATCCTATGTAAAGCATAATTGTATGTACCTCTCCTTACGTTCTACATCATATTTACTAGTTTAATGCTCTATTGACATGATATACTGATATGCATTCTTATCATATTATTAAGTTATTAAGAACCATAGTCATGCTTTTTCCTTGCCAGTCTTTGCTTTAACTTCAAGTAGAACGCATTCGCATTAAATCTTACAAGAAAGTCTGCCAAGCCGTTCTCTCAACAATTCGCCATACTTTTCTTTTAGCTCAGTGTTTAGGAAAGAGCCTTGAATGACCGTATCAAACTTAGGCAATAGCTTGATATACTTATTTATCAGTCGTTCTACAATCACATTTTCTATGCCCAAAGTAACTGCCGATTTGATAAAATCTTCCCTTTGCGACTTCTTCTTTCAACCATTCAAGGTCAATGCCAGTTCTTCATCATCCTTGGGATTAATGATAGCCGCATTCAGTAAGTCGTAAGCCGGAGTTAAACGTATCTTATCCGCTGCTTCATGCAAAGAGAAGTTTTTCAAATGCATATCGTTATTCCCTGTCAACCAAGAGAAAAACACCAACTCGAAGAAATTGGTAACATCCATTTTGGGCAAAGAGGAGTATTTCAAAACAGCCTTACCGATACGCTCATAACTACTCTTATATTTATGTTCCGTTTGCCTTTCCGTCAGTTGGCACATATCTTCCATCGCAATCTTCTCTCCGGCAGAAGTTCTGTCTATTCGACTGGTAAGATAGCAAAGCGTTCCATCTGCCATCCGCATCAGCGTGTGAGGAACCACATCAATACGTGCCACTTCTGCAAGGTGCATCGTCAAGTCCTCTACCTCAGGCATCATTTCATATTGCGAAGTCTGAGGCTTACAAATATAACCGCCCCAAAGCCCGACAATAGTCAATCGCTTACTGCCCTCATACTCATTCAAATGCAAGGACAATTTCGGCTGAACACCAGTCAAAGAGGTTTGGTATTGAATGATTTGCAGAGCAAGCTGGTCAAGTTGCTCTGTCGTATAATCAAGAACGGGCAACGTTGTTGTTCCGAAGAACTTCTTTATACAAGCCGGATGCATATCCTCTTCCCCCTTTAGGAGCGGACGATAACAATATAAACAGTTACACATGGCTTATCTCCCTTTCTTCAATAGGAACTACACTTACTGCTCCGATGCAATCCTTACAACAGGTCAACAACAACGACATTCGGTCGAGTATGCTAATGTCTGTATTCCGTAATGCAACATCCAACAACCACCCTTCAGGAATTAAGCCATCGAAAAATGGGAACAACATAGGACTTATATATGCTTCATCTTGCAAAGGCAATGTCAAGCTAACAGCCTTTGCCGTTTCCGAAGAGAGATACTCCGGCAAATAGCGGAACTCATATCCTGCATCGTTTTCTGTCAGAATCCCAGCCAATTGGTCTTTGTAAAATATACGAACTTATCTCATTGATTATCAGTTTTTGGAGTGGCAACCATTTCATAATTGAAGAAGTCAAGAAGCTGGTTCACCTTATCGAGGCGTAACGTTTCCTTTCCTTGTTCAAGGTCTCGAACAAAGCGCAACCCAACCCCCGACTTCAACGAAAGTTCTTCTTGCGTCAAGTTATACTGCTTTCGCAACATCTTGACCGTAGTAGAGAGATTATTCATAAGCATCCACATTTAAAATCCAAGATTTTACAATAAAGGCTGCACCTCGGAATAATTCAAACAAGTTTGATTCTTCACTCGGCTTGCACTTTATTTATACCTTTTCGGGTACAAAGTTAATATAAATATTCAACATTATACCATAAGGGGTATAATTTATTTCTTTTCGACCCAATTATATCATATAGGGTATAATCTAGTAAAATTCTGAACTGCAAATATTAAGTCATACAGATACCGTTCTACACTTTTTGGAACGAATAATCCGAGTTGGTTACACTTTTTCAAACAAATAAATTAATCACTCAAGAAGTAATTGGAAAATGGTTTAATATTTATACCAAAATTGCATCACAGGGACAACCTGAATTTCCTAAAAGTTTTCACTGCCACAGTTTTCGTCATGCACGAGCCACCCACTGGCTGGAAGATGGCGTGAATCCGGCTCAGATACAGAGACTGTTGGGGCATGAAAGTATCGAAACGACCATGAAATATGTGGGAGTGTCTTCCGGACAAATAGCAAAGGCTCTCTGTTTCATGGAAGATAGTCTGACCTTGAGCATTGAAAAGAAATACAAAAAAGTCAAAAAGAAAGATTCTTTAGCTGCAATACTTGGTCTGAGATAAAAATATATGTTTAGTTCAAGGTGTTTCTGTCACCTTGAACTAAATGTGACTCTTACATAAGACAAGAATCTTTAAAGTTGTTCTAGTACGTCTCCCATTTTTTGCATTAAGTTAAGACCATTGACAAATACAATAAAATTTATAGAAATACCAAGCAGAAATTTTCACCATAGATGGTGATTGCTAATTGTTTTTAATAATTTATGTTAAAGTAACTTCCTGAAAACTTCAAAGAACACATGAAAATCGTAAGTTTCATATAATTAATGCATATTTGTAATATTCAGCCATGCAATTAAAATTTTAACACAAAAACATGATACAAAAGATAGAGATAATTAAAAATATTGGAAACTATGAGGATTATGTCGCATCAGGTGATGTAACTCTCAAAAGGATGAATCTTATATATGCTGAAAATGGTGCAGGAAAAACAACACTTGCACGTATTTTACATTCTATGAGTGTAAACAATCCTATTGTAATATCTCAACGCAAAAGAATAGGTGCTATTACAGCATCCGAAGTGTGTATAAAAGATGAAAGTGGTCAATTGAATTATAATGGGATCAAATGGAATAGGAATAAACCTAATGTAACTGTATTTGATACCCACTTCGTTTCTGAAAATGTATATACAGGATTCCAAATAAGTAGCGATCATCGAAAACATTTATACAAATTCGTTTTAGGTGACACAGGGGTTGACATTGCGAAGAAAATAGAAAGGGCAAAGCAACTAATCGAAAGCAAAAATAATGAAATAGTTGGTTTAACCAATCAGATTCAGATAGCATCTAAATGTCAAGATGTTGAAAAAGTTTATAATCTGAGTCCTTTGGCAGATATTGACACTTTGATAGATGCCAAAAAGAAAGAGCTAAAAGTTGCCCAAAATAATAATGTAATTCTAAAACAATCAACATCGCCTTTATTCCCTGAAATACCTTTTTCTCTTGATGTGGAATACTTGAAACGTATCCTTTCGATTTCAATTAATGGTATTGGTAAAGAATATTTAGATATAGTGAAATCACATCTTGACAAGTTAAAATCTAATGGCATAGAAAAGAGTGCGCAATGGGTATATACTGGTTTTCAGACAATAAATAGCCTTGGAAAGAACGAATGCCCGTTCTGCGGAAACTCCATCGAAGGTATTAAACTAATTGAGGGATATAACCAATATTTCAGTGAAAAATATATCAATGCAGTTCGTGAAGCCAAAGTATTAAAAGAAAGGCTTTCCTCTATCAATATAGAACTTTATATAAACCAAGTTATTAGTGCTAATAAACAATTTGAAGAGCTAAATAATTTTTGGGCGAACTATATAACAATAGAAAGTGAGAAACTTGTTTTTGATTATAACTTTGACACATTATGCGGTCGTTTACAGTCATTGAAAGATGCTGTTGATACAAAATTTGCTAATCCTATAGATGAAGTTTCTACGATTGTAGCAGATGAATGCGTTACAGAACTACAAACTCTCTCAGAAAAGATAAGAGCTATTAATGAATATGCGCTTCTGTATAATACCAGAATTTTAGAATTGAGAACAAAAATACGCAAGATTGAGGATGTTACAAAAGAATTAAATAAGTTAGAATTGAATAAAGAAAGATTTCAAGCTCCTTTAATCAACAAATGTTTCATGTATGGATTGGCAAACAATCATCTCAAAAGACTACAAAAGATAAATAAATTGTTTCAAGTTGAACAGAAAACAGAATCAAATCGGGTATTCGAACAATATGGGCAGAAAATTAACTATTATCTCCGTGATGTATTTAGTACAAAATTTCAAATTTTAGAGATTAAGGATGGCGGAATTAAAGGGAGGGCCAAAGAAGCTAACCTTAGTTATACATTGACTTTCAATGGCACACCTATAAAACAAGAAGGTGAAAGTAACACCTCTTTCAAAAACATTTTGAGTGAAGGTGATAAAAATACTATTGCTTTTAGTTTTTTCTTGGCAAAATTAACGACGGAATCCAATTTGCCAAACCAGATTGTTGTGTTTGATGACCCGTTAACAAGTTTGGATCTAAATCGTCGCAATGCAACTATTCACCAATTGGTCCTTCTTTATCAACATAGCGAGCAAACGATTGTTTTAAGCCATAATCTGCATTTTCTTATTGAATTAAATAGTCGAAGTCTTATCAAAACTTGTGATAAGAAGAGCTTACAGATTATAAATATAAATGGTAAATCATCTATTCGAGAACATCAGATTAAGAAAGAGTGGATTGATAATTATCAGAGAGCTTTGGATTCGATGGAGAACTTTTTAAGCAATCCATTGACTGATAATCAAGAAAATGCAATAAATTCAATACGCATATCGTTAGAAACATTTATAAAGTTGAAATATTGCCGGTACATTCCAGATCCAGATCAGACTTTTGGAAATATAGTTAGTAATTTACAAAAGTCTCCGTGTGTATTTATTAATCCTAATAAAGTTGAAGTAATAGATAAACTTAATCAGTTGGTTGCCATATCATGGAGAGGCCATCATGGTTCTATTGAAGAACGATATATATATTCCGAAGTAAACTTAACAATGGCTGAAGCCCAACAATATATTAATATGACTTTAGCACTATTGAGCCATGAATTATAGTTTGCATAATTTTTTAGAGAAAGATATTATCCAACACAAAACAGGGATATTACATTATAAATCAAAACTTTTAATTAATGAGTTTGGATAACTTTTACTGGGGACACTGGCTTATAATGTCGGAGAACATGTTTTACTCGGAAACGTTGAACGCACAAAAAGCAGGCTCATCAGCAAGTTGGAAGCGGGTGACCGGGATATACGGGCGGAGTATTTGTCTTTCCGGAAATACTGGGAAAAGGTGGTCAGAAGTCTGGAAAAACGCTGTCGTCAGGAGTTTGATTTATTGTTTATTGTAAATCAAGAGAAGGATGAGAGAGCATCTATTTATACAAGTGGTTGTTTCGCCGAAATTGTCGCGGATGAGACAGGAAGCCTTGGTGGGGCTTCGCAGTTTGGTGGTGGAAGATCTCTCCCAGCCGGAACGCTAAGTGAAAGGCTTTATGGTATTACTGGAGGAAGCCTATCAGGACGAGTTTCATGGTTTATTCCCCAAATGTCAGTAACCGATGAATAAGATTGCATCCAAATATTTACTGCTCTCCCGGCTTCCCTGGGAGCAGCCGTGTGGTGGCAACAGCGGAGTATCGTACGGTTGTGCAAGGAACGAGACCGTTACCAGGAAAATACGGAAGCCTTGTTTTCGGATATGAAGCAAATGCAGGTGGATTCGGTGACCATGGCTATAGATGTAAAGTCGCTCCGGCTGACGGTGGACGAGTATAAACGTCTGCGTGCCGAGTATGCTGAAACGATCGGACGACCGGGTGTAAAAATCAAGCACCTTGAAGCGACAGCACGTCATGGTCTGGAGGTGTCCGGCCCGGTCAATGCGGTGAACAGGGACACAGCTGTGGTGCGTGATGCCCTGCCGGTGAAGCAGCAAAAGGTGGAGATGATAACGCCCTATATCCGATTGGCCAGATTGATCGAGGACGAATGACTGAAAGGAGAAATCCGGATTCCGGTAACATTGCACCAGGGAATATGGATAGAATATAAGAGACAGTGGATATTCTGGAAAAAGGTGAAAGCAGTGCACCAGACCGTTTCGAGCGATAATCCATACGTGGAAATTAAGTATTCCGAGTATATACAAATCCGGTAATGAAAATCCCGAATTTTTGTTGTATAGACCGGAATACGAAATATCTAATTTGGAAAAACGAAATGGTAAAGCCCATACATTTATTAATCAGAACTCTACAAACTTACAGGGCGAGGTGGCGTTATGATTGGTATTCGCACAGAATGCTAAAACAGGCCTCTCTTTTTCTTTCTTAACCTTTTTATGATTAAGTGGTGGCTTAGATTGGGAAGTGAATGATGTAGATTTAGCCTTAATATTGCTGAATAACACATATATTATGAATAAATTCACAAAGTAAAGTAATATCCTTGTATCTATACTTTTAGAATCAAGACATGCAGACAATATTACGATTAGAATTTAAGAATATTTTTCCGGACGAAAGAAAAAGAGAAATTTTAGATTATCTTAAAGAAATTCCTATAAATATTCTGTTTAAATATATAGGATTTGCTAACCATTATCCGCAGCCGAATTTTGACAATTTCTTTTCCAATCCAAAAATTGGAGAAGAAATTGTCAATAGGGTTTTGAAATATTGTATAGAAAACAACGTGTCTAACAAACCTGTTGTCATATCAAGAGAGGCAAGTTTAAAAGTCGCTGAGTTTATATTATCAAAGAAAAAAGAACTCTTAGATGATAACGACCAATCTAATGTTGATATAGATAGAGGAGAATTGAATTTTTTTAAAACATTTCTTGTTATAAATGAGGAGTTGAATGCCAAAGACGAGAAAAAAAACTTTATCGGAAGAAAACTTTGAGAAAATTGTTGATATGTCAATTCCTTTCTCCTTTCCTCTTGCAGATCTTGGTCTTTATGAGCAAAATGATATTGATTTTTACAAACTAATATATTGCACTCTTATTAGATTTACCTATTTACTTGATTTTTTTAAATCGAAAAATGAATATAAATATTTGGAAGACTCTTTATGTACCTATTTTTTTATCAGTGATACGAAAGAACTACTATATCAAGTTAAATATCTGTTAGCTCACTTATCTGTAATGAAGGAATATGGTGGCTATGAGTTTATTGTTGAAGATAAGAACCAAATACATTTTTAGACAGTTTTGTTTCTGAAGTTATTGACGAAGATAATGATTTTACGAATTTACGAAATTACCCTATGTTGAAAGTCGGGGATAACGTATATATTGTTATAGATTTCTTCTTTGTTTTAGATAAGTTCACGAAAAGTACAAAATTTGTTTTAAAAGATAGTTTTAACAAAAAAAACATGGTTTATCCGACAAAGATCGCACATTTTTCAATTTCTACAATACTGAGTTTTCTGAGATGTTTTTGATGAAGAATATCTTGGACGAGCTATTTCATGATTCTTCATATATTAAAAAGAAAGAAACCGGAGACCATAAAAATGAACCTGATTATTATGCAAGATATAAGGATAGAGTTTATCTTTTTGAAAATAAAGATATAATGGTTGCAAAAGCGGTTAAGAGCTCTGGTGATATTGAAAAGATAAATGAAGTTATGCAGACTAAATTTAATAAAAATGGTATCGGCATAGATCAACTCATATATTCAATAAGAAAGATTGCAGATAAAACATTTAAGTATGAAGACGGTGCTAACACTAGGAATGATTTAGTTATATATCCAATTTTGTTGGTTAGTGATAGAATATTTATGTGTCAAGGATTAAATTATAGACTAAATACATGGTATAGAGAAAAAATCGGGGATAAATTCTCAAAGAATCCATTAGTTAAGGATTTGACCATTATAGATATTGATACCTTAATTTATTGGCTCCCTTATCTTAAACAAAAGCAAAATAATTTCAGAAAAATCATCCATAATCATACTAATAAAATGACAGATGCTTTCAAATCAAAACAGAAAAGAAAGCGTAAACGTACAATGAGTTCTTATTTGAGTAAAATTGATAATCAATTGCGGCCTATTAGTGAACGACTGAGACGAGTTTGGCTTAATCCTAAGTATTTTCCGTCATTATTTAAAGATGTTTTCTCTTAAAAATAGACTCTACAATGGGTGTGACGGACAAGATTTTATTGCGCAAACGTGCATTGATTGAAACGGTTAATGATAAATTGAAGAATATTGCACAGATTGAACATTCCAGACACCGTTCATTCAACAATTTTATAGCAAATACTCTTTCAGCTATTGCCGCGTACTGTTTCTTTGAAAAGAAGCCTGCCATTGATGTGAATGTTATCAAGGACAGGCAACTTACGCTATTTTAAGTTATATCGAACTTTAGATTTGCATCATCTTACAATTGAGGTAGAATAACTACTTTTGTAGTGAATAAAAGTTAACCTGAGAGTATGGTGAACTATATCGAACTCTGAGTTTCATATACTCATAACGTGAATTAGTCCATACTCTCATTTCAGTTGAGCAGATCCAATTAGAATTTTAAGCTCACGACTTATTAAAGGATATAGTTTGTTCAACTCCTTGGTTAACTCTTAAAAGATAAATAAAGATTATGGAAAAGAAATGGTTTGTAGGCATCGATGTGTCTAAAAAGACAATAGATGTGGTTTATTATGACAGGAAAAGGCAGAAAATGTGTGAAGAGATACACCGTCAGTTCTCTAATGATCAATCCGGTTTTATATTGATGCGTAAGTGGTTTAAGGGTAAGCCTCCTGTGAAATACATCTTTTACATGTCTTCCCGGCACCTTATCTTTGCCTTCCTAACAACAAAAGCATACGATTATGATGAGCAAAGAAGAAGTCGCCTCTATTGTCCTTTATTGCAAGGATAATAATGTAAGTTTTAAATCCCGCCTTTCAGAATTAGGCATTCCCCTTTGACGATTTTATGATGCCAAACGCCGGTATTCGGGAGATAGGCGCCATGAATTTGGCACTTGGCCGTGAAGGTACTTTCATCCCGTGCCCAAACCTTTCCAGGAAAGCCCCCCCGTTCAACCAGCCCCAGGCAAAGATCCACGGCGCGGTCAATATTGAGCTGCAAACAGTATCCGGTATGATAATGAGAATACAAGGCGAGCTTGATGATTCCCAGCTAAGAAGTATCATTTTATCCGTAACAGGCCATGTTTAGCTTAGGGGACAATAACCGCTATTTATTATTTAGCGAGCCAACCGACATGATAAAAAGTTTCCATACATTATGTGGCCTTATGACCAATACAATGGGCGCCAACCCTCACAATGGGGATGTGTTTATCTGTACTGCCTCCCCAAAGTTAGACATTCAATACTAACGTTACAAATACTCTAAATAATGAGCTCGGAATTGTCTTTAGCTTCGTTTTAATTCTTTTATTATTATACCAATCAATATATTCCTCCAGTTCTCCCTTGAACTCCTCCATGGATTTAAAATCCTTGGTGTATAATAGTTCGGACTTCATAAGTCCAAAGAAGTTTTCCATAACAGAGTTATCCAAGCAATTCCCTTTTCTCGACATGCTTTGTAATAGTCCATGTTCGTTCAAGGCATTTTGATAATCTTTATGTTGGTATTGCCATCCTTGATCAGAATGCAATATGATTCCATTTTCCTTTGGGAATTTGTCTGTAATAGCAAAACATCCTTCAATATTTTGTTTATTTGTTCCAAATCCGCTCTGTCAGCCACATTATAACTTAGTATTTCTCCGTTAAACATATCTATCACAGGCGATAGAAAACTTTTCTGTCCTCCGATTGATATTTGTGACACATCTGTGGCAAGTTTATAGTAAGGACAATCTGCCTTAAAATTCCTGTTTAAAATGTTTGGAGCGATCTTGCCTACAGTTCCCTTATATGACCGATACCTTTTCTTACGTATCAAACACTTTATTCCTAGTTCACGCATCAGTCTCTCAACAGTCTTGTGATTTATCGTATATCCCTCATTACGTAATTGCAAGGTTATACGATGATATCCATAGCACTCTTTGCTTTCCTGAAAAATCTCTTGTATGCGTTCTTTTCCTTCTCGAACGTTGAAACCTTACCATATCGTAGGTAGTAATAAAACGTAGAACGAGCCATCCCTTTAATCTCTAACAACAAGTCGAGACCATATTCTGGCCTTAATGAATGGATGACTTTAGACCAGAATCTTTCGATTTGGCACTTCTTTCTTCCATCAAAGCCTTTGCTTTTTTAGCAACGCATTCTCGGCCCGCAGGCGTAAATTCTCTGCCTGTAGTTGTTCCAGTTCCGTTTGAGGTTCTTTCTTCTTTGGTCGTCCCATATGCTTTTTCGATCGCCCACGCTGGTTATGATGGTACAATTCTTCATGTTCGCCAGACTTATATTGCCGTATCCAACGGCAAACACTGGAATGGCTGACGTCATACTTCACGCAGAGTTGCCACAAAGGTAAACAATCGGCCGCATACTCTTGGATGATTTGTTCCTTTAATTCGAAACTTACTACTGTTTTCTTGTAATTCTCTAAACCTTCCATACCATATTTCTGGTATCTCCCAAATAGAATATACAAATAATGATCTCGGACATGAAAGCGAGTCATCAATTCAATCATGCTCACGCCTGATTCATGAAGCCGAATGATTTCTTGCTTTTCCTCTAATGTGTGATGTCTTAATATAAATAAACCCTAAAAGTTTTTTGTCTAACTTTTAGGGTTCACTTCAAACAGAGAGGACTCCTTTTTATTAGACAGTTATGAAACAACCTATATTAGAAGGCTTCCTATAACAAAAAAGAAGTCAAAATATAGCTTTTACTAACTCACCTCAATTATTAGAAATAAGACGAACAGTACGCAAACCTTGGCTATTATAAGTAAAGTTATTAATCCATCCTTAGAATTCATCCACATATGGACAAGCCCTTACTTATTTGTCTGAAATTACTGTCGCCATCGCTTTTTGAGTAATATCAAAACTGGAAAATGAACACAGATAAATTCAACAACAAGCATATCGTCCAGTTATTCGATTCGATCTTTTGACTTACTCCATTAACTCTTTTTCAAAACAAAGAAGGTGTCCTTAAGTATTTGATCGTGGCGAATGGATAATTCATATCAACAGAAAATGAAGCACCTTTACTTTTTAGCACATTAGCCGCACCGCCCATAATACTTTAGGTTATTATTTAGCGTTAATTCATATCTACTCCATCAACTACGATTTAAAATCTTAAGAGACTCCATAGTTACTTCATCAGATAAATCTTGAATAGAAGTATTTCTGTGTACCTTCATCCATACCAAAATTTCAGAACGAGAAAAACGTAAGGAGTTGCCCAATTTTGTATGCGGAATACTCTGCTGGCTAGTATAACGATAGATTGTGCTGATACTTTTCCTTATTAAAGCACTCACCTCTTTAATTGTCATTTCATCCTCTTCAATGGATACATCTTTGTTTTGTTTCTCAACCTGCATCTCCATTAATTTGATGAGGTATTCTACTGCTTGTGGTAAGTTATCATAAGTAACTTTACCAAATTTTTCATTATTTACCATAGTTCTATTTTTTTTAGATTTTCCACCACAAAGAAATAAAAAATATATATTCAACAGGAAACCTATAATCCATATCTAATCCTTTCTTACATATACTACACGTTTCATATTACATTATTGTAGGACCACTTACACAGTCAAACGCATAAAAATTCAATGCTCTATCGCATCAAACAGGGACTTCTTGCTAATCTACAAAGAGAATAGGATAAAAGAAGAGACAAGTGATAAAGCTATCATTTCCGTTCTCAGTCTAAAGTTACTTTTCACAAAATGATTGTTAAAAATAAAATAAACATTTCAAATATCAAACATTTTCAGACATATTTCAAAGCCCCATTTATTTATATGCAATATATATAGAAATAAAAACGAAAAGTATTATATATAGCTTTAGGCAGAAAGAAGGAATATACACATTTACATCATTTTACATTCATACTTCACGTTGTATGATTTATTAAAATCTAATAAACAATTTAGCATATTAAATCACGAGTAATATTTATTCATACATTACGCAAATTTTCGAACTTTACAAATATCGATATGAGAAAAAATACTATCAAAGTAACATTACGAGAAAAAAGATTGCTAATGGGAAATTAAGTTTATATCTTGATTTTTATCCTTCTATTTTCATACCTGGAACAAAAAACTACCAGAAGAGAATTCTTGGGTATATACATATTTAAGGAACCTAGAACTTATGAAGAAAAGAGAAGCAATATAGACATGAGACATAAGGCAGAACATATAAGATTGATAAGAGAAGAAGCTGCTAACAATTCTGATTTCAAATTCCTTAAGTCTCGCAAAACCAGAATAAGTTTCTTGAATTATTTTAAAAAGAAGGCATTAAAAAGAATGATAAATGGATGGCTACATACAGACACTTTGAAATATTTACACATGGAAGTTGCTCTGTAGAAGATATAAACCTCGAATTATGCAACAATTTTAAAAACTATTTGTTAGCCGCACATCAAATTGGCAGAACTAAACATTCTTTATCTCAAAACTCTGCAGCTAGTTATTTTTCTATTTTTAGTTCCTTATTGAAAATAGCATTTTTCGAAAAATTATTAGATGAAGACCCCAACCTAATTTTAGAAAAAATCTATAAACGAGACACCCTCAAATAGTTTTCAACTTCAACAGAGCTATATATGTATTGGCTATAACTCCATGCAAAATACCAAGCCGATTGAAATCACCCATTTCAACAATATAAGCAAAATTCTAGTTTGAGCCAGAAATCGCACAAGCCGACCAGCTCTTTTCTGGCAACACTTCCGACACTATTTTTCATATCTGCCCTCCAGTCGCAATAGTTCGGAAAATAATCCTCCTGTTTCCGCCAACAGCTCATTCAAACAATTTTCATCGGAAGGAAGACCATCATAGTCTACCAGCTTAGAGACTGCCCCCTTGTTATCTACCTCATAAATTATCCAATCATCTTTAGACAAAAGCGACTTCAATGGAACGAGTCTATCTAACTCTTCCCTATCACTCTCCTTACCGGCAGCTTCCATCTTTTGTTCTACCTGCCCGGCTTTTATGGCCAAAGACAAACCATTAATGACATATTGACTCTGTGTTGTAATTATCAACTGATTTTCGCTGGACAAATTATTAAATTCGAGTAAACTATATAACAGATTTTGCTGAGAAACCGGGAACAGATTTTGCTCAGGTTCTTCAACAATATTAATAAATGCCGACTTACTAAAGTGAGACGACAATGCTGATAACGCAATTTTCCGTTGCTCATTCGTAAGACCAGAATTCGACCAGATTAATTTTACACCGTCATTAAATCGCCGGAATTCATCATGACTCATCTTCTGAGGATTCTCCACCTGTCTTCTTACCGCATAAGCAAGATACCATGAAACCAAATACAAGGGTACTAACGATTGGAAGCCACTTGATGCCTTTGATAGTTCTATTTTATAATCGCTATCATTGACATTAATCACATCATGTTGCTTATCATACCCAATATTTGTATTATTAATCGGTAATGACAAGCCATCTTTTATCTCATCTTTGGCATTATTGAATTCCGTAAGATACTCCAATAAAGAATCCGGTAAAGTCTTGAACGCCCCCACTTCTTTAATGACGCTGATAAAGTTTCTTTCAGCGGGTGCATACATAATCTGTGGTAGATGATAGGTCTGAGTCATGTACGCCTTTATCCAGAAATTCCCCTTGACGTATCGCATGGAATAAGCTCCACCCTCATATTCTATCTCAGCTACATCCACATGTTCTCTGTTAAAGAAGCAGTTTTCGATGCGATGATACCCACAATAAGTTTGCCTAAACTTTGATGCTGAAAAATAATTTACAACATAATCCCCCCTAACCAAAACCTTCTCTATCCAAGTAAAGGTGGAAATCAATTTAGCAATACAGCTTTTACCACCTCCTTGATTACCTATAAATACAGACACCTTCCTTATTTCTATCCAACCATCATTATCAGAACAACCTTCTTTAATAGGACCAAAGTTCTTTATTCTTATTCTTGCCATATTCTATATTTATCTATTGCATCTGATTTATTGTAGTAGAAACAAAGATACTATATTTTAGCTATAGACGGACGTACATGAACGAAAAACACAATTGAAAATAATATCTTACTCCCCTGTCTTTACAACTCCATTCCTTCTGATTGTTGCCTGCTCTCCCTACTCTATTTTTTATTATAGTCCCAAAATCTCCTGTTTAAATGGAGTGAAAGTTGTAAAACTGGAACAAATGAAATAAATGTTCGCATACATATTCCAGGTAACTATATTTAAAGTATCGGAAACCCTCCGAATGAAAAGGGATCAGAATCACCATAATCACTGACTCACTCATGCGATTAGGCTTATTTCTATAATTATTCTCTTCATCTTTGCCTTCCAACATATATTTTCATGTTGTTTGGTAAATTCCTTGCTGAAATCATCAACCAAACAATAAATTTCTGTAAATTTGTGGTAATTACTATTTTTTTAAGAAAGCAACCTTATAATCCTTGCCAAAATGCAAACATTATTCGAACAATTAAAAATAGAAAACACCTACGAACTTCTTTTTCCGAAGAAGGAGAAAGGGTTAGCTATTATTTGGTTGTATGAACGAGTAAAAAATGGGGAGTTTGAGAATGGGATTTTTAAGGAGAAAGAAATACATCGGGCTTTTGAAGCAGTAAGTTTTATTAGACATGAACCACTACGATTACAATGGACGATATACAATAACTACATCATAGAGTTACAAGAGTTTTATCTTATTTATAATGACGAAGACCAAACATATATGTTCACAGATTTTGGTCTTCAAATATGTGAAAAGGTACACCGCCTGATCTCCAAACGTTTTAATCCTACTATTATTGAATTAACTTGCGCTGATTTACATGTTAAGTTAGAAGTCGCTGTCACAGAAGAACAAATAAAGAATTGGCTTACTATAGATTTGTTTAAATCACGGACACTTTTGCTGGAACAAGTGGATTATTTGAATCAGCAGATCGACCGCTCGGTAACAGCCTTAAGTGAAAAGGCTAAAAGACGGAAAGAAACCTTGCTAATGGCCTTACAAGAGATAGAGGAACAAATTGACACGATACGTCAACAAAATAAAGAATTAAGAGCTGCTTTCCGACAAATAGACCGGATGAATGATATATTAAATTCTCATCCTGCGCGGGATAATAGTGAAGAAGTAGACGATCTAGTTAGTGAAGCCATTTCATATTTTGAAAGTATTTATCTCCGATTAGCGATGGTGGATTCACGGATTGATAAAATTCAGCCTAAAATAAAACAATTTTTTGCATCCCTCAACCGGGATATATTTAATTTCAAGGTCGAGAGATTTCTATATTACCTATTAGAAAAAAAGCCAAGTGATAGATAAACAAATAAAATTGCCTATCCCTTATGACGAAACGATTCAGCTGGCAGATTCATTTACAACTTTTACTTCGGTGGATAGACCGGATGCACTTTTTCCTCCAGCACGTAAACCGCTTCCTGAATACACAAAAGATACAAAAAAGGAACAAGAAGCTCACCGGAAAGGTCATGTACAAATGATGCGCCAAATTCATGTTCAATGGTGGCTAGAGTTTATACGGCGGCAGTCGTTGAAAGCGGATGCCATACATCTGTCGGAGATATTTTTCAGTATATTGGAAAAACATAATGATGACTTGCAGTTAGCTATTCAAGTGATTGATCAAGCCGTTAAAAAGTATAAGGAAGATCCTCATTGGGAAGTACTAATTGATACAAGTTACAAAATAGATAATCCCGGTTCAAATCATACAATATCTGATATATGGATGAAACAGAAATAACCCCAAAATATGCTTTCCTAGAGAGTGAAGATGGTGCAGTGTTGTTCTCACAATTGGTTGAGGCACTGAAAAGAGGCGCTCATATACAATATGAGGGAGATAAAGATCTTTTTCTTTATCTTCAAAAATACATAGATAATCTGACGGCTTATTTCAAACGCCATGAGAAGATATCTATCATACCGTCCGGTAGTGGCAATGAACTTTATTATTTTCCTCTTTATCATTCCGCCTCCGGACACAGTTATTCCGTTGAACGGTCTCCTCTACCGAAAGAGCATATCTTAATTGCTTTACTACTGTATAAAGCTTATTATATTGACCACAACATAGAATTAACTTCCGTAAAAAAGTTTCTCACCCTTATCCGAACAGATATGCCAGACCTGAAGAAACACGTGCAGCGTCTATTAGTCAAAACAAAAGGAACAAGCGAACGCTTTACAGAAAAAAAATGAAAATCAGATTGCAAGCGAAGTACAACGTGCATTCAGAAATTTCCACAAGTTAAGATGGGTTGACTTGAAGGAGGATGATTTTACTATCCTTCCTGCTTTCCAACGTATTACCAGGGAATTTGCCGACTATATCAATCACATCGATGAATGGTTTAAAGATAAAGAAGTATAAAGAAATATCCTCGCATTTATAGTCTATCTACCGTTGGAATTATACACCACCAAGAAAACGATTACATATTCCATCCGGCCAGGACGGATTTTATTGGTGACAGCGGTTCTGGTAAAAGTATCATTGCGGATTTACTACAACTTATATTTGTGGGGTCTTCCGTCTTTCGTTCAGCAACAATTACGGTCAAAGACAAGCGCGAACCGGACGGATTAGTTTTGCGTTCACCCGGTAAATCGATGGATTATGGATATGCTTTCGTAAATATAGAGATAGCTGACGGAGAATTTATTGTTGCAGGTGCTTGTCTGGAAAGTACTTCCAAAGCGACACGTCCGTTTATTATACAGGCAAGTCTTTCTATCGAACATGGGGATTGTATTCCTATGGCAAAACCTTTATATGCTGTCGACTTTCAGAATAGAGAATATATTTTCCCATTGGATGAAATGATTGAGCGGATGGAAGAAAAAGATTTGGTTTTTAAAGATTGGCAGCGAATTTCTTATCTCCATAAGACACTTTATAAGAATAAAATATTACCTCTTGACCTTACAGATAAGGATAAAGTGTTAAAAGATTATGCGAAGATAATTCAATCTTTTTCCCGAGGCAAGGAACTGGATACAACCAAAAGCTACAGTTATTAGATTTTTTATTCGGTCAAGAGAAAGGAAAAGAATTGATGAACAAATATAAGTCAATTGTAGAAGATATAGAAAAGAATGCAATAGACTATGGAAAAAATAATGAAGAAATTATTTTGCTAACAAAAAAATGCCTTGAAGTGAGCGGTTTATATAAGGCATTGGAAGAAAAAAAAGAGGCGGAGAAGACATTCCGCACTCATCAGTATCTGTATTGGCAAAGAGAGCATCTTTCCCATAAAAAGAATTTAAAAGAAAAACTGCATACTTTTTCACAGGTCCAAAAGGACTTATTAGAATTACAAAAATTAGTCCACCATGATTTAGAAGAAGCGCAAAGAAGTTATAGTAAAAAAGAGACGGCTTACGAAGAAGCATGCGATATCTATAGTAAATGGCGACAGAAAAAAGATCTGCTGAATGACGCCATAAAAATGGTTGAGCAATTAAATGTTTCTCCCGAAAGATTGGCAACTTTTTACGAACAGTATAGAGATCAAAAAAAAGGATTATAAATGCTATAAAGAATTGAAAGATAAATTGGTTGATTCACGGATGATTGATTTGTTCAGCAATTCCGACTGGAAAGACGGAACAATTGCGGGAAGCAAATTTTATCGTAAACGAACGGATGAACTTCGCGACCGTTTATCTCAACTAAAAATAGTAGAATAATTTCATGATATAAATAATCCAGGCTCTTTGATACGCTGGGTGCTATCATTGAAACGTAAACTTACAAAGAAAGAGGAAAGTCTTATTTTTCATTTTCAGAAATATGGAATAAATAAACCCGACCATCCGAAAGCTCTTGACCGTTATGTTTATTCTCCGGAAGAGTTATTAAGGAATACAACGACAGAACCAGACGGAGAAGGGTTTTGGATAAATCTTGGTGGTATAAAAGAGTTTGTAAACTATGTAACAGAACAATGCCTCAACAGAGACCGTGAGAAGATTTTGCAGTATTTCCAATCGCAGGCTGCCAATATAGAACAGGAAAAAAAGAGAATTAAAGAAGAATTAGAGTTGTGGGAGGGACTGTCTAATATTATAAACTCTTTGGAAACACCCGCACGTTCACTGGATGTATTTTTCCATCAGCCGAAAATAAAAACTTTTCAGGAGATTGCTATTTTCAATATTTCCCCTGAACGAATACAACAGTGTGTGGATTGTTTAGCAACCAAAGAATCAATAGAAAGATCTGAAAAAGGCAAAAGAGGAACAATTGTCACTGTTCAATCAGTTCACGCAAGTTAAAAATATGATTGAAATATTTCCTAACTTGATGCAAAATACTGCAGATTTATTAGCTTCAATATCTGCAAAGGTAAAACTACAGGAAGTAGAATGGAATAGACTTTTATCAGAAGAATCTTTTACAGAGCATAAAGAGGAAGATTATATCAATACAGATGATAAAATAGAGTTTTTCCGGGATGAATTGACTATATTAAACACGACCTTGGATAGATATGATGAATTAATACAGTCGGTGACAGACTTCACAAACCTGGAAACCAGATTGAAGGCTATTGCGACTGAATACGCATCGCTTTATATGGGGTTACCCACACTTGACAATTATCCGGCAGTAAGTAAGAAGTCGGTAGACAAAATGAAAGAGATGCACATCCAAAAGGATGTAGAATACACAAACCAGTATGCCCACACGGTAAAGGAGTTCTTACTAAATGAACAATATAGATTCGAAACCTGCCATGACTTTAAGGAATTAATAGCCCACCTGTTGCCTGATTTATTTCCTGAAGATATGATTATAGAGGAAGAAGTAGTCGGAAGAATCAAGAAAAGGCTGGAGAACATTAATGAAAAAAACAGAGAATTAAATAGTAAGAAAATCGGTAAAATCCAGGAATTATTAATTAAAGTAAAAAGACAGGTAGAAGCACAATGGGATGAGATTCGCCGGATTAATCGTTTCTTTACAAGTGGAAGTAAAAAATATCTGGAGCATATAATATGAAACTAGAAAAAACAGATTCATTGCAATTTCCTGTTAATTGGCTAACCCTGTTTAAACACAAAGTATCTTTAGATAATATGGATGATTTATTTGAGGGTACCATTTTAAACGAATTAAATACACAGGTATCCATCCAGGAAAAAATCATGAAAGCATTCCGGGAAATAACCAATAATTACTCCAACGACATTACACTAGAAGACTTGTTAAATCCTAATTCATATATAGAATTGAGCCTCGACATGAAAAGCCGGACCGGATGAAATAATAAAGGAAGTACAGGACAGACATACGCAGCTATTGCTTTATTATGTATTGCCCGTCTTTCCATCGTTGGTAATAAAAACAAAGGAAAAGAAGTAGGATTGCGATTTATGCCTATTGATGAAGCGGAAGGCTTAGGAAGCAATTTTGACTTATTGAGTGATATTGCTAAAGAACACGATTACCAGATATTGGCTTTTTCTATTAATCCGTTGGGTAGATACAATGAACAACATGTATATATCCTTAACCGCAATCCGGATGCTGAAGAGGAAATAAATTATGCTCCAATAGAGATACGTAGCCGGAATGATATCGACCCGGAATTGGCTAAATTTATAAATATGGATGATTATGGAGGGCGAACTGACTTGGCGGACATTGACTGCAATGTATTCCCTTTACAAAGGGAATAAAATACCGGCTACAAAAAAAAGAACGATAATAAGTTTCAAAACCTGATGAGCAGAAAACTAGTGCAATATCAGCCCGGCAATCATAATTATTTAATTAAAGGTGAAAAATACAACGATTATTTCACCAAACGTTATCTGGAAGATTATACAGAGTATGACATTTTCTTAAAATCTGTACAACCGAATGTGAACGGCAGACAAACATATACAGTCAATGATATCCGTTCCTTACAGTTTATCGCGAAAAATAGAGAGCAAATCAAGGAATCTCTATCAACCCGACATACATTTAGTGAAGACTTTTTTGAACATGGCGGAAGTAAACACCTAGATACCCATCATAACTTGGACAATTTAGTACTTTCTATCCTAGGGGTAAAGTATTACCCTCTGGAAGATCCTAAAATGCACCAATGGAGATTCGTTGTAGATGTTGATAAACCACGTTGTATCGTACTATGTAAAAATCTCAATTTTCTAAAAATGCCCCGTGTTGCCCGTGAACATAAAATCGAATTGTGGTATGTTGGCGGAAATAATACCAAATGGACTCATTTTATTGATGAAAAGAAACTGGATAAACCTCTATTCTATTCCTGCGACTGGGATTATAATGGCTTAGAAATATATATCCGATTAAAAAATATTTTTCAGAGGAAAGGGTGTGATATAAAACTTCTCTACCCTTCTGAACCCATTAAAAAATACTCCGTCAATATGGAAAAACATAAAAGCAAATGGAAAGCATCCCTTCCATTTTCAGGTTTGGAACAATGTCATTTTGCTCCTAAAGAAATTCATTTGATTAATGAACTAATAAATACGGATAGATGGATAGAAGAAGAGACAAATGATTTGGTTGCAATGGTAAAAGGGTGTATTGATTTGTAAAAATCAAAGATATGCCTCTGAAGAGCTACACCGCATACCTCCTATATCAAATGTTGTTGATAAAGACACTGTAATTTTGAGTTTACACAAAATTATGGATAGTCCTTTAGCAACAAAAAAAACACCTAGATTCGGACTCCCCTATTATTCCCATTTACTCATGTGCGAGGAATTTAAAAAGAGATTCAATATTTCCATTTTACAGACGTTTTTTACTATTCTACTCCTACGGATAGCTTCCATTCGAATTAATATCAAATCAGAATCTGAATATCCTAACAAAGCCTCCATCTCTGCCAATTCAATCTTAAATTCGTCTGAATTTTCCAAATCCTGCAGCACCATATCACGTAATTTAGCAAGCCTACTTTCAATTTCTGGCAATCTCTGATATCTCACCCTTTGTATCTCACTTAATACTTTTCCTACAGTCCACCCATAAGGACTTTCCCAGCATTTTTCAACCTGAATATATCCTTTTTCGTCACGCACAAAAGAACGAATCTCCTCTTTATATGCAGCAAATATTAACTGTGGAGAGTGAGTTGCAAGTATAAATTGACAATTATTATTCTGGGAATACCGACGAAGAGCCGAAATATAACTAGCCTGCCAATCTGGATGCAAAGATTCCTCCGGTTCATCAATCAAAAGAACTCGTCCTTTCATACTATTTATAAAAAAGGGGGGGAATTTGGACAAAACCAGTTGTTCACCACTAGACAAACCTTCAATCCCAAACTCTTCGTTATTCAGATTAGTAAAGATGACTTGCTCATCTTCATTTACCCCTTTAAATCGTATTTGTATATCGAAATCCGAAAAGATGTTATCAATAAAAGTCTGAATATTAAGATATGCCTCAAAACTAGTTTTTCCTTGTACACGCACAGAATTATTAACATACTGAATTATTTCCTTTTGAAGATTACTTATAGTATTCTTGTCCTTTGTATTATAGAAAATCGGAATTGTCTGTTTTAATCTTGTGTGTACCGTAAAGACAATATTTGTCT
>JAJQAY010000002.1 GCA_021203515.1 Bacteroides sp. | reverse complement strand
TTATATGAGAAAGAGCATGTTGAATATGACAGTAATATTTTTCTTTGTTTTTCTGTAAATGAAAAGTTTATATTGGGAACAAATTCCTTATTGGCTAAAGCTCTATTTCTTTTTATCCTATTTACATAAGCATGTTTTATTTTTCTTAATGGAGACAAAAGATATCTCACAAAATCAACAACTGTTAGGTATCTGCAAACTGTTTCTTTTAGATTCATATCTATAATTGGTAAGTACTTTGTGAGTGCCTATTTATCTAATTACTAATAATGTAAAGTTAGATATTATACACCTTATATTTGTTTGCGATATAAATATATCCTTTACTCCTATACATAGAACAACATCATATTTCATACTTAAAAAAATCTATATAATATCTGTTTGCATTTATTCCATAAAGATTGCTTCATCGGATAAATAACAAATGTATTTACACTTTTATTCATTACAGAATTATCACTATTTACAAAATTCGCAATCAAAAAGAAAAGATTATATTTATCCAGGATTTTATTCTTAGCTTGCTTTATATTACATTTCAAATTTGTATATAGATCTGTTTCTAAAGCACTTTTAATAATAGTAATTGACTGATATGCATTATTTATATCAATTGGCATTATTTCATTTCGAGAGAAGTAATTATCTATATTAGGACAACCATAATAAAAAGGTAAACATTCGCTTAAATAGGCATCGGCTAATTTTTCCGTCCAATAATTTTCAATAAAACTATTTTCAATAACTAAGGCGTATTTATAATATCTCATAACTTCATACTTATCTGATATAGGCTGAAAGCCTGTTCCATAAATATCCAACTTTTCTCCTAAAATCTCTTTTAACTTATATACAAATTCTAGTCTTTTCTTATGTCCTTTTGTAAAAGTTTTATTTGATGTTATAACAACCACCTTATCTGTTTTTTTCATCTAAAGTATCATTTTTAAAATAGTCATATGTAAGCAAAGATCTAGTATCCCACTTTTTTCTTTTAAATCATATTTAGCACCAGCCATCCATGGCAATAAGGGAATTTTTATTGAAACATTTTTGCGATATGGTATCTTATAAAATGATGTCACCCTACCAAATTGTTTAACGTATTGCATAGAATAGATTTTAACAGATAATGGCTTACACATTGCTAAAATGACATTATCATAGATACATTCTACTTCTATCGTACTTTTTTACCGTCTAATACAAAACAATAATCACAATGCTTTTTAGCACTTCCTATCAAAAAAAACGACAATTGCCAATATGTTGCTCATATGGAAGTTGCCTTTGCAATAAAATTGAATTATCACATTCAATTTTTATAGTTTTATACATCATTGATAAAATCTAACTTATTTGTTCCAAAATAGATTGAATATAATTTGAGTAAGTATAATTCTGAGTCCTGTGAAATCCTGCTTTCTTATAGTTTCTCTTTGTATATCATGCACTAAAAAGTAATGTATTGATTTTACTAATTCTTCAACATTTGTAAAAATAGCTATTTCTTTACCTATGTAATAAAAATCTTCGACAGACAAAGTATATTGACTTAATAAAAAACCATTATATCCAGGAATTTCAAAAATACGAGCTTTGAGTTGTTCTACGTTTTTGTTGTCACAAATAAATATCTCATACATTTTAACATAACCTTAAGCCGTTTTTCCCTTTAAACAATGAAACAAATAGAGGCTTCATCAAAAACATTCGAAATGCAAAATCGCTAGGAAGGCTATTAGATAAATTCAAGTTTATTTTTGAGGTATGAAATATTTCACGCATTCGATTATAAGAAATCCTTCCATTAGGCCAACCTGATCCAAAACATTCGACTTCAATCCCATTCTTTTTTAAAGAAGAAATTATCCACTCACGCGTTGGATTCCAAGAACCAACGAAAGAAACATCATATCTATATTTATCTTCGGAAATAGCAGAATCAATCTCTATTGGTGCCCATTGAGACAATATTGCATTACAATTTATTTTTCGATACTTATCTAATGAATATTTGTCGACAGTTATGCTATATGTCAAATGTGGGGCTACAAATTTACTATAATTATCAAAACGCCATTGGTCATCACAAAACCAATTTATAATAATAAATCTTTCTCTTAGATAATCCAATGTAGACAATCTGATTTCATTATTCATCAAAACAAAAAATATCAAGTTAGGATTATTTTTTTCTGCCGTGTTTATCAAATTAATTTGCAATAAGTACAAATTATTGGGAAATCCATTTTCTTCTAACCAAAACTTAACTACATCACATTTATTTTCTACAAAGGCTGGTAACATAGCTTTTCTTTCTATCGAAATCCCTCTCTCCTTCCGACCATAATCATACTTTAAACAAGCAAATAATACTTTATTCATTTAATTTTTTTTACGAATTAATAATTTGAGTAGTAATATGTAGTTATGTTTCAGCAAAAAGAGTTTTAATAACCGGGAAAAAGTATAACTTGACAATTCATTTCTATTTGAAACATAATTCCAATAAATATTGTATAGCCTGAAAAATGTAACATCTTTATCATGTTTCGAAAAAGATGATATATCTATCAAATAATGGTATAATTGCGAATACCCTTTAGAGTCAAAAGAATGACTATCCTGCAATGAATGAATACGATAATAAAATAACGGTTGAGATATAAAGAATATTTTACCTATCAACAATAGTGAACAAATAAATGCGGCATCTGCATATTTTTGTCCCCTATTATAATACAGTTTTTCTTCTTTCAAAATATCCATATTATACATATAGGAAGGGAATAATGGAACATTTTTACGCTGCATGTGGTTCCTTACCATTTTGTCAACATCGTCATACAGAACATCTTTTACTCTAACTATCTTATCTAAAGTGAAAACATCTCCTTTTAACATGTAAGCATTACAAGCTACAGCTACGAGATTAGAATGAGTAGAAAGGTAGGTATAAAGTTTCTCAACCATGTCGGGTAACATAATATCATCATCATGAAATATCATCAGATATTTTGTCGTTACCTCAGATAATATTAGATTCAAGTGTTCTATTCCTGATAATTTTCCATCTCTTTTTATATAATTAATAAGATGCTTATATTGATAATTTTCTAATATTTCTTTTGTTTCATTATTGGTCGAATTATCGGAAACTACTAAACAGAAATTTTTATTACTCTGATTTATTATTGATATCAGCGTTTCAATAAGCAAATCAGAACGATTCCTTGTTAATACATAGACTGTTAAATCAAACATTAAGAATTGATTTTTTAGTAAAAAATGAAATGTTGCATCAACCCGACTAACTATCTCAAATAAGTTTGTAGACCAGAAACAAAATGGAAAGCATCATCGATATCGATACGCTTTATTAGAGGATAATAAAAATCTTCCCTTCCAAATCCACCGATAACTTCTATTATAGCAGAAACAACCCCACGATTTCTCTGGCACTTTCTAAAACCTGAATATCTATATATTGAGAAACAAACACCTATAGTATTTCATTGTTCAGAGGTTTTGCAAACTAACTAACTGAACATGCACTGTATTACATTTAGGTGATAAATACATTTTCTACTGATGAATAATCTTATCATACTCCTTATCAATCAACTGAGGTGATGGTTTTGATATAGGTTTATTATATTCTAATTTAGGCGATACAGTTGTAAACCATTGTACCATATATTCGATAATACAATTCTGACAATTTATTATATATTCCTTCAAACTTTCATCACCCAATGATGATTCATCTAAACGAAAATAGCATAATCCATAAGCTTCAGCCATTTTCTCAATGCTAGGTACATAATATCCTCCTTCACTGGTCGTTCCTGCCATACGATCTGAGAAATAAAGATGCTGGAACTGGGTAATCATTCCTAAAGCTTTGTTATTGACAACTATAACCTTAATGGGAAGATTATATTGAGAAATCAACATAAGAGATTGGGTGGCCATATGAAATCCCCCATCCCCGTTAATAGAATAGATAGCTTTACCGGGGCAGGCAAAGGCGCAGCCTATCGCTGCAGGCATAGAAAATCCCATAGGGGCAAGTCCTCCACTTGAAAAGAAATGCTGTCCATATTTCAATTTCAATGTCTGTGCAGCCCACATCTGGTTTTGTCCAACATCTGTACAAACCATGTCACCTGCCTGCATAAGCGTATTAAGATATTGCATGAGTCGATAAGGTGACTTGTTTTCTACAAAACGATCGATTTCACAATCTTGGTTATATTCCTCTTTCAGCTCAGCAAGATGTGTCCGCCAACTCATATTAAACGTAGCAATCCGTCTACCACTATTTAGCTTGTGCAAGAACTCATTTACATCACTACAAATCAAAATCCGATTTCTTAAACGATGGCTACGCAATTCGTTTTCATCTATGTCCACATGTATAATCTTGCCAGCAGGCATGAAGGCTTCAAGCATTGCACCAGTCTGACGAGTATCTAAACGGGTTCCCAAAGCTATCAATACATCTATGTTAGGAACGCTCATATTTGCACAACGGTTACCATAACTACCAAGCATTCCCAAATAGTACGGATAGGTTTCGTCTATTATTCCACGTCCCTGCAAAGAAGTTATTACCGGCCATTGATAATGATGTATCAGTTCCTCGAGTAGCTTTACATCACAATCCCTACATCCACCACCAAGCAATAGCATCGGCCTTTTGGCACGAAAAATCAAATTCTCTATTGCCTGCCAATTGCTAAAATCAACGACCGCCTTTTGACTACAAGAATATTTCCTGAGTTCAAATGGATCAACTTGAGTCCGCTGAATATCCATTGGAATATCTAAAAGTACTGGACCTTTACGTCCGGATATAGCTATATCCAGGGCTTTTTCTAATTCATACCGAATATTGTCGGCCGAGTCTACAAGAGCAGCATATTTCGTCACCGGCCTACAAATACTTACTACATCGGTTTCTTGAAAGCCTTGTTGTCTGATAGGTTTGTCATACTTGTATTCATAAGTATTAACTTGGCCTGTAATATAAAGAACCGGAACAGAACCAAAATAAGCATCTGCAATGCCTGTTATCATGCTAGTCGCTCCCGGACCACTTGTTGATATAGCCACACCGAATTTGCCGCTTTCCAGAGCATATCCTTCCGCTGCTATCGAAGCTGTCTGTTCATGGTATGTCTGTACAAACTTTATATCTGGATTTTTATCAAGAGAATCTACCAAATGAGTAATCATCCCCCCACAATATAGCCAAAAACTACATTAACTCCTCTTTCCGCTAAAAAGGAAACTATATAATCAGAAACTTTCATTATTGACAAATGCTGCAACCTTTGCGATTCCGTCTTCTATAGATGTACTTTCAAACTCACCAAACGCATATATAAATTTATTACAATCCCGCAAATCAGCATTGATTGGTTCGGACGATAGGAATATGCGCCAAAATCAAAAATAGAATTAGAATTTGTTATCTGCTTTATTTTTAAAAAGAGATTTCTCAATGATAGTGGATGGGAAGATGATAAATTATAGATACCGGATTTACCTTTTTCCAGATTACAGAAACTATAGCTTTTGCAAAATCATCACAATACAAGTAAGCATACTGTTGTCTCCCTTCAGTCACCGGTATTTTTTCTCTATTATTCAAGCACTCTGTAATTATAGCCGGAATAAGCCAAGTTGTATTTTGTTTTTCACCATATATATTAAACACACGAAGCCATTGCCATTCATATCCGTGTACTTTGCTAAAATTACGGAGTACCTCGCTACAAGACACTTTATCCTTCGCATATTCACTTTGCGGATTTAAAGGGACGTTTTCATCTATGATTTCATTTAGGCAACCATATTCCTCCTGGCTACCTAATGCTATGATTTGATTATAATTATACAAATTGATTACATCCATGAAAAATTGCAGATTACTATGCTGAATTAATTCATTGTTCCTGTCATTAGCAGAAACACCTTGCCATGCACTATGAATTAAAATTTCCGGTTGAAAGGTTTCTATCGTCTTCTTCATAAAAGGAGTGCCTAAAGTAACCCACTCAATATACTTTTCTTGTTCCTGCGAAAAAAGACTGACGGAAGTTTTCCTCCTCAAACATAAAATAGTATGTCCTGCCTTTAGACACTCGCATGCTATATGATAGCCTAAAAAGCCAGTAGCACCAGTAATAAAAATTCTCATCAAGTCAAGTATTGGTTTATTTGTTGACAACACAAATCGTAAACATCTTCATTCTGGTATTTTTTATACCAGTCTATCGTCAACTCAACTGTTTGTTATTCATTCTCGGCTCCCATCCAAGCAAGAATTTTGCTTTACTAATATCAAACATCAACAACTTGGCTTCATGCAAAGCATCCGGGTCTGAAAGGTCCTTCAACCCGCCACGACCATAATTCTCAACCACCTTCCCGGCGACATCCCAAACCGTAGATATGGACTCTGCCCGTGGACCAAAGTTCCAGCCTTCGCAATACTTTGTAGGCTCACCCCACATCTTCCGGGCAAGCAACATATAGCCACTCAACGGTTCTAAGACATGTTGCCAAGGACGAATGGCTTTAGGACTACGGATTTCTATCGGCTTGTTAGCTTCTAACGCTTTGATACAATCAGGAATAATACGGTCCAAAGCCCAGTCACCACCATCGATAACATTGCCCGCCCTCACACTAGCAATACTCTTGCCGTGCTTCTCATATTCGTCGGGATTGAAGAAACTTCTACGCCACGAAGCAATAGCTATCTCAGCAGCACCCTTACTGCTGGAATATGGGTCATAACCGCCCATAGGCTCATTCTCACGATGCCCCAAATCTGTTCCTTGTTCTCGTAACATTTATCCGTGGTTATCATGATGCCGACCTTGACACTGTCCGTTACGCGGATAGCTTCCAGGATATTGATAGCACCCATAACATTCGTCTGATAAGTTTCAACAGGGATTTCATAACTCAAGCGCACCAATGGTTGGGCGGCCAGATGAAAAACAATCTCCGGTTGATACTCCTTGAATATGGCTTTCATCCGTTCACCGTCACGAATATCGGCACGGATATCCGCCTTGATTTTCTTGCCGATGCCGGAAAGGACGAAGTTATCACGTTCAGAGAAAGGTTCTTGTGCTACACCGATAACTTCGGCGCCAAGTTCGTGCAGCCAAATGAAAAGCCAACTGCCCTTGAAACCGGTATGTCCGGTAACAAGTACACGCTTTCCATGAAAGAAATTATTGTAAATGTCGATATCCATAATCACCAGACTTTCCAGGGAGCTTGTCCCTTATCCCACATTTCGTCCAGTTCCGTATTGTCACGAAGAGTATCCATAGGTTTCCAAAAGCCTGTATGCCGATAGGCATGCATATCACCGGCTTTGGCTATAGCCTCCAAAGGGGTACGTTCAAAAATCACCGTATCATCCTTATCGGGGATATAATCAAAAACCTCCGGTTCACAAACGAAATAGCCCGCATTAATCCAGTTACGGTCACCGTCAGGCTTTTCCTGGAAAGAAAGAACCTTGTCCGTATTCAAATCTATCTGGAGGGCACCGGACTTGCCACCGGGTTTATAGGCGGTCAGTGAAAGGACCGCACCGGACTTGTCATGGGAAGCAATACTGTCTGTAATATTCAAATCCGTTACTCCGTCACCATATGTCAAGAGAAAACGTTCATTGCCGACATACTTCTGCACACGCTTGATACGACCGCCGGTCTGTGTATTTAGTCCCGTATCGACCATCGTGACTTTCCAGTTCTCCGAATGGTTGTCCAGGATTGTGGTCATATTGTTCGACAAGTCAACCGTCATGTCACTGTTATGCCGGAAATAGTTGGCAAAATATTCCTTGATAACATACTGTTTGTATCCGCAACAAATGATAAATTCATTGATACCATAATGGCTGTAGGTTTTCATGATATGCCAAAGGATAGGCTTGCCGCCTATCTCTACCATCGGCTTCGGGATTAGATTGGTAGCTTCACTCAGGCGAGTTCCAAGACCACCGGACAAGATTACTGCTTTCACTTCTTTATCTGAAAATTGAGAGTTGAGTATTAAAAACTATTTTTCCCGGATACAAATGACCGGATTGTCGCAATCATGTAATCGAGCATTTCCTCTGTCATGCCCGGATAGACGTCAATCCAAAGCGTATTTTTCATAATGAAATCCGTACATTTCAGGTCACCGACAACACGGTAGCCCTCACCGGACCGGCGCATCTCATCAAAAGCGGGGTGTTTCAACAGATTGCCGGCAAACAGATTGCGTGTCTGTATCTTCTTGCTTTCAAGATATTGGGCCAACTCATTGCGGGTGAAGCCTGCATCGTCCTTTACGGATATCAAGAAGCCAAACCAACTCGGATTGGAATTCCTTTGTGCTTCAGGAAGCATTAAGCCGGATGTTCCTTTCAGACCCTGTATCAGATAAGAGAAATTGTGGCGGCGTGCTTCCACTATATTATCCAGTTTTTCCAGTTGGGCACAACCGATGGCAGCCTGCATGTCGGTAACCTTCAGGTTATAACCGAAGTGGGAATAGACATACTTATGGTCATAGCCCAAAGGAAGCTCGCCAAACTGTTTAGTAAAACGGCAACCGCAAGTATTGTCCACACCGCCGACGCACCAGCAATCACGTCCCCAGTCACGGAAAGAATTAACGATTTTATGCAGCAGAGGATTGTCGGTATAGACCGCACCGCCCTCACCCATAGTCATATGGTGGGGAGGATAGAAACTGCTGGTACCGATGTCACCGATGGTACCGGTCTTTTTGTCCTCACCATTGATTGTATAGGTAGAGCCTAAAGCGTCGCAATTGTCTTCCACCAGCCAGAGGTTATGTTTGTCACAGAATGACTTCACTGCTTCCAGGTCAAAGGGGTTGCCCAACGAATGGGCAAGCATAACGGCTTTTGTCTTGGGAGAATAAGCCGCTTCCAGTTGCGTTATGTCGATGTTACATTCGGGAATGGTGACATCCACAAATACAGGAACGGCACCATATTGGATACAGGGAGTTACGGTAGTGGGGAAACCGCAGGCAACTGTTATTACCTCATCCCCGCGTTTGATACGGCGGTCACCCAACAAAGGGGAAGTCAAGGCGGAAAATGCAAGCAGGTTGGCGGAGGAACCGGAGTTCGTCAGGGAGCAATGTTTTACACCCAACCAGTCGGCAAAACGTTTCTCGAACTTATGGGCCCAAGGACCGGCAGTCAGCCAAAAGTCAAGGGAGGAGTCCACCAGGTTTACCAGTTCGGACTGGTCATAATAGCGACCGCCATAATTTACAAAAGTCTTGCCCGGTTCAAACGGTTTCTTCTGACCGTGAACCTCGGCATAATATTCTTTTGTCAAAGCAAGAATTTGTTGCTTCAAGTCTTCTTTTCTAGTCATAATATTATTTCTTTTTTTATCTCGCAAATAATCCCAATACAAATTCAAACCTATCTAAATCACAACATCTGC
>JAJQAY010000118.1 GCA_021203515.1 Bacteroides sp. | reverse complement strand
GTGTAGAAGTCATACTTATAGTTAACAAATGCGTTTGCAAATCTAGGAATGTTTTTTTGTTATAGCAAAATAAAATAGAAGTTTTTATTAACCGAATGAAAGTTTTCCGGTTTTAGCATTTAATTGTTTGATTTATAGAAAAATGATATTTTTGAATGAACAAAAAGTTTTCCCAAAAAGAAAATAGAGTGCCTGCCTTGGATGCTATATGCTTTCTTCTTTTTGATAACTTCGTTAAATATTAATGGACTTGTTAAATGGCTAACTGTAATTCTTTTCATATATTTGCAAGAAAAAGAAAGAATGGATAGTTTGAAACAAAGAAGGACGATTCGTAAGTATCAGCAGAAAGATATTTCTTCTGATTTGTTAAATGATTTGCTTGAAACCTCTTTTCGTGCGTCTACAGTAGGAAATATGCAGGTTTATAGTGTGATTGTGACCCGTGATGCAGAGCGCAAGGCCAAATTGGCGCCGGCGCATTTTAATCAGCCGATGGTGCAGACAGCACCGGTTGTTCTGACTTTCTGCATTGATTTGCGTCGTTTCAGTAAGTGGTGCGAGCAGCGGAAAGCCGAGCCGGGTTATAATAACTTCGAATGGTTTGTTACGGGGGCCGTAGACACTCTGCTGGCTGCACAGACATTTTGTGTGGCTGCCGAAGAAAAGGGTCTGGGTATTTGCTATTTGGGTACGACAACCTACAATCCCCAGATGATTATCGATGCATTGGAGCTGCCGGAACTGGTGTTTCCCATAACTACAGTAACTGTGGGATGGCCTGCGGAAACGCCTGCACAAGTAGACCGCCTGCCGTTGGAAGCTATCGTTCATGAAGAAACTTACCATGATTATACGCCCGAAGATATTAACCGTCTATATGCTTATAAAGAATCTTTGCCTAAGAATAAGCAGTTCATTATAGAAAATAATAAAGAAACTCTTGCTCAAGTCTTTACCGATGTCCGCTATACGAAGAAAGATAGTGAAGCTATGTCGGAAAGTCTTTGGAAAGCAATGAAAAAGCAAGGATTTTGATTTAGGTATTAGGTTTTAAGTATTAGGTATTAACCATGCGGTATCATTGCGCAGCTTAATACCTAATACTTAAAACCTAGTACCTAAAAACATTATTTCTTGAGAGTTGACTGTATCTCGTCAATTTCAGCGCGGAAAGCTTTATCCACCTCCCTCAGCTCTTTAACAGTCTTGCAGGCGTGCAATACGGTTGCATGGTCTTTGTTGCCTATCAATGTTCCGATTTTAGCGGTAGAAAAGTCTGTATTGTTTTTAGCCAGATACATGGCAACCTGCCGTGCCTGCACCACTTCGCGCTTTCTGGATTTGGTATGTATGGCAGAATTCTCCAAACCGAAATGCTTGCACACGGTATTGATAATATCGTCCACCGTTACGGCTTTGCTTTCACTGTTTGCCACCTTGCGCACGATGCGCTGTGCCAATTCCAGGTCAATCTCCTTATTGTAGATGGTAGAATGAGCCATGATAGAAATCACAACACCCTCCAAGTCGCGGACGCTGTTGCCCACATTTTCGGCAATATAATCGATGACCTCTGCAGGGAACTGCAAACCGTCGCGGTGTATCTTGTTTCGCAGGATATTCTTGCGCAACTCTACCGTCGGTTTTTCCAGTTCTGCCACCATTCCCCATTTGAAACGTGTAATCAGTCGTTCTTCCATGCCTTGCAGCAATACCGGAGCGCGGTCGGAGGTGAGAATGAGCTGCTTGCCGTTCTGGTGCAGATGATTGAAGATATGGAAGAAGGTGTTTTGCGTCTTCGTAACGCCTGCAAATTCCTGAATATCATCAATAATTAAAACGTCGATGGTCTGGTAGAAGTTAATGAAATCGTTGGTCGTATTATTACGTACAGAGTCCGTGTATTGCACTTGGAACAGATGTGCCGATATATACAGTACCCGTTTATCCGGGTAAAGCTCCTTGATTTTCGTACCGATGGCATTGGCAAGGTGAGTTTTTCCCACACCGGATGCTCCGTATAAGAACAGCGGGTTGAAAATCGTCTTGGCAGGATTGAGTGCAACGGCTTCTGCAACACTGCGTGAAAGCTTGTTGCTGTATCCTTCGATAAATGTTTCGAAATTGTATTCCGGATTTAGATGCGGATCCAAATCCTGAACAGGTTGTGGAATATCTTTGCCTATTATCTGCTTTTGCGGGATAATAGTGCGGCGGGTAGATTCGTATTCAATGGTCTTCTCTGGCCGGGAACTTTTATCTACCGTGACATTATACATCAGTTTCGTTCCCTCACCGATTACCTTATATAGAGTTTTACGCAGTAGGTCTACATACTTGTCCTCCAGAAACTCATAAAAGAACTGGCTGGGCACTTGCACTACAAGCGTTTTGTCCTCATATTTTAAAGGAACGATAGGAAGAAACCATGTTTTATATGCCTGCTCCGGAACATTGTCTCTGATAATTTCCAGACAGCGGTTCCATAACCCGGCATGATCCTGTTCACTCATAACGGTTACTAATACATTTATTAATTAAGCAAAACTTCTACGAATGCAAAATTCGCAATCTTATTTGAGAAAAACAAGTCGCTTTTTTCTTGTATTTCCCAAGAAAACAATAATCGCTTTACTTTCAGCGACTTATCAGATTACAAGAAAATAGCCCCTTCTTAGGGGCTATTGCTTTTGTGTAATCATCTGTATGTTAGCTATTTATTCGCATTTTTTTGTTCCTTTTTCCTCTCTATGAGCGAAGTCGGTTAAAAGCCTCATTCTTATCTTATAGGTAGACTTATTAGGCTTTCCTTTCTAAGGCGAATGATGCCTATTATTTAGATAAAATCTATATAACGAGTTTTTTCTACTTGTCTTTTTTGCCGAATAAGGAGAAATATACATAGCGTTTCGGATGCGTTTTTAAGTCTTCCAGCAGGCTTGCCGCATTGGCTGTTGTAGCATTCAGATTGTTGTATAGTGACGGATCATTCAGCAGTAAGCCCACAGTGTTGTCCTTCCGGTTTAATTTGTCTGTAATCATTTTTACATTAGCCAATGTAGAGTCTACCTGCTGCATAGCCGCTGCATAGTCAATTTCTTTCAGATTGTTGGAAATGAGTACGAAATTATTTCCAATGGTATTCAGTTTTCCGGTCAGTTGCGGGATGTCTTTATCCATCAGGGTTTGCAGTTGCCGACTGGTTACTGTCAGGCTGGCTGTCAAATTCTGCACGTTGTGCAGGGTGGCGGGGATTGCCGGGTCTGCCAGAACGGTATTCAATGATCCGAGTATGGAGTCCAGTTTGGGAAGCATCTTCTCCAATTGAGGCATCATGTCGGCTACTTTTTCCATCATTCCGTTGTTAATTTCACCGGGAATGGTATCTCCTATCTGATACTTCTCACGCGGATTGTTGGCAAGAAGCAAATTCATCTTGACGCCTCCCAGCATTTCGGTGGTCAGTTCGGCGGTGCTTCCTTTAGGGATACGCAGCTCGGGGTCTACATCTATTTCGGCAATGACTTTACCTGGCTGGGTGTAGTCATAATACAAGTCGCGTACGATACCCACACGGAAACCGTCTGCAAAAATCGGACTGGACTTGGTGAGTCCGTTGACATTCTGAAATTTCACATAGAAATAGCTGGAGGGCTTGAAGATATTGATGCCTTTCAGGTAATTGATGCCGTATACTAATACGCAAAGGGCGGCTATTCCTGCAATTCCTATTCTTACTTCTTTAGTTATATACTTCATATTATATGCTTATTTATTTCTTTGAGTTTTAAATTCGTTGATGGCTGCATTGATATTCATCTTTTTACCGTCTTTGAAGGCTATGATGAAAGCATCCTTAAATTGTGCCGTAATAGAACGCTTGGTGCGCAGCACCTTATTATAATCGGGGGATGCACCATAGGTGTATTTACATAATCTGCCTTCTTTATAGTATTCCACGTCTTTCAATCCCTTCAGCCTTTTATCATTGGGGGGCAACGGACGCGAAGAAGTGAGTATCTGAATCTTAAACACGATACCGGTACTTTCTGTTTTCGGGGGGGCGGCTTTCTCCTCTTTTCGGGGAGTATGGGCGGGGCGGTTTTCTTTTTCTTCTTCCGGTGCCGGAATATCTTCGGGCATAATCGTATGGCTGCTTCCATTCAGACGGATTTCCTGTTCACGCTTGTAGGTGAGGAAAGCGCGGAAGAGGCCGTTGGCAAGCGAGGTGGTTCCGGCTTCCGAATTAAGGAAACGTTCCTCTTCGGGAGTGGAGATGAAGCCCAGTTCCACCAGAATGCTTGGCATGACACTCGCTTTCAGCACGAGGAAGCCTGCCTGATGAACACCGCGGTCTGCGCGATTACAAGTATGGCGGAATTGCTTTTGTACGAGTGAGGCCAGATACACGCTTTGCGACATGTATTTGTCCTGCATGAACTCGAAGATGATATAAGACTCGGCCGAATTGGGATTGAAGCCCGCATACCGCATCTTGTAGTCGCTTTCGTAAAGGATAACCGAGTTCTCCCGCTTGGCTACTTCCAGATTGGCATCGGACTTGGCAAGACCGAGCGTCCAGGTCGATGCGCCTTTGGCGGTACGATTGTTGGCAAGTGCATTCGTATGAACGGAGATGAATAAGTCGGCTTTGGCATTATTGGCTATTTCGGCACGTCGGTCCAGGGGGATAAACACGTCACGAGTACGGGTATATACCACTTTCACATCCTGGCAGTTCTTTTCTATCTGTTTGCCTAGTTTGAGGGCGACGTTCAGGTTGATATTCTTTTCCTTGGATATTTTGCCGATAGCGCCGGGGTCATGTCCGCCATGTCCGGCGTCTATGACCACGACAAAGTCTTTTGCTTCAGCCGTGCCGCTGCAGAGAGGGGAGGTGGGCAACCCTAAGCAAATACCTATATATAATATGTATAGTCTATATAGTCTCATATCTGAAAATCGGGACAAAGATAATGCTAATTTATAGAAAACTTGTGCTTTGTCTTTAAGTTTTGTTCGTGGCGGGCTCATTTTAGGCTGATTTAGCCCTCGCGTTTGCAGGATTTATTTTCCTCTGTCACTGTTTTTAAGTCTGCCTTTTGCAGGGTCTAACGAAAGGATAACAACTGTCTAACGAACTAATTTCTGCGGCTCTCCTGCTTGTTTTGCCTATTTCTTACTTTTATTTCTCCCAACGGGATAACCTATTGATAATATCCGTAACTTTGCGCGCAAATTATAAATTAGTAGACGGCTATGCTTCTTCGCTTTATAAAGAATTGGACATTGCCTTTGGCGGTGATTGCCGGTACGTTGGGATATTTCTTCTTTGCGGGAATCCCTTTGTTGGCACCTGCAAAACCCTTCCTGAATGGGCTGATTGCTTTACTCACTCCTGCTTTGATTTTTGCGCAACTGCTGCTCACCTTTTGCAAGGTGGAGGTGCACGAACTGAAGCCGAAGGCGTGGCACGGGTGGTTGTTACTGTTCCAGACGGTTTCGTGCCTGGTGGTGGCTGCGTTGTTGGTCTATTGTTCGATGCAGGAGATGTATCGGGAGGTTTTCGAGGGAGCTATGGTTTGCCTGATTTGCCCCACGGCTACGGCGGCGGCTGTCATTACGGGCAAGTTGGGCGGCAGCGCTTCAAGCCTGACTACTTATACTTTATTGTCCAATCTTTTGGCAGCGGTGGCTGTACCGTTGGTTTTCCCGTTGGTGGAGCCTCATGCCGACATCACTTTTTTTGTTGCTTTCCTGAAGATTTTGAGTAAAGTGTTTCCATTGTTGCTTCTGCCTTTCTTCATGGCTTGGTTCTTGCGGGTATTTGTAAAGAGAGTACATCAATATCTGTTGGGCTTTCATGATGCCGCTTTCTATTTGTGGGCTGTGGCGCTTGCCATTGTGTCCGGACAGACGGTACGTTCGCTTGTGAATAGCGATGCGCCGGTGTTTGTTGAGGTTCTGATTGCGCTGGCGGGTTTGATAACCTGCTGTGTTCAATTCTATTTAGGCAAGAGAATAGGCGGATACTATAAAGAACGCATCAGTGGCGGGCAGGCATTGGGACAGAAGAATACGGTGCTTGCTATCTGGATGGCCTATACGTATCTAAATCCGCTTTCTTCCGTCGGCCCCGGTTCATATGTGTTGTGGCAGAATATTATTAATAGTTATCAGTTGTGGAAGAAGAGAAAGAAAGAGATAATAAATCAAATATAAATCACTCAGCCAGATGAATTTGTCTCAATATTTTTTCTTCTCATATAGAATTTGTTTTATCCTCTATATCGGTTCTGTTATTTATACCAAGTACCTTTGGGAACCAGCATAATAAATGTAACTGATATTGGTATGCATATCACTTAATACGGATATGGCATTTTCTATGCGTGCATGGCTACAAGCGATTCCCTTTTCATAGGCAGCAAAATAGGTGCTGGCGAAAAGAAAAAGATTGTTTCTCTTTTCGCTAGCTTCATTTTTTGCGGATAGTCTCCTTTTGAATCAATTACCGATTGTGAACCGTTCCTGATGATGATTTTCCTGTTCCAGTTCGTCCACCATAGCCATAGCATAATCTTCTACGGAAATAAAACTTTCGCCCTTTTCATCCACAATCAGATTATCTTTTCCTAAACGAAATTTACCTGTACGTACTCCGGCAGACAGATTACCGAGATTGGCAGCAGGAGAGAAGAAAACCCAATCGAGCTCTTTTTCATTCGCCAGTGTTTCAAGGAAAAACTTAGCCATAGACTTGACACCGGGTAGCCATGCATCCGGTAATGTTCCGGTATCAACCAAACGTAAACCGGGTTTTACGAACAAGCTTCCTGCACCACCGACAATCTGTAGGCGCTTAACCCCTGATGCCTTTACTTCATCCAAAATTTTTGGATAAACGCGCAGTGTGTCCTCATGCATATTGGGATTTGACCATCCCGGGTTGTAGGCGCTTATCACTGCATCCTGTCCTTTTAACGCTTCAACCATTGTGGGCGTATCTTCTACATCAATTTCTTTGATTTCCAGATTTGGGGAATTTACTTTCACCTTTGAGGCGTTACGTACAATAGCCTTTACATGATGTCCTCTGTTCAACAACTCGTTCAGGATTGCGTTTCCTACGAAACCGCTTGCACCGATTAATGCTACTTTCTTCATAATGAATACTTTTTTAGTGAATACTGTTTTTTTGATGATGCAAAGTTCTGTGTTTTTTACGTCTCGTACAAGTAGGTACTTGCTTTTCAGATACTTACCAAACGGAAACTAAAACTGGATATGAATGATTTACATTTTTATCTTTAACTCATTTTTAATATGGTAGATATGGTAAATTTGCATCCAATCAGATTTTAAGTTACTTTTGTATCGTAATTGAAATACAACATATTATGGAAGCAAATAAGTTAAAAGATGAAATTTTTATTCAGAATTGTCCGATCAGAAATATTCTTTCGCGTATCAGTGATAAATGGTCTATATTGACTATATTCACGCTGGAACAGATTCCTGTCATGAGGTTTGGAGAACTCCAAAGAACAATACCTAATATTTCGCAAAAAATGCTGACTGTGACTTTACGGACATTGGAACAGGACGGCATTGTGAAACGTCAAGCCTATGCGCGGATTCCTCCTAAAGTGGAATACTCTTTAACTGCACGAGGGATGTCCTTATTACCTCATTTGAATTCTCTCATATATTGGGCGAAAGACCAAATGGATAGTATTATGCAAGATAGAAAATGTAACGAGTCACAATCGAACCTTTTAGTCAACAAAGTTTAGCCTTTTCGTTTTTTGTTACCTGCTATTAGTAATAGGTGGACTTATTTATTGATAATCAAAGTTGTATGGTGTTTAATGTATAATATGTGGCAGAATGAATGTAAAGAAAGTGTCCGACAATAAAAAGCAATATTTGGATCTCTTGTTGCTTGCCGATGAGCAGGAGTCTATGATAGACCGTTATTTAGAGCGTGGAGAAATGTTTGTACTTGAAGATGATGGCATAAAGGCTGTTTGCGTAGTTACAGATGAAGGCAACTGTATTTGCGAATTAAAAAATATAGCAGTCGCTCCGGAGGCACAACGGCAAGGATATGGCAAAAGACTGATAAACTATCTGATAGATTACTATTCTGAAAAGTATGCTCAGATGATTGTTGGGACAGGAGACGTCCCGAGTGTACTCGGGTTTTATAAAAGTTGTGGATTTGAATACTCTCATCGCATTGAAAACTTCTTTACCGATAACTACGACCATCCTATTGTTGAAGAAGGTGTCCTACTTAAAGATATGGTTTATTTGAGACAAAACACGAAAGTCTCTCAACGATTGTCAGTTTAATAAAAAAGGATAATTACTTAAACTTCCGGTATTTCTCTATTGCCGATGAGAAATCGGCCTCTTTTTCAACATCGAACAGAATCAATTCGGTTTTAGCATTCCAATTCCCGACAACTTTGCCATCAGAGATAACGATAGGATAGAAGATACCGAAATTATTGTGTGCTTTTCGCTGATGCTCGGGCGCAACAGCATGATGACGTGTCTTGTAGCCGATGAGATATTCGTCATATGGCGGTAGCAGATGGACGATCTCTTTTCGGTATCCTCGTGTACGGCTTTCGGTATGCACGTAATAGGTTTCGTCGCTATGTTGAAATTCGGATAGTTCGGAGCTGATATGTGAGACGGCTTCCCGGCACTCTTTTATCGTTAGTCCCGTCCACCACTGGAAATCGGAAAGCGTGGCAGGAGCATGACTCCGGAAATACTTGCGTGCAAGTATGGCGAGTGCTTCTTCCCTTGAAAATTCGACTTTCGTCGGAACTTGCTCTTCCAACAAAGCAAAAGTTGCAAATCGTCCGTCGATAGGCCCGCTGCAAATTAGGCCATCGTACTCGGCACGGTGCAAGAATAAGTTCATTCGATGATTGTCGGTGTTTAAATTCCGAAGCTCAAACTCCGCCTTGATGCTTTCTTTGCTCAATGCCCGTCCGCCTGCAAGCAACTCTCTCAATATCTCTTGGCTACGGGTAATGTCCGTCTCCTCGATTGTTATCCCCTGGCTACGATAGAAGCCCTGCTCTGCCCGTATAGCCTTTTCGGCACAAAGACTTAACATCCAACGGACATCTTCACCGGGAACAAGTTGGACGGTGTTGCGAAAAAGATGCATGCGGATGATACGTCCGGCATCGAATGCCCCTTTGACTTTTGAATATGAAGGCTTTTGCATCCGTAGGCCCACAGCCCACGGCATTGTTCTGTAGTCCTGTGCCTGCATCATTCCCAACCATGAAACGATGCTGTGCGCATCATTATATTGAGGGGAGGCAAGTTGTTGATTGAGTTGTCGTATATTCTTTATGTTCATTCTCGTACAGTTTTGAATTAAATGGGAATTTAGCGAAGCGAAGCTTCGCTAAAGAGTGATAGGGTGGTAATGTGATAAAGTGGTAGTGGGATGTTACTCTGCAACTACGTTATCACCTTATCACTTTACCACCCTTTTAAATTATCATTTCCTTCATTTCCATTTCGGGATGAGTCTTATTCGTATCCCAGTTTTTTTTCATTATAATCCGATGCAATATACGTGGGTCGCCCTTTGGTTTCCTTGAAGATGCGTCCGATGTATTCGCCGATTACTCCGAGGGAGAACAACTGGATGCCACCCAGGAACAGAATGACTACAATCAGGGTGGGGAAACCGGCAGCTTGATCTCCGTATAAAAGGGTCTTGATTAAAAAGTAGATGGCGTAGATGAAACTGGAAATGGCAAACAGTACGCCGCAGACGGTAGCTACCCGCAAAGGAGCAGTGGAAGAAGAGGTAATCCCTTCAATGGCCAGATTGAGCAATTTGAAGAAACTCCATGATGAATGTCCTGCAAGGCGGTCGCCGCGGTCGAACTCGATGCTCTTTTTCTTGTAACCTATCCAGCAGAATAACCCCTTTGTATAGCGTTCCTGTTCGCGCAAGCGACGCAGGGTAAGCACGCAACGGCGGTCGAGCAAGCGAAAATCTCCCACATTGGGTAGGATGTCTATCCGGCTCATCTTTTGCAGGATTTTGTAGAAGGCCAGTGACAACCGGCGACGCATCCAACTCTCTTCTCCGCGATTGCGGCGTTTGGCGTAAATGTCGTCGTAGCCCTCCTCCAAATATTGCAACATCTGGTCTACGAGCTCGGGCGGGTCTTGAAGGTCGGCATCCATTACCACACAGCAATCTCCGGTGGTATAGTCGAAGCCTGCCAGCATGGCGATTTCTTTGCCGAAGTTGCGCGAAAGGTTTACATAGTTCACCCTGTCGTCCGTCTGCCTGAGTCGGCGGAGTTCGTCGAGTGTTCCGTCGCTGCTACCGTCGTTGACAAACAATATTTCCCATGCATAGTTGTTGTTGCGATTGATGGGTTCTATCAAACGCTGATAAAGAGTGGGAAGCATGGCTTCCTCATTATATATGGGAATTAATAGGGTTACTTTCTTCATTTCACACATATGTATGATAAATCTCTCGCAAATATATTACTTTTGCGGAAGTATAAAACAATGTGCGTTTAAATTTATTTTCTTTTGCTTGTAAAAACGAAACGTACCAATAGAAAGTTGACCGGTATGGCAATGGCAAAGACCGGAATAGGTGCGTAGGGTTTGGAAATGCCCATCCAAAGAAACGTATTCAGCAAACCGATGTGTAGCAGATAGTTGAACAGGTGCGCGCCGCCAAAACCGAAGGCTTTTCCCCAGGAAGGCTTTTTGCCGAAGGTGAAATAGGCGGTCAGGTAAAAATTGGCGATAAAACTGAGGGCATAGCCGAGTGTATAGGCTACGTTGACGTTGATAAACCGTTGCAGCAGGAAGTATATTCCGTAATGCAATGCGGTAGCAAGGATGCCCACCATTACAAACCGGATGAACTCCGGTAACTGTTTCAGTCGTTTCATTGTCAAATCAAGTTGTTTTCTCGGGTGAACCTTTATTTATTGAGGCGGTAAAGTTAGGTATTGTTACGGAATAATTTGTACTTTTGTGCCCATAAAACGTAAAAAACGGAAAGACTATGTCAGACAAAAAGAAAGCGTTCTGGTTCATCGCATTATTGAGCGTGCTCGTGATAGTTCCCTTCTTGGGCGAAACCATTTTTTATTCAAAAGGAGAGCCGCGTGAGGCGATAGTCGCTTATACCATGTTGGAGAGTGGCAACTGGATACTCCCGACGAACTACGGAGTAGAAATAGCTTATAAACCGCCTTTCCTTTATTGGGCGATTGCCGTTGCGTCTTCTGTCTTGGGCGGAGTGACGGAGTTTTCCGCCCGTATGCCGTCGGCGCTTGCATTCCTTGCCATGCAGTTGGTGTTCTTCTGCTTCGTGGCCAAGCGCAAAGACCTTAAAACGGCCTTTCTCACTTCTATTCTTCTATTGTCATCTTTTGAAGTGCATCGGGCGGCGGTGGCCTGCCGGTTGGATATGCTGCAAGTTTCTCTTATCGTGATTTCGTTGTGCCTGCTTTTCCGGTGGGACGAGAAAGACTGCAAGGGAGTGCCTTGGCTGGCGGTGCTGCTGATGGCATGCGCCACATTGACAAAAGGCCCGGTAGGTTCCATCTTCCCCTGCGTGGGCATCGGCATCTATCAACTGCTGCGCGGACGCAAATTCGGCAAAACATTCTTTTCGCTGCTGGGCATCGGGCTGCTTTCGCTCATACCTCTGGCCGTATGGTTCGGGCAGCCTACCGACAAGGCGGAGAGTCGTTTATCAATCTGATGATGGAAGAGAATACCGGACGTTTCTTCCGTAAAATGTCTTATGCCTCCCATGAAAATCCGATTTGGTATAACTTCCTGACTATCATCTGGGGATGGGTACCCTGGACGCTGGTATTGGTTATTTCTCTTTTCGGATTGAAGTGGAAAGGGCTTCGTCTGTTGCCGGAAGGCGCATCTTGGGGCGAACGCATTCGTAAGGCATGGGCCAAGTTTCGTTCTCAGTCACCGTTGCACCTCTTTACATGGGTGGTTATTCTGTTCATCTTCATTTTCTACTGCATCCCGAAGAGCAAGCGCAGTGTATATCTGCTGCCAATCTATCCGTTTATGGCGATGCTGATAGCAGAATATCTGCTGGCATTGGTGCAGCGCGGGGCAAAGGTCTTTAAGATTTCCGCATACATATTTGCCTCATTGGCTTTATTGCTTACGCTGACCTTTTTCGCCGTTCGTCTGGGTCTGGTTCCGGATAGCATTTGGGGAACAGGCAGACATGCCGCCGAGAATATAGCCTTTATGCAAGCGTTGCAGGGAGTGTCGCTCTCTCTGCCGAAGTGGCTGATTGTTCTTTTGCCGGCAGTGGTTGCCGTCTGTCTGCTTTATGCGTTGGCAAAGCGTGTGGATGCGAAGTCGTTGCTGTACGGCATAGCCGGATGCATGCTCTGCGTCTTTGTGTCATTGGACGGAGTGTATCAGCCGACGGTGTTGGCTGTGAAGTCGGATAAACCTTTGGCGGCCCGGATGAATGAACTTCAGCCGCAGGGAAATGTTTATTCTTATGGAGACTGGGTGAAGTTCTACAGTGTGAATTATTACTTGGGCGACCGCGTGCGCATCTTTGACATGCAACAGCCTTCCGAAGGCTATGTGCTGGTTGTAGAGAAAATACAAGAGGAATTCCTGCAAAAGAACGGGGATGCCTACCGCCTGGAAGAAGTTTACCGTACTCCGTTGCGCAGTTGCGATATGCACGATAAGGTGATTGTGTATAAATTCAACAAGAAATAAAATGTCTCCTATTGAACTGATTGATAAATATTATCCGGAAGCGAACGAGTTGAAGCATATTTTGCTGACGCATAGCCGTTCGGTGGCGGATAAGGCTCTGTGGATTGCCGACAAGCATCCGGAATTGTCGCTGGATAAAGATTTTCTATATGAGGCAGCCATGCTGCACGACATCGGTATCTTCCTGACCGATGCCGACGGCATCTATTGTTTTGGCGATAAACCCTACATCTGTCATGGCTATCTGGGGGCCGACCTGGTGCGTGCGGAGGGGTATCCGCGCCATGCTTTGGTTTGCGAAAGGCATACGGGTGCCGGCTTGTCGCTGGAAGAAATCGTTGCACAGAATTTGCCGGTTCCCCACCGCGAAATGGTTCCGGTGAGTCTGGAGGAACAAGTCATCTGTTTTGCCGATAAGTTTTACTCCAAGACACGGCTGGAACAGGAGAAGACGGTGGAGAAAGCGCGGAAGAGTTTGCAACGATATGGAGAAGCCGGTTTGCAACGGTTCGACCGTTGGTGCGAACTGTTCTTGTAGCAATCTAAATTTCTTTAAAAAGGGAGATTATACCATATAAATTACGTACTTTTATCCTTTCAAGCGTAAACTATTAGTTAATGACGTCATTGAAAGCAAATACATTCATATCATTCATACTACTATTCGTCTTACTCCTTTGTTCCGGTGAGGCTGCTTCGCAACGTCGACGGAGGGAGGCTGTAGTGCCCGAAAACCGGCAGGCAAACGCCATACCGGGCGATCCGTTGGGCAGACAGAATACGCCTCCGCGGGCCGTCGTGCGCGATACTCTGCAGAACGACACCCTGCAAAACGATACTTTGCGGACGGATACGGTGGCGATACCCCTGAAACAGAAACAACCGTTGGATGCTCCGGTCACTTATGAAGCAAACGACTCTATCGTATTCGCCCAGGGTGGATATGTTCATCTCTACGGGCAGGGAAAGGTGAATTATCAACAAATCGAACTGGCTGCCGATGTCATTACCATGAATATAGACAGTAGCACGGTATATGCGCATGGCGTGGAAGACTCCCTCGGTACGATAAAGGGCGCGCCGGTTTTCAAGGACGGCGAGACTCCCTACGAAACGAATACAATCCGCTATAACTTCAAGAGCAAGAGAGGTATCATCAGCAATGTGGTGAGCCAGCAGGGCGAAGGCTACGTGACGGGTAATAATGCCAAAAAAGGCGCCAACGACGAACTGTATATGCGTAGTGGCCGCTACACCACTTGCGACCACCACGAGCATCCTCACTTTTACATGCAGATGACCTACGCCAAGGTGCGTCCGAAAAAGAATGTGGTGACGGGGCCTGCCTATCTGGTGGTGGAAGACGTCCCCTTGCCGCTTGCCGTGCCGTTCTTCTTTTTCCCCTTTTCGAGCAGCTACTCATCCGGTTTCCTGATGCCTACTTATATGGACGACTCCAGCCGAGGCTTCGGTCTGACGGACGGAGGATACTACTTTGCCATCAGCGACAAAATGGACTTGAAACTGCGTGCGGACATCTTTACCAAAGGTTCATGGGCGCTGAACATGGAGTCAAACTATGTCAAGCGCTATAAATACTCCGGCCTGTTGCAGGCAAGCTATCAGGTGACGAAGACGGGTGATAAAGGACTGCCAGACTATTCGGTGGCAAAGGACTTCAAGATTGTATGGTCTCACCGGCAGGATGCCAAGGCCGACCCTAATTCAACTTTCTCGGCCAGCGTAAACTTCGCCACCAGTAGCTACGAACGGACTAACATCGGCAACTTGTACAACTCGAATGCGATGTCGCAGAACACGAAGACTTCAAGTATCAGCTATTCGCGCTATTTCTTCGACCGTAAACTGACGGTTGCGGCAACTACCAACATCGCCCAGACCATGAAAGACTCCTCGGTGAACGTGACCTTGCCCGACCTGAATATCTCACTGGCCACCATCTTCCCCTTCAAGCGTAAGAAGGCTGTGGGAGACGAAAGATGGTACGAGAAGATTTCAGTCCGTTACACCGGACGCCTTACGAACAGCATCCAGACGAAAGATAATCTGTTGTTCAAGTCCAATCTGATTAAGGACTGGAAAAACGGTATGAAGCATGAAGTGCCGGTCAGCGCCACTTTCACCTTATTCAAATACTTCAACCTCACTCCGTCAGTCAGTTATGCAGAGCGTTGGTACACCCGCAAGGTGATGAAAGACTGGGACCCGAATAAGGGTAGCAGTGGAGCAGAGGTGAATACCGATACAATTTACGGATTTCACCGCGTGTACGACTATAGCGCGAGTTTAGGTATCAATACGAAGATATATGGCATGTATAAACCTCTGTTCTTTCCTAAGAAAGAGATACAAATTCGCCATGTCATCACTCCTTCGGTGAGTATCAGTGCTGCTCCGGATTTCGGTTCTTCCCATTTTGGCTATTATGACTCTTATGTCAGGACGTATGCCGACGGGCGACGTGATACGGTGACTTATTCGCCTTATGCCGGCCAGGCATTCGATGTGCCGGGACGAGGTAGGCAGGGAATGGTGACTTTCAGCATTTCCAACAACTTGGAAATGAAGTATAAGGACGGGAAAGACTCAATCAAGAAAGTCAGTCTGATAGATGAACTTGGGGCGAATATCGGTTATAATATGGCTGCTGCGGTGCGTCCTTGGGGAGACCTTGGCATAAACCTTCGTTTGAAGTTGAGCAAGAGTTATACATTCAGTATGAGTTCCTCGTTCAAAACATACGGATATAAGTTCGACAAACAGGGTAATGTGGTGGACAATGACCGGACGGAATGGTCGTATGGCCGTTTCGGTATCTTCCAGGGATACGGCTCTTCGTTCAGCTATACTTTCAACAATGATACGTGGAAGAAGTGGATGGCGAAGTTGAGTGGGTCGAAGGAGGATGATGCGAAGAAGAAGAAAGATAACGCGGAGTCCGAAACGGAAGAGGAGGGGGAAACAGACGATACCAGCGGTATTCCCAAGAAAAAGGTGGAGAAAGCTGCCGTCGATGCGGACGGTTATCAGGTCTTCAACATGCCTTGGTCGTTGAACTTCAATTATAGCTTTAATATATCCGAAGACCGGAATAAGCCGATTAACCGGAAATCGATGCGTTATCCTTATCGTTATACCCATAACCTCAGTGCTTCCGGCAATATAAAACTTTCCAATAAATGGGCTGTCAGCTTCAACTCGGGCTATGACTTCGAGGCGAAGAAAATTGTGCAGACCACCTTTAACATTACTCGCGACCTGCACTGTTTCAGTATGATGGCGAGTCTTTCCCCTCTCGGACAATGGAAGTACTACAACTTCACTATCCGTGCCAATGCAAGCATCCTGCAAGACTTGAAGTGGGAGCAGAGAAGCCAGACGCAGAGCAATATCCGGTGGTATTAATAATCTTTTGTTAAAAACAGAAGTAACTACTCCTATTCTCAACAACGCATCTTATATTGACTCACGTTATATTATTTGTTGTCCTAAGGGCTGTAAATCAGCGCCCTGCATTTACCGATATTTTTCTCAGGATGTAAAAGCATTTACCTCGTAGTGTAACGGCCTTTACCTCGTAGTGTAAATGGAGTTACCACGAGGGGCAAATGGAGTTTCCCCCCAGGGATAAACAGAGCCCCCCTAAGGTAAACGGAGTTCAGTCCAGGGATAACGGACGCTCTGCCCTGAGGTGGCGGAGCGGAACCCGAAGAATAAGATACAGTGGTCGGGGATTTACCAGACGATTTCCTGCTCTCCGTGTGCCCTTAAATACTCATTCGTTTTGCTGAAATGCTTGTTTCCGAAGAAGCCGTTGTAGGCGGAGAGGAGAGAGGGGTGTGCTGAGGCCAGAACTAAATGCTTGTTGCGGTCGATGAATGCGCCTTTGCGTTGTGCATAAGCTCCCAACAAAATGAATACAAGATGCTCTTTCTGCTCTGCGAGCACGCGGATGGCGGCATCTGTAAACGTTTCCCAACCTTTGTTTTGATGGGATCCGGCTTGGTGGGCACGCACGGTAAGGGTGGCGTTAAGCAACAACACACCTTGCTCCGCCCAACGGGTCAGGTTGCCGGTAGAAGGCGCATCCGTACCAATATCGCTCTTTATTTCTTTGAAGATGTTAACCAGAGAAGGTGGAAACTGCACCCCGTCGTTCACAGAGAAGCAAAGGCCATGCGCTTGTCCCGGCCCGTGGTAAGGGTCCTGCCCGATAATTACGACTTTGACTTTATCGAAAGGGCATAAGTTGAATGCGTTGAATATCAGTTTTCCCGGAGGATATATGGCGCATTTCCCGTACTCCTCGCGTACGAAGTCTGTCAGTGTACGAAAATAATCTTTCTCAAACTCAGGTTGTAAACGGGCTTTCCAGCTTTCTTCTATCTGAACGTTCATAATCGGAAGTGTTAGTAGTTTCGGATGCTAAGATACGAATTTCTCACCACAGAGTACACAGAGTCCCACAGAGTTTTAAAAGAATATTATAAAAACTCTGTGGGACTCTGTGTACTCTGTGGTGAAACTATCAAATCAAGTGTATGTCATGCGCTTTGCATTCCTGCCGCATATCTTCCGGCCAGATGCTGGCTTGTATCTCGCCGATATGCGCCTTGCGCAGGTAGAACATACACAGGCGGGACTGTCCGATACCGCCGCCGATGGAGAGAGGCAACGTATCCTCCATCAGGCGCTTGTGGAAATAAAGCTCCAGGCGCTTCTCTTCTCCTTCTTGCTTGAGTTGGCGTTGCAGGGCGGCTTTGTCTACGCGGATACCCATTGACGAAAGCTCGATGCTGCGTTGGAGAACATCGTCCCACAACAATAAGTCGCCATTCAATCCCGGCAGGTCGTTCAGTCCGGGAGTGGTATAGTCGTCGTAGTCCGGTGCGCGCCCGTCGTGCTTCTTGCCGTCGCTCAGTTTGCATCCGATGCCGATGATGAATACGGCGCCGTACTTCTTGGCAATGGCATGTTCGCGGCACTTGGGTTCCTGGTCAGGATATAGCTGGCGGAGTTCTTCCGCATGGATGAAATGCAGTTTCTGCGGCAGGCAAGGCTTGATTTGCGGATACATTTCATATACCATATATTCGGTGCGAACCATTGCGGCATAGATGCGGGTTACAATCTCTTTCAGGAAGTCTACGGTGCGGTCTTCGGCGGTGATGACGCGCTCCCAGTCCCATTGGTCTACATATATGGAATGCAGGTTGCCCAGTTCTTCGTCGGCGCGGATGGCATTCATATCCGTATAAATGCCGTAGCCCGGTTCAATGTGATATTCGGCCAACGTCAGGCGTTTCCATTTGGCAAGGGAGTGTACCACTTCCGCCTGTGCATCGCCCAAATCCTTGATTGGGAAAGAGACGGCATGCTCCACACCGTTGAGGTCGTCGTTGACACCCATACCTTTCAGTACGAAAAGCGGGGCGGTGACACGACGCAGGCGAAGTTCGGAAGACAGGTTCTGCTGGAAGAACTCTTTTATCTGTTTTATCCCTAACTCGGTTTGTTTCAGGTCTAATAAAGGTTTATAACCTTCGGGTTTTATTAAGTAGCTCATAGGTATAATATATCTGTATTATGTTAAATTGATTGGCAAAGATAGAAATAATAATGATACTTGCTTCTGTTTTTCCTTGAAAAATAACAAAATGTCTGCATATTCTCTATGATAGCTCTCAAAATAATAACAGATAAATCGAAATGCCTATGCCATAAAAACGCGCGAACATTAGGAATATGCAGAGATTTTTCCTACTTTTGCATCCGCATTTGGCTCCGTAGCTTAGTGAATAGAGCGTCAGATTCCGGTTCTGAAGGTCGTGCGTTTGAATCGCACCGGGGTCACTGAAAAGAAAACTCCCTTTGCAATCAACTTGCAAAGGGAGTTTCTCTATATATGTACCTTTCTGTCTTTAGAAATAGAAAGTCATGTTCAGTGCGCCGCCAAGGCTCTCGGTGCCGATGCGGAAACCTTTGTTGCCGGGCTGTCCAGGTCTGTTCTTTCTTCCAGCTTGCCGAGGGAAGTGTTGTATCCTTCGGTTTTCGTGTAAGATTGAGTGCCGAACATATAGTAAGCGGTTAGATTGACTTCGGCGCCTAAAGAAATTTTAGGAGCAACAAACCACTCTACACCTATGCTGCCCGTAAGGCCTGTGTAGAAATTGCCATCGCTTTTGCGTTCCGTGAGGCGGTATCCGTTTATGTAATGATTGCCGAGGGAAGGCGATACGGAAGGACGTTGGTTCGCTGTGGTCATTTCATTGGCCCAGTCATAAGAGTAGCTTCTATTCTGGAAGGCGAAAAGAATGCCTGCACCAAATATACCTTGTACTCTTCTTGAACCCTTGCGGTATTCCAAACCAAGATTTATGCTTGCTCCGTTAGTATTGATGTTGCAGGCGTCTATCAACTTGTCTTCCGAAAGAGGATCTTGGATGAAAGCTTTGTCATCCTGCACGTAACCTCTTTGCTTATTCGTGCCGAACATAAATCCTAAATTGGCGCGTAATGCAACGTTGTCGGTCATCATATACTTCACCAGGAAAGAAGCGTCGGAAGTTAAATAGAAGTCACTGTTATCTTTGGTGAAAGGCGTACCTCCGCCAAAGTTTTCGTTTCCATGGCCGTCTCCGATACATTTAAGCAAAGGAATTACATCCACACCGATAGCCCAGTCGCCTTGTTTGGGAAGATAGTCTTCCCTGTTCTTGTTCTGTGCATTTGCTCCCATGAAGGGTAGCAGACAGATTGCTATAACCGATAGTATCTTTTTCATGTGACTGCTCTGATTAATAATTAATACCATCATAATCTGTAAAGCGGTATGCTCTCTTTCCTACTACTTTGATGTCGTTGGGAAGTACGCTTACCGTATAGCCGCCTACCGAATATACTCCGTCTTTAACAACTGTGCTGGTTCCGGTTGCACCGGCTACTACTGCATAATACTTGCCGGTGAATGTTGCCGGTTGGATAGTGACTACTGATCCGGGTTCCACTGCCGGAACTTCAACTTTAAACTCACCGTTTGCATCGGTTGTCACTTCATAAACAGTGTTTCCTGCGCCATTGTAGTTGGGAGACAGAGAAACATTGCTGACTTTTACATACACGAGTGTATTGGCAGCCGGTTTAACGGATGAAGTACCCGTGCCCGAAGCGATTGCCTGATTGTCATCATAAGTAAGACTTCCTACGAGAGTAGCCTTTCCTTGGATGTCATCAATTGAAAAAGAAGTTTGATCTTCTGAACAGGAAGAGAATGTTAGTACTGCAATAGCAACCATCGCTACTGCTCTAAGTCCATTTAGATAATTCATAATTTTGAATATTAAATTAATAAAAATAAGTGTTTGCGGGGGCAAAAGTATGACGGTTTAATTTAATATCCAAAGAATAACTAAATTAATTTTGTTGTATAAAATTAAGATGCTGACGCTCTGCTTTTTAACAATGAAAAAAAGATTGATGGCTCGGGAAAACCCGGAAATAGGGAGGAATCGGTGGTTGTAAAAATGCTTCACCCCTGATGTACAGGTGGTTGTAGGAGTGTGTTATGAGTGCGGAACTTTTAGGAATGTCTATAATTTCCACCAGATTGTGTCTTCGCATTTATTAACTAAAAATCCGCACTTTTGCAAGATACGCTGGGAAGCAAAACCGTCAATATCGGTTTCAGCGATAACGTGTAGCACTTCTTTTTGTTGCAGTGCCCATCGACACATAGCTTTTACGGCTTCCGTCATGTATCCGTTATGTTCAAACGATTTTCCCAAGCCGTAACCAATTTCCACTTCTTTCGCTTTATTGGGAAGACCTTTGAAATCGGCGGAACCGACAACAACTCTGTCTGTCTTTCGGATTAAAAACCAAAAGCTGTGCCATAAAAAGTTGTTTGGATCCCGCTCTGTTATCTGAATGATTGGCGCAACTCTTCCCAATTATCGCAGAAAGCTTGCATGGAAGGGGACAGTAAATTTGCTCCGGCATCCCATAGCACCTGCTCGTCCAGTGGACCGGTGTTGACGGCAACCGTGAATATCCCTGCCGCTACTCCTGCTTGCACACCGATGGGTGCATTTTCTACGACGATGGTTTCGTTCGCTTTCACACCCGCCTTTTCCAGTCCCATGAGATAGGGTTCGGGATGAGGTTTTCCGTATTTCACATCGAAGGCTGTTACCATGCGTTCGCGTTGGAATATACCGGGAAAGTTATGGGCAAGGCGGTCTAGCAGGGAGTGTTGACCCGAACCGGTTACCAATACGGGAATCAGTCCTTCTGCTTTTATCTTTTGCAATACTTCCCATGCGCCGGGCATTCGTTCCGGTTCGGGATGCTTGTTGAACTCTGCACTCTTTTCGGCATAGATGCTTTCTATCATTTCCGGTGTAGCATCCTTGCCGTATTGGCGTTGATACACGATATTGATGGTGGAAGCGCCAGTGCGCCCCTCGTGCATATAGGCCTCTTCCCGGCTTAGGTGTAAGCCGTGGCGTTCCATCACTTTGTGCCATGCATCGACATGATAGGGCATGGAGTTGAACAACACGCCATCCATATCAAAGAGGATGGCTTTTAATCGAATATCAGGGTACTTATTCATATTTTATCCACCAACTGTTTATTGCCCGCCATAATTCGGATGAATTATCGGACGGATTTATAAAGTCTTCACTATGATTAACGAGCAACCATCTGAGAACATGACAGATTGCCGTTCCTTGTTCGGAAGAGAATGTACTGAAGCGGTCGCGTTGCATATTCCGCAATTCTGCTTCATCCAGCCGGTAAGTCAGTGTCCAGACAATAGCACTATTCATTTCTTTATCCATTTCGTAATCTTCGACCAATGCCGTGAGAAATGCCGGAAGATAGTAACGGAAGCCTGCCGGTGTAAAGTAATGCAGCGCGTCTCGCTCTTGATACAACAACTCCCGGGGAACTTGCGACCATTCATAGTGGAGGAACTTGTCGCGCACTTCAGCCCGTTTCGGTTCCTCGGAATAATTCATCACGGTCTCCTCTTGCGAGGGACGCGTCGTGTCGGCAAACGAATTACGGATTTCCGTCAGGAGCTTCTCTTGACTCTGCTGTTTGCCGAGCAACTCATTGCGGTAGCGTTGTTCCGTTTCAACCATCTTGTCCGATTTATAATCGGTATTCGGATAAATTTTCAGTAAATCATCCAGCATATGGCGGCAAAGGCTTGTCCGGTTGTCTGCCCAGCGGCGTGCCCAGAACGAATAAGCCCATGTCACGAGATAATCCCGTTCTTTACAGTGAAGCATTGCGCGCGGCTGGCTGAAGTAAGGGAGTAAATCGGTGGCATCTTCCGTGGAGAAACGTTCGGAAGCACATTCTTCATAGAGTGCTTCTGTTTTAATTCCGTCGGCTGCCTGCAGGTCATAATAGGCGTAGTCCAGCAATCCCACCAGGCTCTGTAGCCCCGAACTCTGATAGAACTCCTTGTCATTATTCAATAAGTTCATCACAGCGGAAACGACATTGCTGTTCACCATTTCATATATATATATATATATATATATATATATATATATATATATATACTCATCGTTATCTGAGTCTCCGCTGTCGAGTATGAACGGTATCAGTTTATAAATATTGACGTATTCCTTCCCCATGAGATATTTATATCCTCCACCCAGTTGATAGTCATCAGCTAGGTTCGTGTGGCGAAGCCCGGAATAAGCAAATAATATCTTTTCCAAAAAAGTCAAGTTGTAGGTGATGTCTGGGTCTTGTTTTTCGCCCCATCCGAGTTCCTGCAAATAATGCACAACGCCAATGCCTGCCTGCTCAATCCATGAGTCGCTATCATCATCCGATGCAGGTTCTGCACAGTCCGGTTCTCTATTCATATCCAATAGCTCGCAATAATCATTCACCACTACACTGGTGCCGATATAATCGCCTGCAACGAGTACGATAAAAGCGGGAAGGCACAATAGCGCAATAAGGGTACGCTTAGTTCTCCCTGCCGCATAGAGCAAAGCAGCCGTCAGAAGTGCTACGGCAAGGTGGAACGCATAGAGCGTTATTCCCGGAATGGCGGGGCAAAATGTGTCGTCAGCCGGAAAATCGCCGGAGAAATATAATATCACGTACCACGACGCGGCAAGAAGTGTACCGGTGAAAGCAAAAAGTTGCAAAAAACTAAAACGTTGTAGCAGCGGATGTCCACGCTCTTCATCGGTCAGCGGCTCAATCTTGACCGCAAGCCGCAAGAATACACATACTAATAAAGTGACCACTGCTGCGAGTGCAAATCCGTCTACCGGAGCCGTAATAATCCGGTAATCCATCATTCCCCAAATATAACCGTCACCCGGTAATCCGGTCAGTAATTTCCAAAGGTAGTATGCCGACAAACGGCATAAGTAAAGTAGTCCCAGTGTTTTTTGTAAGTGCCTCGTTTCATTCGTTTTAGTATTTAGAGATGTGCAAAGATATAAAAAAGAAGGTGTGTCGAAATGGCTAGTACATTATCTTTTAGACGCGGATAAAGCGGATTTAGCGGATTTTTTCTTAATTTATCCGCTTAATCCGCTTTATCCGCGTCTAAAAGATGTGATTATGTCAGTCCTTTTTCATTTCGACACACCCTCTAGATATTTTTTGTTACCTGATAGGATCACAGTCTTGCCCGGATAGCTTTGGATTCTTCTTCGTATCCCGGCTTGTTCAGCAATGCAAACATATTCTTCTTGTAAGCCTCTACGCCCGGTTGGTTGAAAGGATTAACGCCCAGAATATATCCGCTGATGCCGCAAGCGATTTCAAAGAAATACAGCAAACCGCCGATGCTATCTTCGTTCAGTGCGGGGATAACGATGCGCATGTTCGGCACTCCGCCGTCCACGTGTGCCAACTGCGCTCCCAGTTCAGCCATCTTGTTCACTTCGTCCACGCGTTTTCCGGCGAGGAAGTTCAATCCGTCGAGGTTCTGAGCGTCGCTCGGTACTTCCAACTTATGATTTACCTTTTCTACAGAGATAACCGTTTCGTAGATAGTGCGTTCACCTTCCTGAATCCATTGTCCCATAGAGTGCAAGTCGGTAGAGAAGTCTACGGCAGCCGGGAATATGCCCTTGTTTTCCTTACCTTCCGATTCTCCGTAAAGCTGTTTCCACCATTCGCTGACGTAGTGCAATTTGGGGTTGAAGTTCACCAGAATTTCAATCTTCTCGCCATTCTTATATAGTTCGTTGCGCGTAGCTGCATAGATAGCGGCAGGGTTCTGGGCAAACGGAACATCCTTTCCGCAAGCCTTCTCCATGGCTACCGCACCGGCAACCAGTTTTTCAATATCAAAGCCTGCCACTGCTATCGGCAGCAAACCTACCGGAGTAAGAACAGAGAAACGACCACCCACATTATCAGGAATAATGAAAGATCTGTAACCTTCATTGTCGGCCGTCACACGAGCAGCACCTTTCTTGGCATCCGTAATGGCAACGATTACTTTCTTCGCCATGTCCTTACCGCGTTGGTCTTCGCATTGCTTTTTCAGCAGACGGAAGGCCAGCGCCGTTTCGGTAGTAGCTCCTGATTTGGAGATATTGATAACACCGAACTTCTTGTCTTTCAGGTATTCGATGAGTTCATACAGATAATCTTCACCGATGTTGTGGCCTGCATACAGGATGACGGGAGCCGTCTTCTTGTCCTGCAACCAAGTGAAGCTGTTTGACAAAGCCTCGATAACGGCACGCGCACCGAGGTAGCTTCCACCAATGCCGGCAACCACTACCACCTCGCAATTATCACGCAGTACTTGTGCGGTAGCTTTCAAGTCGGCCAAGTGTTCCTTCGTGATAGAAGAGGGAAGATGTAACCAGCCCAGAAAGTCGTTACCTTTACCGGTACCATTCTCCAACGCTTCCTGTGCAGCCTTAACTTGGGCTTCATAGGCGAAAACCTTTTCTTTGGAAATAAATCCAAAAGTCTTTTCAATGTTCAAACTAATCATAATACAATTATTTTAAGTAGTTATAGTAGCAATTACCGGAACGAGTCCGTCAGTAGTTTGATTTCAATCATCGGCGAGATGCGTTCATACAATATATTATATATCGCATCCAGTATCGGCATGTTGACGTGGTGGTGCTTGTTGATTTCCTTGATACACTTCGTTCCGTAGTATCCTTCGGCTATCATTTCCATCTCTATCTGCGCACTTTTCACGGAATATCCTTTGCCAATCATCGTACCAAACGTGCGATTGCGGCTGAAATTGGAATACCCCGTCACCAGCATGTCACCCAAGTAAACAGAATCGTTTATGTTTCTGTTCAGCGGATGCACGGTTTGCAGGAAACGGTCCATCTCTTGTATGGCGTTCGACATCAGTACCGCCTGAAAGTTGTCGCCATACTTCAAACCGCTGCAAATGCCGGCGGCAATGGCATACACGTTCTTCAGAACAGAACCGTATTCGATGCCGGCAACGTCGTTGCTGACCGAAGTCTTGATGTACGAACTCGCCATCCGGCGCGCAAAGACACATGCTTTGTCCGTGTCCGGACAGGCGATTGTCAGATAAGAAAGGCGCTCCAACGCCACTTCTTCGGCGTGGCAGGGGCCTGCCAGCACCGCAATGCTTTCGGTCGGCACCCCGTATTCTTTGGCAAAGTATTCCGACACGATTACATTGTCGTCGGGCACGATACCCTTGATGGCCGTAATGATGAATTTATCCTTAATCTTGGTCTTCAGCTTCTTCAGGTGCGACTTCAGGTAAGGAGAAGGCGTCACGAAGATAAGCGTATCCGATTCTTTCACCACATCGTTGATGTTCGAACTGAAGTTGATGCGCTTCGTGTCAAACTTGACGCCCGTCAGGTAGGCAGGGTTGTGTCCCAGACGTTTGAAGTCGGCAATACGGTCGTCGCGCCGCATATACCAGTTTATCGTGTCTTCTTGTTGGCTCAAGACCATTTTGGCAATGGCGGTAGCCCAACTTCCTCCGCCCATGATGGCTATCTTACCGGGTAGTTTCATTTTGATAAATTAAGAATTCTAAATTTTCCCAATCCACGCTTCCACGTCTTTGACTGTCGGGTTTGCCAGTTCCAATTTATATTTCTTATTGATGCCGCAGATGTCCATATGCAACTTCTGCGGATTGATGTCTTTCATGTCGCTCACCAGGTTATAGCCGGCTTTCTGGATAACGGCTACCCACTCTTCGGGGACGCCCAGCTCCATAAACTTGGCGGGTGCATCTTTGGGGGTAACTTTCTCCGGACGCATTTGCGGGAAGAACAATACCTCCTGAATGAATGCCTGACCGGTCATCAACATCGTCAGACGGTCTATACCGATACCGATACCCGATGTGGGAGGCATACCATATTGCAACGCTTTCAGGAAGTCCCGGTCGATGAACATCGCTTCGTCGTCTCCCTTTTCGCTCAGTGCCAGCTGGTCTTTGAAACGCTCTTCCTGGTCGATAGGGTTGTTCAGCTCGCTGTATGCGTTGGCAAGTTCCTTTCCGTTCACCATCAGCTCGAAGCGTTCCGTCAGACCCGGTTTGCTGCGGTGCATCTTGGTCAGCGGACTCATTTCTACAGGGTAGTCGGTGATGAAAGTGGGCTGTATGAAGGTGCCTTCGCAGAATTCGCCGAAGATTTCATCTATCAGTTTGCCCTTGCCCATGGTGTCGTCAATCTCCATTTTCAGTTCGCGGCACACCTGGCGTATCTCTTCTTCACTCTTGCCGTTGAGGTCGTAGCCCGTTTTTTCCTTGATGGCGTCCAGAATGGGCAGACGGCGGTAGGGAGCTTTGAAACTGATGGTTTTGCCGTCTATCGTGGTTTCCGCAGTGTCGTTGACGGCAATACAGATGCGTTCCAGCAATTTTTCGGTGAAGCCCATCATCCAGTTGTAGTCCTTATATTGTACGTAGAGCTCCATGCAGGTAAACTCAGGGTTGTGGTTTTTGTCCATACCCTCGTTGCGGAAGTTCTTACCTATTTCATATACACCCTCGAAGCCGCCCACAATCAGTCGTTTCAAGTAAAGTTCGGTGGCGATGCGCAGGTACAAGTCCATGTCCAGCGAGTTGTGGTGGGTGATGAACGGGCGTGCGCTCGCTCCGCCGGGGATGGATTGCAGTATCGGAGTTTCCACTTCGGTATATCCGGCCTCGTCCAGCACGGCACGCATGGTCTTGATGATGGTGGCGCGTTTCAGGAAGGTTTCTTTTACACCGTCGTTCACGATGAGGTCAACGTAGCGTTGGCGATAGCGCAGTTCCGGGTCGTCGAAAGAGTCGTAGGCCACACCGTCTTTATACTTTACAATCGGCAGCGGCTTGATGCTCTTGGAGAGCACGGTCAGCTTCTTGGCATGGATACTGATTTCACCCATCTGCGTGCGGAATACGAAGCCCTCGATGCCGATGAAGTCGCCCAAATCGAGCAAACGTTTGAATACGCTGTTGTACAGTTCCTTGTCTTCTCCCGGACAGATGTCGTCGCGGGTGATGTACACCTGTATGCGCCCTTTGGAGTCCTGCAATTCGATGAAAGATGCTTTTCCCATCACGCGGCGGCTCATCATACGTCCGGCTACGGATACTTGGCGCGGTTCGGCGTCATCTTTGAATTCATCTTTAATATCGGTAGAGAAAGCGTTGGTTATATACTCGGCAGCGGGATAGGATTCGATGCCCATCGCGCGAAGTTCATTCATGCTGTTGCGACGAATGATTTCTTGTTCACTTAGTTCTAATACGTTCATTTCGCTATATTTCACTCAATTTGGAGACAAAAATACGAAACATTTTTCAGATAAGCGAACCTTTTGCTTTAAATATAGCGAACGACCCCCGCAGGGAGGTAGCCGAATGCTACGTATACAAACTTTTTTCTCCCGTAAGTAAACTTTCCTTTGGCTACGAGGAAAACATATCTTGTCTGCGACGAAAGCTTAGAATAAAGCCTTTATTCTTAAAAACAAAGCCTTTATTTATAGAAATAAAGCTTTTATTCTTACGAATAAAGCCTTTATTCTAAGTCTTCTCTACGAGGAAAGTAGCTTTCCGTAGGGGCAAAGCAATGTTTCCTTGGGGGGGATTTTTCTTCCGGCCCCGGCCGGTTTTCTGTTCGGAAATGCGTACCTTTGCACACTCGAAAAAAAAGAAATAGGTATTAAGTATGGCAGGACAAAAGACGCCCACAGCGCTGGGCACGGAGAATATCGGAAAATTATTGATGCAATACGCCGTTCCGGCAATCATCGCCATGACGGCATCTTCCTTATATAATATGGTGGACAGTATCTTCATCGGTCACGGTGTGGGTACGATGGCTGTTTCGGGACTGGCGCTCACTTTTCCGCTGATGAACCTCGCGGCGGCTTTCGGGTCGCTGATGGGCGTAGGTGCGTCCACGCTGATTTCGGTGAAGCTGGGGCAGAAGGACTATGACACGGCACAGCGGGTGCTGGGCAATGTCTTCGTGCTGAACATCCTGTTGGGGGTGACCTTCACGGTCGTGGTGATGATGTTCCTCGACCCTATCCTCTACTTCTTTGGCGGTAGCGACGAAACGGTGTGGTATGCACGCGACTATATGCAGATTATCCTCCTGGGAAATGCCGTCACGCACCTCTACCTGGGGCTGAATGCCGTGCTGCGCTCCTCGGGGCATCCGCAGAAGGCGATGTATGCCACCATTGTTACGGTAGTTATCAATACGGCGCTCGACCCGCTGTTTATTTACGGTTTCGGTTGGGGCATCCGCGGTGCGGCCATCGCCACGATTGCGGCACAGATTATATCATTGGCGTGGCAGTTCAAGATATTCAGCAATAAAGACGAGTTGTTGCATTTTCACCGTGGCATCTTCCGGCTGAAACGCAAAATAGTGCTCGACTCGCTTGCCATCGGCATATCTCCGTTTCTGATGAATATGGCGGCTTGTTTCATTGTTATCCTCATCAATCAGGGACTGAAGGAGTATGGCGGTGATTTGGCCATCGGTGCTTTCGGCATTGTGAACCGGCTGGTGTTCATTGTGCTGATGACGGTGATGGGACTTAATCAGGGTATGCAGCCCATTGCCGGGTATAACTTCGGGGCGAGGCAGTACGACCGCGTCACGCGGGTGTTGAAGCTGACGATATTGTATGCCACTTGTGTCACGACGTTTGGCTTCCTGATAGGTATGCTGTTTCCTGATGTGGTGGTGAGCATCTTTACATCGGACGAAGAGCTGATTGGGCTTTCGGCACGCGGACTGCGTATTGTCGTGATGTTCTTCCCCATTATCGGCTTCCAGATGGTGACTTCCAATTTCTTCCAGAGTATAGGGATGGCAGGCAAGGCCATCTTCCTTTCGCTTACCCGCCAAATGGTGATATTGCTGCCTTGTCTGCTGATTTTGCCCCGCTTCTTCGGTGCGGCAGGGGTGTGGTATAGCATGCCGGTGTCCGATTTGCTTGCCAGCATAATAGCGGCGGTGATGCTGATGTGGCAGTTCCGCCAGTTCAAGGAACATGCGAAAAATGCCTGACAGAAGTGTTGCCAGGCATTTTTCAATCAGAAAACCATTTGTGTTTAGTTGGGAAGCGGAACCATCGGTCTGCGTCCGTGATTTAACTTCAGTCCCTGTTTGTAGGCTTCGGGGCCGTGCAGGTCTTTGATATCCATTTCTCCCAGATTGACCAGAATGCCGCGTGCCATCAGACCGGCATCTTCGTTTGCCTTGCGGGGGAGTGTCTCCGCTTTTTCTTTTATATCGGCCAGATGGACGCGGATGGCAGGCTGCATGGCTTTGTCTAGCGACAGGCATTCCAGGAGGGAATAACCGATTTTTCTGTCGGCTTCTTTTTCCGGATAATTCAAGCGTTTAATTCCTTTCTCCTGCTCTCCCAGATAGGTAGCTGCATAGGCGGCTTCACAGGCAATGTACGGGTCGGTGTCGTTCAGGAGGGCGAGCAATGCTGCGGGGCAAGTCCGCAGTTCGCCTTTCGCTCCGAGTTGCGCCATGCCTACTGCCGCCCAATATCTCATTTCGGGATACCAGCTGGATAATGCTTTCTCAAGCACCGGAGCATCGGCTGCTGTGGCCGTGCCTGCCAACTCTACGAGGTTGTATAGTTCTTCCAGCGGGTACTTCTCTTTGCGCACTTTGTCGTATAGCACGACGTGCTCGCGGGAAGTGGGTATGAAGAAACCCAAGTCTTGGGTGGAGCGGATATGACTGGAAAGTGCCTCGCGCATTTTCTTCAATGTGCCGGCATATTCGGGAGAGGCGGAGAGGTCGTTCAGTTCGCCCGGGTCTTTGTCGAGGTCGAAGAGCATTTCGGCAGGGTGTGCCTTGAAGGTCAGTTCCCAGTCGGGATTGGTGTTGTGACCTCCCAGTACGAATTTATCCCACGCTTTGTTGGAGGGCATTCCCCACTGGTAATAGTTGCGCAGGGCGAACTGGCGGTAAGGTATGTAACTGCGGATGTATTTGAAGTGTCCGTCGGTGACGGCACGCACCGGCATGAAGTGGTGCAACTGGTTGGCAGCCAGTGCAAACTGCATCTCCCGCTTTTCGGTGGATGCGTATTTACCGTAAAGCGCCTTGCCCTGCATGTGCTTGGGTGGCTTCACTCCGGCAAGGCTGAGCACCGTAGGACCTAAGTCGGTGAAATTGACTAAAGAATACTCCTTGCCGGGCACTCTTCCTGCCAGGTGTTGCCATTTGGGCGGGAAGTAGGCTATCATGGGAACAGTCAGACCGCTCTCGTATAGATAGCCCTTACCCCGCGGTACGCAACCTCCGTGGTCGCTGAAAAAGAATATGATAGTGTTATCCTCCAATCCTTTTTCCTTTATATCTTTTAAGAAGAAGCCCAGCCATGTATCTACATCCTGCACGGCTTCAAGGTGTCCGGCGTAGTCGGAACGCACTTCCGGAAGGTCGGGTACGTAGGAGGGCAGGGATAGTAGTTCCGGATAAATGCCCTCTGTTGTAAAGTCTCTTCGTCCGTCAGTGTGGAAAGTGCGGATGCGCCCCATGTGTGAAGTTACGGTGTTGTAGACGGCAAAGAAAGGTTGGTCTTTTCCGCGGTTGGGACTATTATAAGATGCTTTGGGCGTGCACTCGTCCCAGCAACTCTTGTTGTCGGTGGTGGAGTTGTAGTGCGTCTTGCTGTTGTTGGTGCAGTAATATCCTGCCTCGCGCAGCCTTTGCGGGAAGAATATATCGGCAGGAGTGTCGTAGGGAACCGGGTGCACGTCCATCCCGTAGGTAGTGGCGTAGCAGCCGGTGATGAGGGAAGAACGTGCGGCCGAGCTTTGCGGAGCCACCGACCAGGCATTCATGAACTGTATGCCCCGGGCAGCCAGGCTGTCGGCGTTGGGAGTGTGTACGTCCTTGTTGCCGTAACATCCGAATTCATATGCACTGGTATCTTCGAAAGTGAGCCAAAGGATATTGGGCCTTTCATGCTTCTTGTCTGCTGCTGCCGATTGGGCGGTATATAATCCGCAGAAAGCGGTACACATCAGTAAAGGCAAGTTTTTCATAATACGACCATTTTTTGTTAACCGGTGCTAAGGTAGGATGTTCGAAGATAACAGACCCTTCCAAGTGTTCAAAAAGCTGTCAATATTGTCTATGGGGAGGATTATTCGACAAAATTACGGGTCATTCGACAAAATTGCGGGTAGGTGTGAACGGATGTGGCGGTGTATTCGATAAAAGAAGCCGCCTACATAGTAGGAAAGAAGTACATTTGAAAAACAGAAATCTAATATATTACGGGGGTTATGAGAAATACACTTTTGGGTCTTTTTTTAATATGCACACTCTCTGTGGCAGGGCAGGTGAGGAATGACTTTTCAGACAGTGAACTGCGGAATAATGCTGAAACATTGTTGGTAGAATGGATGGATAGCATGCTGACTTATCAGCGTGCTGGCTTGCATCCGGCACTCGACGGCGGCATCTTGTGCCCGGCGTGTGCCCGCATTCACGGACGCATCGGAGACGCCGTATTGCCATTGATGTATCTGGCGGATAAAACAGGCAAGGACAAATATCTGACTGCTGCAAAGAATTTAATGACCTGGATGGAAAATGTCCACCGCCCAGACGGTTCCTGGATGAACGACGTACATGTATCCGACTGGAATGGTACGACTGTATTTGCCGCCATTGCCTTGTATAAGGCATTGCACTATCACGGCCACTTATTGGATGATTCTACCCGAAATCATTGGAAGCAACGCTTGTTGGAAGCCGGTGAGTTTATCATGGATAATCCCTTTATTTACAGCCGCCAGCGGGAGGGGATGCGGAACATGAATGTGAACTATTCCGCTTCTGCCACCTATGCTCTGTATACCATTGGAGAAATGTGCAATCGTCCGGATTTTAAGGAAGAAGCTAAAGTAATAGCTGCTGATTTGCGGAGTTATTTCACCGGGCATGATTATTTCTTGTTTGGTGAAGGACCCAATATCCGGTCTGCGACGAAGAATGGTTGCTTCCCGATAGACTTGCTCTATAATGTGGAGGAGTCCTTGCCCAATATGGCATATTATGCAGTGATGGCGCAAGATACCGGGTTGCTGTCTCTTGTAGAACGTTCGATGGTTACCCACCTGCAATTCATGTTGCCCGACGGTGCTTGGGACAATAGCTGGGGAACGCGCAGCTTCAAATGGACTTATTGGGGCGGACGTACCAGTGATGGCTTTATGGGCGGTTATTATTTATTGGCTGCGCGCCATCCGGAGTTTTTGGAAGCTGTCCGGCGGAATATTCATCTGCTGAAAGAGGCGACCCGCGGAGGACTTCTTTACGGTGGTATGCACTATGCTGCCTCCGGTACGCCGCCTTGCATCCATCATACCTTCGGTCATGCCAAGGCTATTACTTCTTTTTTTGGAATTGCCGCCGGCAGGGGATAGCTCCTGCAAAGAACTTCCACGCGATGCAGCCTACGGCGTGAGGTATTTCGAGGATATTCATACCTGGCTTGTGGCGCAAGGCGATTGGCGGGCAACTCTCACGGGATATGATGCGGAATATAAAGTGAAAGGCACTCATACGATGGGAGGAGCCATTTCCCTGTTGTAGCATGCAAAGCTCGGCCCTGTATTTGCAGCTACTATGAATCAGTATAAGCTGATAGAGGCTCCCAATATGCAGAGCAATACCCGTAAGTATCTGATGAGTGGAACTCCCCGTGCCGAACTGATTCAAAACGGTATCACTTATAGCAATCTGGATGATTTGAATGCAGAGATTATATGCCGCAACGAAGATAATATTCAGCATTTTACGGTGAAAACTCATTTGGTGGATATTAATCAGCAAGCTCCTGCATCTGGCGAAGTTCCGGTGACAATCGATTATATGTTTTCGGATAAAGAAATTGTAATTCAAATGAAACCTTGTGCCGATTCGGTGTGTTTTATCTTGCCGGTGATTGCGGCGCCTTCGGATAAGGTCAAAGTGAAATCCGGACGTGACAGGTGGAAAAGAATACAGGAATATTGACGATAGAATGCAAGGGAGGTTTGATAGAAGTTGCCCCGACAGATACGGATGGGAGGATATTCAATCCGGTTCCGGGCTTCTCCTTCGTACCTTTACGGATTATACCTGATAGAATGAATGGGAAAGGTTTATTTATTACTATAAATAATTGATATATTCCGTTTCTTTGTTTTATTTTACCTTAAATAATACAGCAATGAAGATAATACGAGCCATATTGATACTTTGTTACGTACTTTTTCTTACACATTGAATGCCGGTGAAATTGAAAATATTAGCTTTACGCACATAGGTTTGAAAGAAGGATTGTCGCACAGCACCGTATTCGGTATTGATCAGGATGAAGAGGGGAATTTGTGGTTTGCTACCTATGACGGAGTTAATAAATACGATGGATATAATTTCACGGTATATCGTCATCAGTACGATAATCCAAAGAGTATTGCCAGCGATATTTCCCGCTGTATTACAATTGATAGTTCCAATCGGATATGGATAGGAATCCGGGAAGGTCTGTCGCTTTATAATCGTCGTAAAGATGCCTTTTCCAATTATTACTTTAAGAAAAAAGGGCAGAATGTTGCGGTGACGAGTATTGTACCGATGCAGCAGGATTGGCTTATGCTGGGAACTGCGGAAGGCGTCTTGCTGTTTGACGTAAAAGGCGAGCGCTTCTTGAGCGATACGCTGTCTGCTGCGTTGCGGACGTTGAAACCTACGGTACTGGTGCAACAAGGAGACTGCATTTATATTGGTGCGGAGAAAGAACTCTATACCTACTCTCCGCACAGCGGTGCTTTGGAGAAAGTGGTGGAATAGCCGGCAAAAGTACGGATACAAGCTATCCTATGCCAGATGTTCAATCGGATATGGATGACCACGGAGGGCGATGGCTTATATATGTATGATTTAAAGTCCAAGCAGTTGAAGAATTACCGTTATGAAGGTGGTAAGGCAGGTCTGAATTCCAATTATGTTCGTTCATTGGCTTTGGACCAGGAAAATCGTTTATGGGTGGGAACCTATAGCGGGTTGAATATATATCAGGAAGGAAAAGACAGTTTCTTCTCTATAAAGAGTTCCATGGCACAGGACGGTACTTTGTCGCAAAATTCGGTTCGCTGCATCTTCAAAGACTCTCAGGGCGGCATGTGGCTCGGAATGTATTGGGGAGGATTGAACTATTGCCATCCGTTGTGTAACCGTTTTCAGCACATCAAGCATACCCCTTTCTCTAATTCGCTGAGTGATAATGTGGTGAGTTGCATTGTAGAAGATAAAAAACAAAATTTGTGGATAGGGACGAGTGACGGCGGATTAAACTTCTATGATAGTGCCCTGAAAATATATAAGAATTATTTGTTTAACCCGAATGCGTCCAAGGGCGTTCCTTTCAAAGATATAAAAACCGTATATGTAGATGAACTGAATGAGAAAGTCTATGTAGGCGCCCATGCAGGCGGCATGATGGTGTTACATCTTAAAACGGGGAAAAGAGAGTTTTATAATCAGCAGAATAGCAACTTGCCGAGTAATAATATCTATTCTATTATTTCGGACGAAAAAGGCGGACTTTGGATGGCTTCATTGGAGTACTTGCTTCATTTTGATGTTGCCCGTAGACACTTTAGTATTGTAAACGTAGAGATGAAAGGAGAGAAGGCGCAAGAAAACAATCGTCTGCTATTCCGGGATTCTAAGAAACGTATTTGGGCCGGTGGAGAAAGAGGACTTTCGGTGTACAACCAGGTTGATACTTCTTTATTCCTTAATACCGATTTCCATATAGATCCGGTTTTGAAGTAGTCTTTTATCAATTGCTTTTATGAGTCTTTGTCCGGTCATGTCTGGATTGGTACGCGTAACGGTCTTTTTGCTCTGAAAGAGTGGAGCGGAGAATTGCTGCAATATACTACTGATGACGGGTTGCCGAGTAATGTTATTTATGGTATTCTGGAGGATAGCTACGGACGCTTGTGGATAAGTACCAATCGAGGTTTAAGCTGCTTAAGCCCGGAAAACCGGAAACTGCGTAATTTTACAATTGTGGATGGCTTACAAAGCAATCAGTTTAATGCCGGTTCCTATTGTCGTTTTAGTGACGGCCATATGCTGTTTGGAGGAATAAACGGTATTACTTCGTTCCGTCCGGAAACGTTGATTGATAATCCCTATACTCCCAAGCCGGTTATTGATAAACTTTTTGTTTTCAATAAAGAAGTTCTGCCGGATGACGCGACGGGTATTCTGAAAGAAAGTATCGAGAATGTGGATCATATAACGTTAACGTCTTCCCAAAACTCATTCTCTATTTCGTTTGTGGTATCCAATTATATCGCGGGCAAGCATAATACGTTCTCTTATAAATTGGATGGATACAATAAGGAATGGTATAAACAAAGTGACATAAGCCCCGTGTCATATTCCAATCTGCCGGCAGGAGATTGCACCTTTATGCTTCAGGCAGCCAACAATGACGGAAAGTGGAGCCAGGAAATGGCAATTCTGCATATCCGGATACTTCCTGTCTGGTATTGTACCTGGTGGGCGCTTTCCATCTTTATCCTATCTTTCATCTTATTGGTTTTGGGTATATTCCGCTTCTTCTGGCTACGCAAAAGTATGCAGAATGAAATCCGTATGGAAAGGTTGGATAAAGAGAAGCGCGAGGAATCAGCCAGATGAAAATCCGCTTTTATGTAAATATCTCGCATGAATTGCGAACTCCGCTTACTTTGATTATAGGCCCCTTGCAGGAATTACTTAGCAGCATTACCGGGTATTGGGAGCGTGAGAAACTGCTGTGTATCGAAAGAAATACAAACCGGTTGCTGCATATGGTCAATCAACTGATGGACTATAGGCGGGCGGAATTGGGTATCTTTGAATTGAGGCCGACTTATGATAATGCCTATAAGCGAGTGTTGAACTGCTTCCTGAATTATGAGAATTTGTCCAAGAAAAAGGATATAGACTATAATTTTTATACGGAGTTGCAGGATGAAGATGAACTGTTCGATGGTAACTATCTGGATTTGATTGTGAATAATCTGCTTTCCAATGCCTTCAAATACACAGAAGAGGGAGAAAGCATTACGGTGAAACTATATAGGGAAAACACAGACTTGGTCTTGCAGGTGATAGACACCGGCATTGGTATTCCCGAAGAGAAGCAGAAGAAGATATTCGAGCGTTTTTATCAAGTGGAGAATATTCATGAAGGAAGCGGTATCGGACTTTCTCTGGTTCAACGATTGGTAGAATTACATCACGGGCGGATTACGTTGCAAAGCGAACCGGGGAAAGGAACGGTCTTTTCTGTCTATATTCCTCAGGTTGAAACATTGTATAGCCCGGAGGAATTGCATGCCGAGAAAGATGATACAACTGAGCAACGTGTTTATTCCACTAATGCACACGATGTTTATACGGGTGAGGAGAAAGTGGCGGAAGCGGAAGAAACGGCCGAAGAAGAAAACGGTAAGAAGGGAACTATTCTGGTTGTTGAAGATAATAAAGAGTTGAGGCAATATCTGGTCGGCGGCTTATCTCCGCAGTTTAATATCCTGGAGGCTGAGAACGGGCAAAAGGCTTTGGATTTGCTGAAAGAAGAACAGGAAATTGACTTGGTGATTACCGATGTGATGATGCCTGTGATGGATGGAGTTAAGTTGTGTAAGTTGATAAAGCAGAATTTGCGTACCTGCCATATTCCTGTATATATGTTGTCGGCGAAGATTGACATAAAGTATCAGTTGGAAGGATTGCAGGTAGGAGCCGACGATTATATTTCTAAGCCCTTCTCTATCGTAGTGTTGAAGGTGAAAATCGTGAACATGTTGCGCACACGTTATCGGATTTTTGAGCACTATGCCAATATGACCGAGGTGGAACCTGAAAAACTCACGAATAATACGATGGATGAAGAACTGTTGAAGAAGGCTATCGATATTGTCGAAAAGAATATGGATAATATAGAGTTCTCTACGGAACAGTTTGCCCGTGAAATGAATATGAGCCGTTCCAATCTTCATCTCAAACTAAAAGCTATAACAGGAAAATCAGCTATTGATTTTATCCATAAAATAAGGTTCAACAGGGCTTGTCAGTTGCTGAAAGAAGGAAAATATACGGTTGCTGAAATCAGTTTCATGGTAGGGTATAATACGCCTTCCTATTTTGCAGCGCGCTTTAAAAAATATGTGGGTTGCTTGCCGACTGAGTATGGGAAAAAAAATAATGCTTGCTATGATTTATGTTATGAGAACGTATATTGTAATGCTTCTGGCTTTTGTTCTGCTGGTGGCATGCCGGCAAACGTCCTTGTCGGAAGTGTCCGTGAAGAGGGAAAGTAGCTTGCTGGATAAAGGTAAGACTATCGAACTCTTTAAACTGACTAATAAGAGAGGCATGTCTATCAGGGTTACCAATTATGCCGCTTCTTTGACCTTTGTTTCTGCACCTGATAGAAACGGGATTTTTGAGCCTGTGGTATTGGGATTTGATAGTTTAAGCAGCTATTTAGGGAACATCCGAAGTTTGGCGCTACTGTGGGGAGGTATGCAAATAGAATTAAAGATGCCCAATTCTGCCTGAATAAGCAGGTTTATCATTTGGAGAAAACAGCAAGGGACATTCTATTCACGGCGGAACAAAAGGTTTTAATCTTCAGGTCTTTGAAACGGATACATGTTACGTTGTGAAAGATACTGCCGTTGTGGTCTTCAAGTACAGAAGTGCCCATCTGAAAGGCGGCTTTCCCGGCAATTTGGACTTGTCTGTTACCTATAAATTGACTAACCAAAATGAGGTTATATTAGATTATGTGGCAACTACGGATCGACCTACCGTACTTAATCTTACCAACCATAGTTATTTCAACCTGACAGGATGCAAGATGCCGGTATTAAATCATATTTATGCGATTGAGGCGGACTCCATAGCTTCTACAGATGCTGAGGGCATTCCGACCGGAATACTGGTATCCGTAAAAGGAACAGAATTTGATTTTACTTCTCCGCAGACTATCGAGGAAAGAATGCGGATGATGAAGAAAGGATATGATACCAGTTATAAACTGAATAAACGTCCGGGCGCTTTGGCCTTGGCTGCCACAGTTATTGAGCCGGTATCCGGCAGAGTTCTGAAGGCATATACAACGGAACCGGCTATGCAATTTTACATTCCAAACTCAAATATGGATTATCTGAAGGGGCACGGAAATAAGGAATATGGCAGGTATTATGGGTTTTGTCTTGAAATGCAGCATTTCCCGGATTCTCCTAATAAGCCCCGGTTTCCTACTACGGTACTACTACCGGGAGAGACTTACAGACAGACAACTATTTATAAATTTGAAACACTATCTGAATAATACAAATTAAACTCTTTAAAAATGATGATTATGAAAATGAATGTATGGAAAAAGTGTGTATGCATGTGTGGAGTATCACTTTTTATGGCGACCAATTTATATGCCGTGCAGCTTGCGAATAATGGAACTCCTAATGACCCCGTAAAGAAAACAAGGAGCGAGACTTTCATTTATGAAAAGAATAAGGAGTGGAAACCCGCAGGCGAAGGTGTAACGAGGCAAATAATGGGCTATGACGGACAGGTGATGCTGGTAAAAGTGAAGTTTGAAAAAGGAGCGATAGGGACTCCTCACACTCATTACCACACCCAGACAACCTATGTAGCCAGCGGTAAATTCGAGTTTACAGTGGGAGGAGAAAAGAAAATAGTAGCGGCCGGCGACGGCATTTATATTGAACCTGATGTCTTGCACGGCTGTATTTGTTTGGAACCGGGTATACTGATTGACTGTTTTTCTCCGATGCGAGCCGATTTTTTGAAGTAATGCCTGTATTTGTATGTTGCAACTCCTTCGGATTTAATATTAATTAAGCATATCCTCTTCTTTATTTAATGAATGGCACCCCTCTCTGTAGTATAGTGAGGGGCTGTTTTTCTACAAAAATATCATGGTGTAGACAATAGTGGCACGAGCGAAGTGTAAAAGTGAGAGGATAAAAAACAATACTTTTACACTTTTTTTTAGCACTTGTCGTATGTTTGCCTCCAGAAAAAATTATCCCTAAAGTTAAACCTTAGATTTATTTATTATGTACAAATTAAAAGAGTTGTTTTTTAATGTTTATCCTCGCTTTCGTTAGTGTGGCAGCATATGCACAAAGCCAGACAGTTACCGGTAAGGTTGTCGATAGCGACGGATATGAAGTGATTGGAGGTAGTGTCACTATTAAAGGTGCTGCCGGCGTCGGAACAGTTACTGATGTAAATGGTACCTATTCCTTGAAAGTAAATGATGCATCTAAGGATGTATTGGTATTTTCATATGTGGGAATGAAGACGCAAGAAGTGAAGGTCAATGGTCAGAAGACTATTAATGTAACATTGGAGGTTGATGCCGAGGTTCTGGATGAAGTGGTTGTTATCGGCTACGGTACTGCAAAGCGCAAGGACTTGACCGGTTCGGTTGTATCTGTTAAGAGCGATGAACTTTTGAAGGTTCCGACTTCGGATATTACACAAGCATTGGCCGGTCGCGTTGCCGGTGTTCAGGTATCACAAAGTGAAGGCGCTCCGGGCGCATCTATTTCTATCCATGTGCGTGGCGGTATCTCTATCACGCAAAGTAACGAACCTCTATATATTATAGATGGTTTTCCCAGTGAAGACGGCATGAGCAGTCTGGACCCCGCGGAGATTGAAACTATCGATATCTTGAAGGATGCTTCTTCTACTGCAATCTATGGTGCTCGTGGTGCTAATGGTGTTATGGTAATCACAACGAAGAGTGGTGCTAAGAAAGGACAAAAGATGACGGTTTCTTTCGATAGCTACATTGGTTTTAAGAAAATAGCCCGTAAACTGGATGTACTCTCTCCGCAAGAATTTGTGCTATTGGATTATGAACGGACATTGGGAAGTTCATCAGACTGGGAAGGCAAAGATAAAGATAAATTTGAACAACGTTATGGACAGTTTAGCGATATTGCTGCTAATTATGGAAACCGGGCCGGTATCAACTGGCAGGATGAAGCATTGGGACGGACGGCGCTTTCACAGAATTATCGTATTGCCGTAGCTGGTGGTACCGACAAACTGAAGTACAATGCTGCTTACTCTTACTTTAAAGACGAAGGTGCTATGGTATATAGTGGGAACAACAAACACAATATTACCATGAGTTTGAATCATGATACTTCCGAACGACTTTCTATCAATGCCCGCATCTCTTTCGACCAAAGAAAGGTGTATGGTATGGGAACTTCCGAAGGAGGCGACCGCTTCAATAAAATGCAGCACATTCTGCAATATCGTCATACTATCGGTATAACAGGCGACGACCGTATGTTGGTAGACCTGGATGAGGACCCTGTTTTGTCTGATGACTCGGGAAATGTGATGCAGAACCCTATATTATCTGCTTCTCAGGAAACAAACAATAAAGAGTATCGTACATTCCAGGCTAATGGAGGATTTAACTATAAAATCATTAAGGGATTAAACTTCCGCAACAGTACCGGCATGAACTACTATACCCGTCGTAATGAAATCTTCTACGGTGCTAAGTCTATGACTGCTAAGCGTTCAAGTATCAATGGTAGTATTCAGAATACTGAAGGCGGTAGTTTCCAAATTTCCAATGTGTTGAGCTATGACTTCGAAACAGGCAAGCATAACTTTACGGTGATGGGCGGACAAGAATATGTAAATCGTTGGACTCGTATGTTGAAGGCTTCGGCTACCAACTTCCCGAATGATGAAATCGGATTAAGCGACCTTTCTCTCGGTACTCCCGGTATTCAGCAATCCAGCCAGAACTATGATGATAAACTTCTTTCATTCTTCGGTCGTGTGAATTATAATTATGCGGACAAGTATTTATTTGTTGCTTCTTTCCGCGCCGATGGCTCTTCCAAGTTCGGTAAGAACAATAAATGGGGTTACTTTCCGGCCGTATCAGCCGCTTGGCGTATAGGTGAAGAAGAGTTTATTAAGAAGCTGGAGATATTCTCCGACTTGAAGTTCCGTATAGGTTACGGTATGGCTGGTAACAACCGTATCGGTAGCTACAACAGCTTGGCGATCCTCTCTTCCGTGACGGCTCCTAATGGTGATAGCTCGGTTCCGGGTTATGCTTTCAGTCAGATACCTAATCCTAACTTGAAATGGGAAGCGAACAGAACATTCAATGTTGGACTCGACCTGGGTTTCTTTGACCAACGCTTAACGATTTCTCCTGAATTTTATATCAACCGGAGTAGCAACTTGTTGCTGAATGCCAAATTACCTTACTCATCCGGTCATAAGAGCATGGTTGTGAATGCCGGTGGCACTGAGAATGTGGGTGTCGATTTGACCATAAACTCCGTAAACATTCAGAATAAAGATTTCACATGGAATACGAATGTAACCTTCTCACACAATAAGAATACGGTAAAGGAATTGACCGGCGAGTCGGTTCAGTTGTGGGAAGCCAGCTTCGGATATAATCAGAATACTCACATTGTGGCTGTCGGTCAATCTCTCGGACAGATGTACGGCTATGTCACTCAAGGATTGTATCAGGTAAGTGATTTCGATTATGATTAGGCTACTAAGACTTATTTGTTGAAGAAAGGTATCCCTTATAGTGGTTCTCGTGCCAATGTAAAGCCGGGTATGTGGAAATTTGCTAACCTGGATGGTGATGGCAAGGTGGATGCAGATGGTACTCCGCTTATTACGGAAGAAGATAAAACTGTAATTGGTAATGCTAATCCGAAGTTCTATGGGGGTATCAATAATACATTCAACTATAAGAATTTTGATTTGAGTATATTCTTCACTTATAGCTATGGTAACGATGTGTTCAATGCTACTAAGCTGGCGAATACCAAGACTGCGCTTACCAATAAGAATGTTTTGGCTGATTGTAGTAGCGATAAGCGTTGGATGACTATTAATTCGCAAGGGCAGATAGTTACTGATCCTACTGAGTTGGCTGCATTGAATGCTGGTAAATCTATTGCTGCTTATTACGATATGGAGGTTGGTGATACATACATTCACTCTTGGGCTGTAGAAGACGGTTCTTATCTGAAGTTGAGCAATATTACATTGGGATATACTTTCCCGCGCAAATGGTTGGCAAAAGCCGGTATCAGTACCTTGCGTTTATATGCTACGGCAAATAATCTTTGGACATGGACCAAATATAGCGGTTTCGATCCTGAAGTTTCTACAATGGGTAACAGTCTGACTCCGGGTGTTGACTTCGGTGCTTATCCGCGCAGCCACTCTTATGTGTTCGGTATTAACTTGGCATTCTAAATTACAACTTTAAATTATATAACAATGAAAAAATACAGATTAATATATTTACTGTGTGCTCTGTCTATCTTGGGCTTTACTTCCTGTGAAGACCTATTGACCGAAAAGCCGGACTCTTCATATAAAGAAGAAGACTTTTTTACTTCCGAAGGAAATGCACAGATGGCAATCTATGGTATCTATAATTGTTTTGCTAAACCGGCACACTATGGGCAAGATGAAATGGCAATGCCCGCTTCGGATGATACTTATTATATTAATGGTACGGGAACGGATAATACCCGTCGTGATATAGCTCATTACATGGTGAAGAATACGAATACCTGGGTTGAGTCTCTGTGGGAACTGAAATATCAGGGTATTGACCGTGCCAGCTATGCAATACATGGCATTGAGAATATGGCCGGTTATAAAGACAATAAGAAACTGATTGCGATGGTGGCCGAAGCTCGTTTCCTGCGTGCATTTCTGTCATTCGACCTTGTGAAGTATTGGGGAGATGTACCTTACAAGACTACTTATACATCCGGACGTGATGATGCTTTTCAGGGTCGCGTAAGCCGTGAATTAATTTATGATGAGATTATCAAGGACTTGACATTTGCAAAAAAAATAATCTGGAGTGGGCCGATGGTTCTGCTTCTCCTGAAAGGCCGACGCAAGGTTCGGCTCGTGCCATGTTGATGCGTGTTTACTTGCAACGTGCCGGATATAGTTTGCAAATGGACGGTAAATTGACACGTCCTGATGATGCAAAGCGTAAAGAATATTTTGAAGCGGTAATTGAAGAGTGGAAAGCTTTTGAGGCTAAGAAGTATCATAACTTCTATAAAGAGGGTTATGAAGAACTGTTCAAGGATTTCTCTAAAGGAACTCTGAATACAGTGGAAGGTTTGTGGGAAATCGCATTCTTCACCCCTGACGGTGGTGCTGCAGGTGGTGGTACATGGGCTACTTATAATGATCCGTTGGTGGCTGCACCGGGTATTAAGCCTACTGAGACCGGTGCTTATATGGGACGTGCCAATGCTTTCTTCCGTGTAGCACCCGAATGGAAAGACTTTTTTGAAGCTCAGGATAAGCGTAGAGATGTAATGGTTTGTACCTATCAATACAAGTGGGATGCTGACACTTATAGCCATGTGAAGGCTGAAAATAAAAACGGTAAGGACTGGTATCCGGGCAAATGGCGTAGGGAATGGATGCCGATAGGTTACAAAGATCCTAATAACACCGATGTAAATTACTGTGTATTGCGTTATGCCGATGTTGTATTGATGGCTGCCGAGGCATATAATGAATTGGAACAGACAGGTACGGCTTGGACTTTGCTTAATAGTGTACGTACGCATGCCGAGGCAACTCCTATTACATCCGCTAACTATGCATCTTTGATGAAAGCTCCGAAAGTCCTGGATCTGTCCTTTATTTCCGATGGTGACGATAAAGGTAAATTCCGTACAGCCCTTTATTGGGAACGTGCTTTCGAGTTGGCTTTCGAAGGACAACGTAAGTACGACCTTCTGCGTTGGGTATTTTGAAAGAGGCTTTGGAATTGATGGGTAATACTACATCGGTAAATAAGGTTACTAATCAGCCTTATCCGGCTTACAAGAACTTTGTATCCGGCAAACATGAACTGTTCCCTATTCCGTTGTCTGAGTTGCAGAGTAATCCGATATTGGAAGGTAAGAACAATCCGCAATATAACTAAATTAGGAAACTTATTACTTTTTTGAAAGATGTTTCATGATTACTTTTGCATGGAACATCTTTCAATATTATTATAAGATTTAATCTTAAACTTCTATATCATGAAGACTTTGAAATATTTTTTAAGTATTCTGCTCCTGTCTGTAGCTGTAGTTGCAGAAGCGCAAGATTTAAGAAAAGAGGCGCTTGATTTGATGAACCTGGATTATCTGGGATTGGAGAAGGTCAAAGCGGCATATGCCGAGCAGGAGTGGGACGAAGCCACCCAGGCTTTGTTGGATTATTATCGAAATCGTACGGGAGTTGTACATCCGGATATTGATTTGAAACATCTCAAGATTTCTAAAGAGGAACAAAGATGGGCTGACGATGCTCTGGAGCATACTTTCTTTGTACACAAAGGGTATCAGCCTTCCTATAATTATGGTAAGGATATTAATTGGCAATACTGGCCGGTTCAGGATAATGAATTGCGTTGGCAACTGCATCGGCACAAATGGTTTACGCCGATGGGAAAAGCCTACCGCCTCTCAAGTGACGAGAAATATGCTAAAGAATGGACATATCAGTATGTAGACTGGATTAAAAAGAACCCGTTGACTCAGGTCGAAAAAGAAGAATACGAACTTGTCAGCGCCGGTGAAGTAAAAGGAAATGCGGAGAATGTACGCTTTGCATGGCGCCCATTGGAAGTCAGTAACCGTTTGCAGGATCAGACGTGCCAATTTCTTTTGTTTATCAGTTCACCGGCTTTTACCCCCGAATTTCTTACGGAGTTTTTGGTAAACTACCATCGTCATGCCGTACATATCCTGGGCAACTATTCCGACCAAGGTAATCACTTGCTGTTCGAAGCACAACGAATGGTGTACGCCGGTGCTTTCTTTCCCGAATTTAAGGATGCCACTGCATGGAGAGAAAGCGGCATCAGTATTCTGAACCGTGAAATAAAGAAGCAGGTATATGCCGACGGTGGTCAGTATGAACTGGATCCTCATTATCATTTGGCGGCTATTAATATATTCTGTAAGGCACTGCGCATGGCAGATGCCAATGGTTTTCGCAAAGAGCTCCCTGAAGAATATGTGAATACGGTGAAGAATATGATTGAGTTCTACTCAAACATTTGTTTCCCCGATTATAGCAACCCTTGTTTCAGCGATGCAAAGTTAGGAGACCGCCCCGCTGAAATCCGCAACTATCAGGAATGGCTTCTGATTTTCCCGGATTGTGACTGGATACGCTACTATGCGACAGAAGGTCGCGAAGGTTCGCCTTTACCCAATCTTTCTCATGGTGCCTTAGCTTCCGGCTTCTTTACTTTCAGAAACGAATGGAAGCAGGATGCAACGGTGATGGTGGTAAAAGCCGGTCCTAAAGGTGAATGGCACTGCCAACCCGATAACGGAACGTTTGAACTTTGGTTCAATGGTCGCAATCTGTTTCCCGATAGTGGTTCTTATGTATATGCGGGTGATGCAGAAGTTATGAAACTGCGTAATTGGTTTCGTCAGACAATGTACATAATACCTTGACGTTGGATGGCAGGAATTTAGAAACAACGCAGTCTGTAACGAAATTGTGGAAGCCGGATGGCGATGAACAAATTCTGGTAACAGAAAATCCTCACTATAAAGGATTAAAGCACAGACGTTCTGTTTTCTTCGTGGATCAGTCTTATTTTGTGATTGTAGATGAGGCGGTAGGGGATGCAAAAGGTGCTGTAAACCTGAATTATAACTTGTGCGAAGGCACAGTGAACATTGATAAGAAGCAGAACATCCTGACCTCTTCTTTCAAGGGAGAAAGTAACGTTAAGTTGCAGTACTTTGCCGAAAAGAAAATTTCTTTGAAGGAAAAAGAAGGTTGGCGCTCCATTGCTTATCGTCAGCGTGTACCTCGTACTGCCGTTTCGTTCGATGTAGAGAATAACTTTCCGGAAGCAGTACGCTACATAACAATTGTCTATCCGGTCAAAGATGCTGCTTCAGCTCCAGTTTTCAAGGCTAAATTCCTGAACAAGGGATATGATGAGAATGGTGTGAAGGTAGAAATATCAGTCAATGGAAAGAAGCGTCAGTTAATGTATCACTTATAGGAACTTGTGTATATGAATCGACTATCATATTTATTTTTGCCTCTTACAGCCATCGGTATGTCGGCTTGTAGTTCAAGCGCGAAGAAAGAGGAAATGAAGCGTCCGAACATCATTTTTATGATGACCGACGACCATACCACACAGGCGATGTCGTGCTATGGTGGAAATCTGCTCCAGACCCCCAACATGGACCGGATAGCCAATGAAGGGCTTCGAATGGATAATTGTTATGCAGTCAATGCTTTATCCGGCCCTTCAAGAGCCTGCATCCTGACTGGTAAGTTTAGTCATGTCAATGGCTTTACCGATAATGCCAGTACCTTTGACGGAAGTCAGCAAACCTTTCCCAAGTTATTGCATGCGGCAGGGTACCAGACTGCCATGATTGGCAAATGGCATCTAATAACGGAGCCTCAGGGATTTGATTATTGGACCATTTTAAGCGGACAGCATGAACAGGGAGACTATTATAATCCTGATTTCATAGAAAACGGTAAGCATGTAACAGAGCAAGGCTATGTTACTGATATTATCACCGATAAGGCAATCGAATATCTGGAGCAGAGAGATAAAAGTAAGCCTTTCTGCATGATGTATCACCAGAAGGCACCTCATCGTAACTGGATGCCTGCTCCCCGTCATTTGGGAATGTTCAACAATACCACTTTCCCCGAACCGGCTACTCTTTTCGATAATTACGAGAACAGAGGGAGAGCTGCAAAGGAGCAAGATATGTCAATTGAGCATACACTAACTAATGACTGGGACTTGAAACTATTGACGCGCGAGGAAATGCTGAAAGACACTACCAACCGTCTTTATCAGGTATATAAGCGTATGCCGGCAGAGGTACAGGATAAGTGGGACTCTGTATATGCGCAGCGGATTTCCGAATATCGTAGCGGTAGGTTGAAAGGAAAAGAACTTATCAGTTGGAAATATCAGCAATATATGCGTGATTATCTGGCTACCGTAGTGGCTGTAGATGAGAATATAGGTCGCTTGCTTAATTATCTGGAAAAAACGGGAGAATTGGATAACACAATCATTATTTATACTTCCGACCAGGGATTTTTCTTGGGCGAACATGGTTGGTTCGACAAACGCTTCATGTACGAAGAATGCCAGCGTATGCCGATGATAATCCGCTATCCGAAAGCTATAAAAGCAGGAAGCATTTCGAATGCGATTGCTATGAACGTGGATTTTGCTCCTACGTTGTTGGATTTTGTCGGAGTAGAAATTCCTGATGATATCCAAGGCGAATCCCTGAAATCTATTTGGACGGATGGGGGAAACACACCTGCAGATTGGCGGAAGGCGGCTTATTATCATTATTATGAATATCCTGCCGAACATTCGGTGAAACGTCATTACGGCATTCGTACGGCCGATTTCAAATTGATGCATTTCTATAATGATATAGACGAATGGGAAATGTACGATATGAAGAATGACCCTCACGAACTGAATAATGTCTTCGATAAGCCTGCGTATGCAGATAAGCAAGCAGAGCTTATGACACTGCTGAAAGAGACACAAAAGCAGTATAAGGATGATGATCCGGATGAGAAAGTGAAGGAATTGTTCAAGGGAGACAGACGCTTCATGAAGAACCGATAACTCCGCAGCAGATATGAGGAAACATTGTTTTTGTTAGCTGCCTCATGCGTTTTAATGGCATGTGGCAGCGCCGAACAACCGGCGGTGATAAAGGTTGCAGGGGAGACTTTGATGCATGAAGTTCGTGCAACGCCTTCTCCCCTCGACGGTGAACACGCTGTGGTAAATCCTCCGCGTTTCATGTGGCCGGATAAATTCCCGCATTTGGGAGCGGTGTTGGACGGAGTGCCCGGTCATGTAGACCGAAAGCCGGAAGTGTTGTACCGCATTCGCATTTCGCAGGATAAGAATTTCAAGAGAGATGTTCTGACCGGAGAACGTGCATGGGCATTTTTCAATCCTTTCCAAAGCCTTGCGGCAGGGAAGTGGTATTGGCAGCATGCATATGTCACTCCCGAAGGGGCGGAGGAATGGTCTTCCGTATATCATTTTTATATTGATAAGGATACTCCGGTCTTCAATCCGCCAGCTTTGGCGGAAGTACTGGCAGGATATTCCATCCGGCATCTCCGTGTCTTGTTGGATGCTGACGATTGGGATAATATTATAAAGCGAAACCGGAATAATCCGGAAGCGCAAGGATATATGATTAAAGCGGACCGTTGCCTTTCTCATCCTCTGAAGCATTTGCGAGAGGAGATAGATACGACTAACGTGGTTGCCCTGACGAATGTGGTGCAACGCGAGTCGGTCTTAATCCGTGAAAGCCGTAAGGTCGTGGACCGGGAAGAGGTGAATGTAGAAGCATTGGTGCGGGCTTATCTGCTGACAAAGGATACGAAATACTATAAGGAAGGCATCAAACGTTTGAGTGAAATCCTTTCTTGGCAGAATAGCAAATACTTTGCAGGGGACTTTAACCTGTCCACTTTGCTGTCAATGAGTACATCGGCTTACGACGGTTTCTACAATCTGCTGACTTCCGGAGAAAAGCAGTTGTTGCTGGATAACATACGTGCTATCGGAGGTAAATTTTACCATGAATATGTCAATCATCTGGAGAACCGTATCGCCGATAATCATGTGTGGCAGATGACCTTCCGCATCTTGACAATGGCGGCGTTTGCCACTGTGGGCGAGATACCCGAAGCATCCGTGTGGGCGGATTATTGTTATAATGAATGGATTTCCCGCTTCCCTGGTCTGAACAAAGACGGTGCCTGGCACAATGGAGACGCTTATTTCCATGTCAACATACGAACTTTGATAGAAGTTCCGGTATTCTTTTCCCGCATATCAGGTTTCGATTTCTTTGCAGACCCCTGGTATAATAATAATGCGCTGTACGTCATTTACCAGCAGCCGCCTTTCTCCAAATCGGGCGGACACGGTAATTCACACGAAAACCAGCGAACACCCAACGGTGGTCGCGTGGGCTATGCCGATGCCTTGTCGCGCGAATGTGATAATCCGTGGGCAACGGCTTATGTGCACGAAATCATGCAGAAAGACCCCGATATCTTTTTGAAGGCTTTCGAAACCAAGCCGTCGGATTTGACCTGGTATCGTTGCACTACTAAGAAGGAGCGCCCTGTCTATATTGTGCATCTGTCCGATTTGCCCGAATGTAAAGTCTTCCACGAAACCGGTACGGCTTTGATGAATACGGACATCGGCCATTATGATAAGAACGCGATGCTTTCTTTCCGAAGCAGCCCGTATGGTTCTACCTCTCATGCTTTGGCCAATCAAAATGCGTTCAATACGTTCTACGGCGGCAAGGCTATATTTTACAGTAGCGGACACCGCACCGGATTTACGGACGACCATTGCATGTATGCTTATCGGAACACGCGTGCCCACAACTCTATTCTGGTGAATGGTATGGGGCAGAAGATTGGAACGGAAGGATACGGATGGATACCCCGTTACTATGAAGGCGAAGAAATTTCCTATGTGGTAGGTGACGCCTCCAATGCTTACGGGGAGGTTGTGTCTTCGTTGTGGCTGGAGCGCGGGCGATTGTCCGGCATTCGGTTTACTCCGGAGAATGGATGGGACAAAAATAGACTGGACTTTTTTCGCAGGCATATTGTGCAGTTAGGACGTTCGGGCCTGTTCGTCGTTTATGACGAACTGCAAGGCAAAGAACCGGTAGAATGGAATTATCTGCTACATACGGTTGAATTGCCTATGGAAGTGAGCGAGGAGGCTGACGGTTTGCGTGTCTTGGGCAGAAATAATGCGGGCGGAGTGTCTGTAGCGCATTTGTTCTCTTCGCAAAAGATGACCTATACCCAAACCGACACCTTCTTTGTAGCTGCTATAGATTGGAAGAACCGCTTGGGTAAGCAATTGGGAAACCATTATCATTTTACGGCAACGACAACTCCGGCCAATACGGCGTGTTTCCTGAATGTGATTGATGTTCATGGAGACAACCGCCCGGACTTCACCGTGGAGCGTGATGGGAACCGTGTTACGGTGGACGGCTGGATCATTGAATGCAATCTGACAGGCGAGGACAAGGCTTTCTTGCGCATAAAAAATGAAGGGCAGCATGTATCATTGGACTTTAATTATGACTCGAATAGAGGCGCTACAACGGTAGTGAATAATGTCGACGGCAAAAAAAAGTAGAAAGGAAGTTGGTCGACTCTTTACCGAAACTGGATATCTGACAGAAGCAGCAAATGCTTTTCATCCTGCTGAGCATAGTCGAAGGATCTCTTCTCTTAAATCATAAGGGGGGGGGAGATCCTTCGACAAGTTTAGGGCTTATTCTTTACTTCTCTCCCTGCCGTTTCCCCTGATTCCTCATCACCGTCTCATAATGTTCCGCAATTGCATTGGCCTGATTGATGAACGCGGTGACCTCCGCCGTGCCTTCCAGCTCGGCCACGGCGTTGACGCGCGCCACAATCTGGTGGTGCAGCTCCACCACGGCGCGACGGGCGCTGTCGGTGCTCTCCGTGCCCGTTTCGGCGGCGCGGGTGGCGGAGGTGCCGGTGCGGGTGGTGATGGCGGACTTGAAGGTGTCGTTCGCGTCGCTCAGCGCTTCGAGCAGGGGCTGCAGGCCCAGTTTCTTCAGCGCGTCCAGGGCGGACTTCTCCTGGGCGGCGGAGAGGAAGCCGTCTATCTCGCTGGTCTCCTTGGTGTACTCGTCGGTGTCGAGGCCCTTGTAGGGGAGATGAGGGTGAGGAGGATTTGCACCGAGGCGTAGAGCGAGTGGTCGGGGCTGAGGAAGCGCAGGTAGTAGATGGCGTAGTAGATGGAGCGCCATAGGGCGTCGCGGTTCTGGTCGGCGCGCTGAGCCTGCTCGGTTTCGGCGTAGCCGGTCTGACGCAGGATGAGGCGTTTGAGGCGCTCGATGGCGTCGGCGTAGAGGGGGTGAGGGTGTCGAGCTTGAGTTTCTCGGCGGTGGTGATGAGGATTTGACTGTACACTTCTTCGGCCATTTGGGCGAAGGAGGGGTTGGTGAGTTTGCTTCCTACGAAGTCTTGCATTTTGGTAGCCATAATTTCTGAGTTTTTATGGGTTTTACGATTCTTGTTTATTCGTTTTGTCCCGTTTGGGTGTGCGTGGGG
>JAJQAY010000086.1 GCA_021203515.1 Bacteroides sp. | reverse complement strand
AAAGATACAACTTTTATTTGAATTATGCAAGATTAAAACAGGCAATTCCGTTTTTTAATAACCAAAATCAGTGCGAAAGTATGAAAAAGGAGATTACTTCCTATCGGAAGAAGGGATATTTTATATCTCTTTATCTATTAATTAGCGTTTTTTTATTAGTAGAGGGTGCCCTGTTCTCCCTTTATGCCGCGAATAATCGCGAAACAGATAACGAACAGAGTGTGAAAACCGCACAAACCGTAAAAGAGGTGTTCAACTTCATCGAGAAGAACACTAACTTTGTCATTTGTACTCAAAAGGCATCATGTCCGAATTGGAGAAGAAAGTATCCATCGACATGAACGGAAAGAATGTGGAAGATATTCTGAAAGAACTGTCTTCAGCAAGCGGCTTTGAATACAAAATCAACGACCGGCAGATTATGGTAGTTAAAAAAGCTCCGGTACCGGCAGCAGCTCCCCAACAGGCAGCCACTATCAAAGTGACGGGACAGGTATTTGACGAAAACGGCGAAACCATTCCGGGTGCCAATGTCACAGTGAAAGACAACTCCGGGACAGGTGCAGTAACCGACTTGGATGGCAACTTTACCCTGAATGTTCCACGCGGTTCAGTCATCGTTGTATCATTCATCGGATATATTTCTCACGAATATACCGTGAAGAATGCGGAGAAGCTGGTGGTTAAACTGGTTCCCGATGCTCAGGCGCTGGATGAAGTGGTAGTCGTGGGTTACGGCCTACAGCGTAAAAGTTCTATTACCGGTTCTATCGCTTCTGTAAAGTCTGATGAACTGAAAACAGTAACAACTCCGAGTGTAGCTAATATGTTACAAGGCAAAGTGGCCGGTGTGGTTGTGACACCTACGTCCAGACAACCGGGAGCCGGGGGTAAGCATCAATGTACGTGGTGTCGGTTCTCTCCGCGGCCAGACAGAGCCTCTTTGTGTAATTGATGGTGTAGTAGGTAGTGCTATGGCTGATTTAAACCCGAACGATATCGAAAGCATTTCCATCCTGAAGGATGGTTCGGCCACGGCTCTTTACGGTTCTCGTGGTGCTAATGGTGTAATACAAGTTACTACCAAGCGCGCTACTTCCGGTGGTTCTTCTTTTGACGCCTCCGTGAAGTTCGGTATCTCCCAACTACAAAAGGGAAATATAGAAATGATGAACGGTGCTGAATATTACGACTATCTGGTGACAGCTTTCACCAATGCCGGAACATTGGCCGACCAAACCTGGCTTCAACCTTACTTAAAAAATCAGAATTTTGATTGGTGGGATTACGCCACACAGAATGCCTTAACACAAAATTACAATATCGGATATAAGTATGGTAACGACCGTATCAAGTCTTATATTTCTGCCGACTACTATGCGGAAGAAGGGGCTATCAAAGGATATGATTATGATCGTTTCACTCTAAGAGTAAACACCGATTATGTTGTCAATAATCGTCTGACATTGAAAGTGAAACTAGCTACCAGCTATAAGGAAACAATAGACCAACAACAAGGACTATCTTACACCAGCTATACTCCGTGGGATACTCCGTATGATTCTAAAGGTAACATAAAAATCGGAACCGAAGGCAAGCCAAACAAAAATGATGCTGCAACTGCCGATCCGCGTGACTACTGGTATTCGGATGGAAGTTCCAACTGGGTGTACAACAATCAGTTAAACTGGGGTAAGAAGCGTACCAATGCTATGGATATCGGTGCAGGATTCGATTATAAGATTTTTGACTTTCTGACTTTTGCATCCAATAACAAAATTGGTTTTAGCAACTATTATGGTGAAAACTATTATGACCCGAAAGCGATAGGATATGAGACGCTGCAAGGAACTATTTATAACTCCAATTCTGATACTCGTACTATCTACACCAGTCAGTTGCTTCGTTTCTTGAAAACATTTAATGACGTTCACGAAATCAACGCTTATTTGGGCTATGACTACGATGAATACCGTTATCACGATATGACCGGACAGGCTTCTCAAATGTTTCAGGGTAATGAAATCTTGAATGGTGGTGTAGCTAATCCGAAAGTAGGCGGTACCAAGAATATGAAAAAGAATGCCGCTTATTACTTCAACGGTAACTACTCTTATGACAATAAATACCTCTTCCAGGCAATGTTCCGTATAGACGGCTCTTCACAGTTCGGTGCCAATAAGCGTTGGGCTCCATTCTGGTCTGTCGGTGGAGGTTGGAGTATGCACAAAGAAGCATTCATCAGCCAAATCAAGTGGATTAATGAATTGAAGCCCCGTGTCTCTTACGGTATTTCCGGTAACTTGCCCGATGGACCTTATGAATGGGCCACCATGTTGACCAGTACTGCCCAATACGGAAGTAAGGTAGCATTTTATTCCAACTATCTGGGGAACCCTAATCTCTCTTGGGAAGAAACCGCTACTTTAGACTTAGGTTTGGATATCCGTCTGTTCGATCGTTTAGGTATTGTATTCGATTACTATCATAAGAATGTAAAGAACCTTATTTATCTGAAACACTTGCTGGCTGTGACGGGCTATAATCGCCAAACGGCCAATAATGGTAAATGGAGAACCAAGGCTTCGAGGTGACTATTACTCCTGAAATCATTAAGACTAAAGACATTTATTGGGACCTCAGTTTCAATTTGGGCTACAACAAGAACAAAGTTACTCATCTTCCTGATGGTGATGAACTTACTTCACAAGCTACAGCTGTAGGATATGCCTATCGCAACTGGTATTTACGCGAATGGGCTGGTGTAGACGCCATGACCGGAACTCCTTTATGGTTTAAGGTTAACGAAGACGGCAGTAAAACAGTGACAGGTGACTACAACCAAGCAACTCGTGCATTGCTAGATGCAGTCCCCACTCCTAAGTTTAATGGAGCTATCAGCACCAACCTTACTTGGAAAGGCCTCTCGTTGAATGCCATCTTTACATTTGCTGCCGGAGCTAAAGTTTATAATGGACAACGTGCAGGTGCACTCGACCGTGATTGTGGACGTAATTCTCAACCGCCTATGAGATTGGCTGACGGTTGGAGCCGTTGGGAAAAACCGGGTGATATTGCAACGCATCCTCAATTAATAGGCGGTGGTAACAACGGTGCCGATGGAGAGTGCACCCGTTACTTAGAAAACGGCGATTATTTCAAATTGAAATCTCTCTCCCTTGCTTACAGTTTTCCAAAACGTTGGTTAGAACCGATCGGGTTGAAAGCTGCCAACCTAAGTGTAGGTGGTGAAAACTTGTTCACAATCGCTAGCTTCACCGGCCAAGATCCGGAAATTTTGTTCTCTTCAAAATTTAATGGTAGCGCCAGTGAATTCGGTTACCCTACCGTAAGACGTTTCACTGTGGGACTGAATCTTCAATTTTAATCTCTAATATCAAAACGAAAGTATTATGAAAATAAAATATGCATTAGGTGTCATGGGGGTACTGTTCGGAATAACCGGATGTAGCCTGGACATAACCATGTATGACGGTGTAATGGAGGAACAATTCGAAAACAAGAACCTCGTTGAATTGTCACAAGGAAACTATCGACTACTAAAGAATGACGGCGGATTGATTGATAACGGATATTATTTCTGGGCGTTCGGCGCTGATGACATCACTTGGAACGGAACCTCAACAGGTTCAACCTTCAAACTGTACGACTATAGCAGAAACATTGCCAGTTCTACCACAGAATATGCGTGGGAGTTAGGTTACCGTACCATCGGCAACTGTAACAAAATCATTGAAAAGGTTAAAGAACTCGGTGCTGAAAGTACTCGTGAAGAAACTATCATGATGGGCGAAAACTATTATTTGCGTGCATTGAGCTATTTCTTGTTGGTTAATGAATTTGCACAACCCTACTCCAATAATCCGACACAAAATCCGGGCTTGCCTTTGAAGTTGACAAGCGATCCTGATGATTTGCCTCAAAGTCGTTCTACCGTAGCCGAAGTTTATAATCAGGTAGTCAACGACTTGAAAGATGCCATCACATATATGACATTTCAACAAGGAGAGTCTCCCAGGGGGGGGATATTTATGCTACTAAAGAGGCTGCCGAAGCTTTACTGGCACGGGTTTATCTCTATATGGAGAATTGGGACGGTGCATGGGAGATGGCCGATAACGTAATCAACTCCGGACGTTTCGAATTAGAAAAAGGGAGCCGTTTCGCTACTTATTCCCAAATGATACCCGAAGACAACAAAGAAACAATCTTTGCCGTACGCCGGATACTGGACAAAGACGATAATGGTTATAGTCGTATGGGCAGTATGCGCATTCGCATTGAAGGTTCCGGTTGGGAAGAAATGTCACCTTCTTCAAAATATCTGGAACTGATGGAATTGCATTTGGATGCCAACAGTATGCCTAAGGACTTACGTAGTAAATTTATCGTTAAGAGATATGTGGAGGACGGAGTGGCTGATTATACTCCAGTTGGTTACCCCAACAAAGTGTATGAGGACTGGACATTTGCTTATGCCGTCAAACAGTCCAATACCTCCAACTATGAGTACAAACAGATAGCTGTTGAAAAGCAAGCCGATGGTACATTCCTTATTGCAAGCGATGCTTCTAATTTCCAAAGTGCCACAATTGAAGAAGAACCGTATAATCTGGGAACTCGCTACTATGTGAAAGGTAAGGATGGCACCAAATACATAGGTCGTATTGAACCTGAAGTATTCGACGCTTCTACCAAACGTGGAAAATCATCTCTTTTCCTTGTTTATGTCATTAACAAATGCTCTTATCAAGAGCAGAGCAAACATTTGTGGTCGCCTATCATTTCTCGTTTGGCAGAAATGTATCTGATACGTGCCGAAGCCAATTATGAAAAGGGTGGTTCTGTACAAGCTACACTGGACGACATCAACATGCTTCGCGAAAGAGCCGGTATTCCGATATGGACGGAGGTTAACATGGCTACTGCTGAAAACGGAAGCAAGAAAGACCTCCATAAGATTATAGAAGAAGAACGTATGTTGGAACTTGCATGGGAAGGCCATCGCAGATTTGACGTATTCCGCTGGCGCCAGACAATGGATAGAAGATATCCGGGTGGCCATACGATTACCCAGGGTGATAAATTTTACGAAATTCTCTATAATTCACCGTCTGTATGTGAGTTCATTCCACAACTTCAATACGATGCTTATCCGTATAAACTGGGACAGAATCCTTAATAAGTAAATTGAATTAATCACTTTAAAAACAGATATACAAATGAAAAAATATCATATTTAATGTTGTTCTTTCTGTCAGCCATCCTGTGTGGATGTGCTGAGACAGAGCAACCGTATGTAGGGTATATTGTTGTGGAACGCGCTGTAGTAGATGCAGCGGCCAATTCAACCACTACTATCACAGCAGACACTGATATTTCTTCTCCCATTCTTTTAGAAGTAGATGAAGATGGAGCAGATTGGTGTACCGTATCTTCCAATGGTAAAAACATTACAGTGACTGCTACGCAAGCCAATACGGAGACTACCTTCAGAATCGCAAAAGTTTACATAAGGTGCGGATACCGCGAAACTGAATTTACAGTACTGCAAAAGTATGATGGACAGACTACTTTAGAATATGACTGGACAAAATGGACAGCAACAGGTTCTGACGTTCAGGAAAACGACGGAGGAGGATACTCCAGTCTATTTACAGAAGACCGTGGCAAATTCTGGCACAGTAATTATTCTAACAGTGCTCCTTGCCCCCACTGGCTACTCATTGATATGAAAGAAGAGTTATCTTGCATCATGTTCAGAATTGCACGTAGAGGAGCTGGAGTGAACAACTACCCATCAGTAAAGAAGTTGGATATATATGCCAGTACCGACAATGAGAACTTCACAAAAGTAGGTGGCTTCGTATTCGCTTTACCTTGGACAGCACCCGATGGAACTGTTGTAAACGGAAATAGCCCGTTGGTTCCTCCATACGAAGAAGTTACATTAACAGAACCGGTGACGGCACGTTATATAAAACTTGTTATTGAAGAAACGAATAATACTACCGGTGTTGCACAAGTTGCATATTTTAAAGCATACGGAGAAATTTAAAGCCACAATTTAGGCTAACCTAAAAATCTAAATTATCTTTGCAGAGGATGTCCGAGAAGGTCGCTTTTCAGACATCCTCTTTTTCTTCTTTGCATTTGCAAAGGAGGCATTTATAACCTTAATATAAATTTTAGAAGAAAAAACATGAGCAAATCATTTGGTTATCTTAGGAGACTGAAAGCACTATCAATTGCTTTCATCCTACCCATGACACTCTCGTGCCTGACTGTACAAGCAGCAGGGAAAGAAAAAAATGACATTGGAACTTCTCAACAACAAAGTGTCCAGATTGTCAGTGTGATGAAAATCAATCCGACTACAGTCGAAGTCCTGTATTCGGATAATCAACGCATGACGCTTGATTTCTATGGAGAAAACATCTTCAGAATGTTTCAAGACAATGCAGGCGGAATACTCCGGGACCCGGAAGCCAAGCCGGAAGCAAAAATCCTTGTGAACCAACCCCGCAAAGTCGTGTCACAGTTGAATGTAAAAGACGATGCCGGCTCTATAGCCATCACGACCGGGAAAATCAAGGTAGAGCTGAACAAGAGTACCGCATTGATGAAGGTCATTAACCTTGAAACGGGTGCTACCGTGATGGAAGAGGTTGAACCCATTACTTTCGATAAAGAAAGAGTGATCCTGAAACTGAAAGAAAGCCCCGAAGAATACTTCTACGGTGGCGGCGTACAGAACGGATGTTTCTCACATAAAGGAAAAACTGTCTCCATCGAGAGCCAGAATAGCTGGACCGACGGCGGTGTAGCCTCCCCCAACCCGTATTACTGGTCGACAAACGGCTACGGCTTGATGTGGCACACCTTTAAAAGAGGAGTTTATGACTTCGGAAGAGAAGAAAAGGGTATCGTGAAGTTGTTTCACCAAACCAACTATCTGGACCTCTTCGTCATGGTAAACGATGGTGCCGTTCCTTTGCTGAACGACTTCTACCAACTGACGGGTAACCCCGTGCTGATACCGAAGTTCGGCTTATATCAGGGACACCTGAACGCTTACAACCGCGACTACTGGAAAGAGGACGAGAACGGAATTCTTTTTGAAGACGGCAAGCGCTACAAAGAAAGTCAGAAAGACAACGGCGGCATCAAAGAATCGCTGAACGGAGAAAAAACAACTACCAGTTCTCGGCACGCGCTGTGATAGACCGCTATAAGAGCCACGACATGCCTCTAGGTTGGTTACTGCCTAATGATGGTTACGGAGCCGGTTACGGTCAGACGGAGACGCTGGACGGAAATATCCAAAACCTGAAAGACCTTGCAGGCTATGCCCACAAGAACGGTGTAGAAATCGGCCTGTGGACACAATCCGACCTTCACCCGAAAGCCGGTATCAGCGCCCTACTGCAACGCGACGTCGTGAAAGAAGTGCGGGATGCAGGTGTACGCGTACTGAAAACCGACATTGCCTGGGTAGGTGCCGGATATCCTTTCGGTCTGAACGGCATCACGGATGTGGCACACATCATGACTTACTACGGCAGCGACGCCCGCCCCTTCATCATATCCCTCGACGGTTGGGCCGGCACGCAACGCTATGCCGGCATCTGGTCGGGCGACCAAACCGGAGGAGTGTGGGAATACATCCGCTTCCACATCCCGACTTACATCGGTTCGGGACTATCGGGCAATCCTAATATCTGTTCGGACATGGACGGTATCTTCGGAGGTAAAAATCCGACAGTCAACACCCGAGACTTCCAATGGAAAACGTTCACCCTATGCAACTGAACATGGACGGCTGGGGAGCAAACGAAAAGTATCCCCACGCCCTGGGCGAACCTGCCACTTCCATCAACCGCTGGTATCTGAAACTGAAATCGGAAATCATGCCGTATGCCTACAGCATAGCCAAAGAAGCCGTAGACGGCCTGCCCATGATACGGGCGATGTTCCTCGAATACCCCAATCCTTATACATTGGGCAAAGCTACTCAATACCGATTCCTTTATGGTCCGTATTTCCTCGTAGCGCCTATCTATCAGGCTACCAAAGCCGACGAGCAAGGCAACGACATCCGCAACGGCATCTATCTGCCCGAAGGCGAATGGGTGGACTACTTCTCCGGTGAGATTTATCAGGGCGGCCGCATCATCAACAGCTATGAAGCACCGCTTTGGAAGTTGCCCGTATTCGTGAAGAACGGAGCCATCATCCCTATGACGTCCCACAATAACAACGTCAACGAAACAAACAAAAATCTACGCATATATGAACTCTATCCTTATGGACAGAGCACATTCACCGAGTATGACGACGACGGCACGACCGAAGAATATCGTGCAGGCAAGGGTGTGAACACTCTGATAGAGTCCGGCGTCAACGCCAAAGGGGATGTTACAGTTACCATCCATCCGGCCAAGGGCGACTTCAACGGCTTCGTGAAAGAGAAAGCCACGGAATTCAGAGTGAATGTAACCGAGAAACCGAAGAAGGTTGCAGCAACCATCGGCAAGACGAAGATGAAGCTGACGGAAGCAGGCAGCATGGACGAATTCATTCAGAAAGAGAATGTTTACTTCTACGATACCCAGCCCAACCTGAACAAGTTTGCCACCAAAGGCAGCGAATTTGAGAAAGAGGTCATCACCAAGAACCCGCAACTTCTCGTGAAGTTGGCCGCTGCCGACATCACGGCAAACAGCACAACGCTGACAATCAACGGATTTGTATTCGCTCCGGCAGACAGCCATAAGGTATCATCAGGTTCGCTCGTTGCTCCCAAGGCACAAGTGACCGATGAAAATACAGCAGCCTATACCCTGAAACCGACATGGAACAAGGTGGACAATGCCGATTATTATGAAATCGAATTCGACGGAATGAACTACAGCACCATTAAAGACACGGAACCGTTGTTCGAGGGTCTGAACGTGGAAACCGCTTACGACTTCAAGATACGTGCGGTGAACAAGGACGGAACATCCGACTGGCCTGCTTTCAGCGCCACTACGAAGAGAGACCCGTTGGAATTTGCCATACACGGTATCGTAGGCCAGACGACTGCTGCTAGTCAGGGTCGCTCACTCCGCCGCCTGTTCGACTTCGAAGAAGGTGAATTGTGGCATACCAAATACAACGAGAAGACAGTGCCGTTCGACTTGATTATGGACCTGCGGTCTATCAACCAAGTTGAGAAGTTCCACTACCTCCCCCGCGAAAATGCCGGAAACGGAACACTGCTGAAGGGTACGGTTTACTACAGTATGGATAAGGAGAACTGAACCGAAGCGGGAACATTCGACTGGAAGCGCGACAATGAAGTGAAGGTATTCGCGTTCACCCAGGCACCGACTGCCCGTTACATCAAGATGAGCATCACCGAAGCTGTAGGCGACTATGGTTCAGGACAAGAGATATACGTCTTCAAGGTACCTGGAACGGAAAGTTACCTGCCGGGCGACATCAACAACGACAAGCTGGTAGACGAAAACGACTTGACCTCGTATATCAACTACACCGGACTGAGACGGGGCGATGCCGACTTCGAAGGTTACATCAGCAACGGCGACCTGAACCGTAACGGTCTGATAGATGCTTATGATATTTCCGTCGTAGCCACGCAACTCGAAGGTGGCGCCGACGCTGTCAGAGGCGAGAAAGTAGAAGGAAGCCTCAGCATCAGTACCCCGAAACGCTCTTACGCCAAAGGTGAAACGGTGGAAGTGCTGGTGAAAGGTACCGGACTGCGTTTCGTGAACGCCCTCAGCTTTGCCTTGCCCTACAATCCTGCCGATTATGAATTTGCAGGTATCCAACCATTGGGCATGAAGAAAATGGAGAACCTGACGAATGACAGACTGCACACCAACGGTGTCAAGTCCTTGTACCCGACATTCGTAAACATCGGAGAACACGAAGCGCTCGAAGGAGACAGTGACCTGTTCATCATCAAGCTCAAAGCTAAACGGAACGTTACTTTCGACCTGAAAGCCATAGATGGTCATCTGGTAGACAAGTTGCTGAATGTTTGTAAATTCTAAGAAAACAATACAATCTCTCTGCTAACAACAATCACCCTGATAGGAATTATCTCCTGTCAGGGTGATTTGCTTTATGCAAAACCCATAAATGATAATTTAGCGGCTCCGCCGCTAAAAGTTATGAGTTATAAGTTATGAGTTATTTGTTGATGTTTTCCCTTTCAGTATGATAGCGCAGCGTTATTACAAACAAATAACCCATAACTTATAACTCATAACTAAAGCGCGCTTGCGCGCGCTAAATTCCCATTTAGTACCCTGCCGAATACTATTTATAGATAAGGAAAATACAAGGAATTTTAGAAAGGTCGGGTACTTTGCCCTGCCATTCCTTTATAGTCTTGGTTTTGATATATTCCCCCTCACACGTAATGTTTGCGGCTATGCATAGTTTGGTTTGCGGACGGCAGTTGTGTAAGATGTCCTCCACCATCTTGTTATTACGATAAGGCGTTTCGATGAAAAGTTGGGTCTGCTGTTCGGCATATACACGTTGCTCCAGCACCTTCAACCTCTTGGCACGCTCACCGGGTTCGATAGGCAGATAACCGTGAAAAGCAAAACTTTGCCCGTTGAAGCCGGACCCCATCACAGATAAGATAATAGAAGAGGGTCCCACCAAGGGGACCACTCTTAGATTTTTCCGTTGCGCAATAGCCACTACATCCGCCCCCGGGTCTGCCACAGCCGGACAACCGGCTTCGGAAATCACTCCCATAGAAAGCCCCGCTTCCAGCGGTTCCAAGTATCCGGAGATGTCTTCAGGCGAGGTATGCTTGTTCAACGTATAGAATGTAAGTGCATCGATATCTATTTCCCGTTCCACCTTTTTGAGGAAACGACGTGCCGAACGCACATCCTCCACGATGAAATGGCGAATACCGAGTATTATCTCCTTATTATAAGAAGGCAATACCGTTTCAATAGGAGTATCCCCTAAAGTGACAGGCAAAAGATACAGAGCGACTTCCATACTAATTAGGTATTAGGTATTAAGTATTTAGGTATTAGGTTGCGCATTTACACCGCATGGTTAATACCTAATACTTAATACCTAATACTTAAAATATTTATCCATAAATAATATTTCCGTTCTCATTCTTATATTCATCCAGACCCTTCTCATAAGTAGCCATTGCACGAAGACTCATACCTACGCTGGAGAAACCGCCATCGTGGAATAAGTTCTGCATGGTAACCTTGCGGGTGAGGTCGGAGAACATGACGATACAATAGTCGGCACATTCGTCGGCCGAAGCATTGCCCAGCGGAGACATGCGGTTGGCAAAGTCGAACAACTTGTCCATACCTTTCACACCGGAACCGGCAGTAGTCATTGTAGGAGACTGGGAAATGGTGTTGACACGTACATGATGCTCGCGTCCGTAGATGTAGCCGAAGCTGCGGGCGATAGACTCCAGAAGCGCTTTGGCATCCGCCATATCATTGTAACCGTAGAATGTACGTTGTGCAGCCACATAGCTCAGAGCCAGGATAGAACCGTATTCTGAAATAGCATTCTGCTTCTTGGCAGCCTGTATCATCTTGTGGAAAGAAACGGCTGAGATATCCAGCGTCTTACCCAGCATATCATAATCCAAGTCGTCATACGTACGCTTCTTGCGCACGTTGGGAGACATACCGATAGAGTGAAGTACAAAATCAATCTGACCGCCCAATACTTCCATAGAGCGTTTGAATACGTTTTCCAAATCTTCCACACTGGTTGCGTCAGCGGCAATCACTTCGCAATTCAGCTTTTCTGCAAGAGCAGAGACTCACCCATGCGCACGGCAACCGGTGTATTTGACAAGGTGATGACTGCACCTTCTTCTACTGCTTTTTCTGCTACTTTCCAGGCAATGGACTGCTCGTTCAGAGCACCAAAGATAATGCCTCTTTTTCCTTTTAATAAATCGTGACTCATACCTGTTATAATTAAGAGTTAACAAGGAAACAAGGAACGAGGAAACAAGGATATTGCAAATGCCATCTTCTCTTGTTAACTTGTATCATGTTGACTTGTTAACTGTTTTGAGGCTGCAAAGATAGGAAGTTTCTGCATAAAAATCCCGAAAGTGTGCATAGAAAAGGCTAAAACCACAAAAAATACACCAAAACCATCAATTAGTACACATCATTTCGGCCAAAGCCCGATACATTTGCAATCAGTAATTAAGAGGTTTTTTCATAATATTTATTTAAGGTTAGAATTAGGTTAACAAGCTTTATTTTATTACTTCTTTCGTAAGCCACTCGGGAGAGCCGCTTACGGAAGATTAATAAGTTGAGAGTTGAAAGTTGAGAGTTGAGAAAGACCATGCTTGATGAATAATAGGATTTGTACCTCGTAATTTGTAATTAGTAATTTGTAATTAAATATAGTATCACGAATGAACACATTATTTAGAACGCTATTAGCGCTTACCGCATTTTCCCTTCCGCTGTTGCCGGCTGCCGTACATGCCCAATGCGGAAATTCGATAGACGACAGTATCTATTAAGGTCTTCCTTTCGATATGCCCAAAGTAGAACAGCCCTCATTCCCCGACTATACGGTCAGCATCCTGCAATTCGGAGCGAAGAGCGACGGCATTACACTGAACACCAAAGCCATAAACGACGCCATAAAGGCTGCAAATGCAAAAGGCGGCGGCAAAGTAGTCATTCCCGAAGGATTATGGCTGACCGGTCCTATCGAGCTATTAAGCAATGTCAATCTATATACGGAAAAGAATGCCCTAGTGCTGTTTACGGGCGATTTCAACGCTTATCCCATTATCAAGACCTCTTTCGAAGGACTGGAAACCCGTCGTTGCCAATCTCCTATCTCGGCTCGCAATGCTGAAAACATTGCAATCACAGGTCATGGTATATTCGATGGTTCCGGTGATAGTTGGCGTCCGGTGAAGAAAGGGAAACTCACTGCCGGACAATGGGACGAGCTGGTAAAATCGGGTGGTGTGGTTGATAATTCCGTATGGTATCCCACGGCCGGTTCCCTGAAAGGTGCATTGACTTGCAAGGAATTTAATAATCCCGAAGGCATCGAGACCGAAGAAGAATGGAATGAAATCCGTCCGTGGTTGCGTCCGGTATTGCTGAACATCGTAAAGAGCAAGAAAGTGCTGCTGCAAGGCGTCACTTTCAAGAACTCCCCGAGCTGGTGCCTGCATCCGCTGTCTTGCGAACATATCACCATCAATCAGGTAAAAGTATTCAATCCGTGGTACTCCCAGAATGGGGATGCGCTGGACTTGGAGTCTTGCAACAATGCACTGATAATCAATAACATCTTTGATGCCGGCGATGATGCCATCTGTATCAAGTCCGAAAAAGATGAAGACGGACGCAAGCGTGGCGAACCCTGCCAGAACGTGATTGTAAAGAACAACACGGTGCTGCACGGACACGGTGGCTTCGTGGTGGGCAGTGAAATGTCAGGAGGCGTGAAGAACATCTACGTAACCGATTGCACCTTCCTCGGAACAGATGTCGGATTGCGCTTCAAGAGTACCCGTGGCCGCGGCGGGGTGGTAGAGAATATCCATATTCACAATATCCACATGATTGACATTCCTCACGAACCGTTGCTGTTCGACCTGTTCTATGGCGGCAAAGGTGCGGGAGAAGATACGGAAGAAGAACTGGAGGGCCGCATGAAAGCCAATGTGCCGCCGGTGACTGTGGAGACACCTTCATTCCGCAACATTCACATATCCGACGTTATATGTAAAGGTTCGGGACGTGCCATGTTCTTCAACGGATTGCCGGAAATGCCCATCAAGAACGTAACAGTGAAGAATGTGACTATCAGCGATGCCAAGGAAGGCATTGTCATCAGCCAGGCCGAAGGCGTGACTTTAGAGAATATCCGCATCGAGACCCAGGGGAATACGCTCAAAGTAAACAATGCCAAAGAACTGAATGTGGAAGGCAAGGTGTATTCCAACATCGATGCAAAAGGGAAGACACTGGATTTCTAGTAATTTCCGCCAAGGCAAGCAATAAGTCCAAAGCTCAAGGCAGACAGTCTTTTTATCAAAAGAAAGAGGATTGTCTGCCTTTTTTGGTTTAATTTTGCAGCAATCAAATAGCAATACTATCCCAATTCCCCTCCTCCCCGGGAGGAGGGGTGCCCAAAGGGCGGGGTGGTAGGTAAGAAAAGAAAATCCTTTTATAATAGGTACCTGTTGTTTTTCCTACCACCTCCCCCTCCGGATACTCCTCCTCCAGAGAGGAGGAGAGTATAAGATAGTGCCACCTGTTTTATGGGAGATAACAAATGATACTTAATCAACAAATATTTATATGAAAACAACCTTTTTAACCACCGGCCTGCTACTGTGTGTCTACATACTTGCCGTCCAGACGCAGACCCTCGTAAAAACCATCTCGGTAGAAAACTCCTGGACCAAAGCCAAGACGGATGCGCCGGTAGTGCTCCGGCTGAAAGACCTGCAACCCGGCTTCCGCGTGCGTTCGGCCGTTGTGATGAATGGCAACGAAGAAATCCCCTCGCAACTGGACGACCTGAACGGAGACCTGAAAGCCGATGAACTGGCATTCGTCATCGACCTGCCCGCCAAAAACAAAAAGACGCTTACCGTCACCCTGTCCGATGCCCGAACAGACAAGACCTATCCCACGCGCGTGTTTACCGAAATGCTGATACGTGACGCCAAGAAGCAGAAACATGCTCCCACACAGTCGGTTACCGTGCCCGGTACTACCGATTTCTACAATATGCTGCATGGACACGGCCCCATGTTCGAGTCCGAACTGGTGGCCTACCGCGTCTATTTCAATCAGAAACAAACCCTCGACCCTTACGGCAAGTTCACGAAAGGACTGGAGATTAAGGAAAGCAGTTTCTATCCGAACGACGAGCAACTGGCACGCGGCTTCGGAGACGACGTGCTGATGGTGGGCAACAGTTGCGGCATCGGTGCACTGAAAGGATGGAACGGCACCAAAGCCACTCATATCGAACCGGTAGCTTTCCGCACGGAACGCATCCTTGCCTATGGCCCCATCTGCACCATTGTCGAGGTGGAAGCAAAAGGCTGGGAATATCAGGGGAAAGAATTAAATATGACCCACCGCTATATTCTCTATGCCGGACATCGCGACTTGTTGATAGAGACTTTCTTTGATGAGCCCTTGAAGAATGAAGTATTCTGCACCGGTGTGCAGAACATCATGGGCAATGAAACTCTTTCCGACTCCGACCACAAAGGGCTGGTAGGCAGTTGGGGAAGGCACTGGCCAGTGAACGACACCGTGAAATACGCCAAAGAGACAGTAGGCATCGCCACCTATATCCCGCAAAAATACGTTGGCAAAGAAGTAAAAGACAAGGATAATTTCCTCTATACCGTCACCGCACCGGGCAGCGACCGCTTCCACCATTACACCATGTTCACCTCGTGCAAAGAAACCTTCGGCTATCCCACTCCGGAAGCATGGTTCGCCTATATGCGCGAGTGGAAGGAAGGATTGGAACAGCCGGTGAAATTAAAAATTATAAATTAAAAATTAGAGCGAGGGACTATGAATATCAGAAACACATTTATCGGCCTCGGGCTGCTGCTCGCCTTGCCGCTGGCAGCCCAAGAGAAGAATTACGTATCCGAGGTATGGGTATCAGACCTCGGCAACGGAAAGTATAAAAATCCGGTGCTCTATGCCGACTATTCCAACCCTGACGCCTGCCGTGTGGGAGACGACTTCTACATGACTTCCTCCAGCTTCAACTGCCTGCCCGGATTGCAGATACTGCACTCCAAAGACTTGGTGAACTGGACTATCATCGGCGCTGCCCTGCCCTATGCCCTCGCTCCCATCGAGACGCCCGAACGCCCGGAACACGGCAACCGCGTGTGGGCGCCCAGCATCCGCCACCACAACGGTGAATTCTATATCTTTTGGGGCGACCCCGACCAGGGCGCTTTCATGGTAAAAGCCAAAGACCCGAAAGGCCCGTGGACAGCTCCCGTACTGGTGAAAGCCGGACGGAGTATCATCGACACTTGTCCGCTTTGGGATGAAGACGGCAGAGTATATATGGTACATGCTTATGCCGGAAGCCGTGCCGGACTGAAAAGCGTTATCGCTGTTTGCGAACTGAACGCAGAAGCTACCCAAGCCGTCACACCCTCACGCATCATCTTCGACGGTTACGAAGCGCACGAAACCTGCGAAGGCCGAAGTTCTACAAGCGGGGCGATTATTACTATATATTCCATCCGGCGGGCGGTGTGCCCACAGGCTGGCAGGTGGTGCTCCGCTCCAAGAATGTATATGGCCCCTACGAATGGAAAACAGTGTTGGCACAGGGCAACTCTCCCGTCAACGGCCCTCATCAGGGTGCATGGGTAGATACTCCTACCGGCGAAGACTGGTTCCTTCACTTTCAGGACGTAGGCGCTTACGGCCGCCTGGTGCACCTGCAACCCATGAAGTGGGCCGACGACTGGCCCGTCATCGGCATCGACAAAGACGGTGACGGCTGCGGAGAACCGGTACTGACGTATAAGAAACCGAACGTAGGCAAGACTTATCCGGTATGTACCCCGCAAGAAAGCGACGAGTTCGATGACTACACCCTCTCCCCGCAATGGCAATGGCATGCTAATATCAACGAAAAATGGGCATACTACGCAGGCGACCAAAGTCTTATCCGCCTATATTCTTATCCGGTAGTGGAGGAAACTAAAAACCTGTGGGACGTAGCCAATCTGTTGTTACAGAAAACACCCTCGGACAACTTCACGGCAACCATGAAGCTCACCTTCAAGCCTACCAAGAAGAACCGGGTGGGGGGGGAGGGGGACGAACCGGGTTGGTAGTGATGGGATTGAACTACGCCGGATTGATTTTGGAAAACACGGACAAGGGGCTGGTACTCTCGCAGGTCATTTGCCCGAAAGCCGACAAAGGCAGTCCGGAACAAACGAACGGAACGGTAGATTTGACAGATAACACCGTTTACCTGAAAGTGAAATCCAGTTGCGACGGCAAGAAAATCAAAGGCAGCGAAGGCAGACACGACCTCATCGTCCTATGCGACTTCAGCTATAGTCTCGACGGAAAGAAGTATCAACCGCTCGGAAAGTCTTTTCAGGCAAAGAAAGGCAAATGGATTGGCGCCAAAGTCGGCATGTTCTGCACACGTCCTGCCATTGTCACGAACGATGGCGGCTGGACAGACGTGGACTGGTTCCGGATTACGAAGAGATAGGGTTCGACAATAATCAGCCCATAGTCTTAATAATCAGGGCCCTGCATTTACCGAAATTTTTCTCAGGATGTAAAAGCATTTACCTCGTAGTGTAACGACCTTTACCTCGTAGTGTGACGCCATTTACCTCGGTGTGTAAATGGAGTTACCACGAGGTGTAAACGGCATTCACCCCTAAGGTAACGGGCGTTCACCCCTGAGGTAAAGGATGTTTCTCCCCGGGGTGACGAATGCTTCCCTTGAGATAACGGATGCCTCCCCAAGCGCAAAGCCTGAGATTACAGCGCAGCTTAATACCTAATACCTAATACTTAATACCTAAAACCTAAACTAAATTGATATATATCAACCGCTTGTTTTAGTGAAATATCGTATATTTGTATTTAACTAAATCAAGAAGACAATGAAGAGACTAATCATATTCGACCTGGACGGCACCCTGCTCAACACCATCGCCGACCTGGCACAAAGCACCAACCACGCCCTGCATACACTCGGCTACCCCACCCACGAAACCTCGGCCTACAACTTCATGGTAGGCAACGGTATCAACAAACTCTTTGAACGCGCCCTTCCCGAAGGAGAGAAAAGCGAAACGAACGTACTCCGCGTCCGCAAAGAATTCATCCACTACTACGACGTACACAATGCAGACAAGAGCCGCCCCTACCCCGGCATCCCCCAACTGCTGGCACAACTACAGGCCGACGGACTGCAAACGGCCGTCGCCTCCAACAAATATCAGGCGGCTACCGAAAAACTGATAGCCACTACTTCCCCGAAATCCGCTTCACCGCCGTCTTCGGGCAAAGAGAAGGCATCAACGTGAAGCCCGACCCTGCCATTGTCGAAGACATACTCTCCATAGCCCAAGTGAGCCGGGAAGAGGTGCTCTACGTAGGCGACTCCGGAGTGGACATGCAGACCGCCATCAATGCCCGTGTCACGGCTTGCGGAGTGACATGGGGATTTCGCCCGCGCACGGAACTGGAAGAGTTTCACCCCGACTACATCGTAGATAAAGCAGAAGACATTTACCCGATTATTCACATAAAATAAAGCGACATGAAAAACTATTTATTCCTTTTGCTTTTTATCAGTTGCCTGATAAGCAGTTGTTCAAAGCCTCCTTATCAAGACAGTCCCTTTCTCCCACCGAACGCGCGGACGATTTACTGAAGCGCCTCTCACTGGAAGAAAAAGTATCCCTTATGCAAAACAACTCTCCCGGCATCCCGCGGCTGGGCATCAAACCGTATGAATGGTGGAACGAGGCGTTGCACGGTGTGGGCCGTGCCGGACTGGCAACCGTTTTTCCGCAAGCCATCGGCATGGGGCAACCTTTGACAATGCCACCCTCTACGAAGTATTCTCCGCTGTCAGCGACGAAGCACGCGCCAAGAACCACCTGGCGCGCGAAAACAACAGCTATGAACGCTATCAGGGATTGACCTTCTGGACACCGAACATCAACATCTTCCGTGACCCTCGCTGGGGAAGAGGGCAGGAAACCTACGGTGAAGACCCTTATCTGACCTCGCAAATGGGTATGGCGGTAGTCAGGGGCTTGCAAAGCCCGGAAGGCAGCCGATATGACAAAGCGCACGCCTGTGCCAAGCACTACGCCGTACACTCCGGCCCCGAATGGAACCGCCACTCCTTCAATGTGGAAGACCTCGACCCGCGCGACCTGTGGGAAACCTACCTGCCCGCCTTCAAAGACCTGGTGCAGAAGACCAAGGTGAAAGAAGTGATGTGTGCCTACCAGCGCTTCGAAGGCGACCCCTGTTGCGGAAGCGACCGGCTGCTGACACAAATCCTGCGTGAAGAATGGAGACACGAAGGAATAGTAGTCAGCGACTGCGGCGCCATCAACGACTTCTTCGAGAAAGGACATCACGAAACCCACGAAGACGCCATAGACGCCTCCTCCGATGCCGTGCTCACCGGAACAGACTTGGAATGCGGCGACGTGTATGCCGCACTGACCAAAGCCGCAGAGGAAGAAATGATTAAAGAAGAAGACATCGACCGCTCCCTGCGCAGACTGCTGAAAGCACGTTTCGAACTGGGCGAAATGGACGAGACCACTCCCTGGGACTCTATTCCCGCCTCCGTCATCGACAGCAAGGAGCACCGCAGCCTCGCCCTGCACATGGCGCGCGAAAGCATGGTACTGCTGCAGAACAAGAACAACATCCTTCCGCTGAAAGACAATATGACCGTCGCCCTGATTGGCCCGAACGCCAATGACTCCGTGATGCAATGGGGCAACTACAACGGTTTCCCGTCACATACGGTTACCTTGCTGGAAGCCCTGCAACAACGCCTGCCGGAAGCACGCCTCATCTACGCTCCCGCCTGCGACCGTGTATCGGACGAGGTAAATATCCCCGAACTGATGCAGCAAATCAAACCTGCCGACATCGCACTCTTTGCCGGTGGCATCGCCCCTTCCCTCGAAGGTGAAGAAATGCAAGTCAACGCTCCGGGCTTCAAAGGGGGCGACCGCACGGATATCGAACTACCCGCCGTTCAGCGCAAAGTCATGGCCGCCCTGAAAGCGGCAGGCAAAAAGGTGGTGCTCATCAACTTCTCCGGCAGCGCCATCGGACTTGTTCCCGAAACGGCAAGTTGCGAAGCCATCCTCCAAGCATGGTATCCGGGACAGGCAGGCGGCACGGCCATTGCCGATGTCCTCTTCGGAGATTATAACCCGGCAGGGCGCTTGCCCGTCACTTTCTACAGGGATATCACCCAGGTACCCGACTTCGAGGATTATGCAATGGCAGGACGCACCTATCGGTACATGTCCACCAAACCGTTATTCCCCTTCGGATATGGTTTGAGCTATACGACATTTGCCTACGGACAAGCGAAGATTGAAGGAAATTCCCTTCTTGTTCCGGTCACCAACACCGGCAAAACAGCCGGTGAGGAAGTGGTGCAACTCTACCTCCAACGTCCGGACGACAAGGAAGGCCCCAAGAAGACCCTGCGAGGTTTCAGCAGGGTATCTATCCAACCCGGAGAAACAGCTATGGTAAAATTTGATTTGGATGCCGAAACATTCAACTGGTGGGACGAAGCCAGCAATACGGTGCGCCCGCTCGAAGGAAATTATACATTATTATATGGGAGCAGTTCCGACGACCGCGACCTGAAATCCATATCATACTCCTATTCGCTATAACAAAATACCACATATGCCCTCACAAAACTGCTCCACAGACACGCCCTAAGCTATCTGTGGAGCAGTTCTTCCACACCAGGCATTCAGCCTCTTTCCCGCTCTACAACATCATTCCGAACAGCATTAACATCAGAACAAGCCATTGATAACAAAAAATACGAGCCTAAAAACAAATTTTGCACATGCCCTTTTTAATATCACTCTGCATTTGCATCGATGAATTAACAGTGTGTACGGACACACCCAATGAAAAAATCACAATTTAATTTATAAACATGCAAAGAATGTCTAACAAAATGAAAAACATGCGCGCCTTTCTGCTATCCTTAATGGCAGTGATATCGCTTAGCGTATCAGCGCAGAATGTAACCGTGAAAGGTACAGTTACAGACAAAACAAGAGAAACCGTTATCGGTGCTTCCGTAGTAGAGAAAGGAAATACCAGCAATGGTACCATCACCGACATCGACGGTGACTTCTCTCTCAGTGTTCCCTCTAATGCAACGTTGGTGGTTTCTTATGTAGGTATGACTACGCAGGAAGTCGCTTTGAAAGGGCAAAGAACAGTCAATATCGTATTGGCAGACGATGCCCAAGCATTGGAAGAGGTGGTAGCCATCGGTTATGGTACAGCAAAGAAGAAAGACTTGACCGGTTCTGTTGCAACCGTAAATTCCGAAACATTGGCAGCCGTTCCGGTAGCTAATGCCACAGAGGCCTTGCAAGGTAAAATGGCCGGTGTACAAGTCACCACCACAGAAGGTTCTCCCGATGCAGAAATGAAAATTCGTGTACGTGGAGGTGGTTCTATCACGCAAAGCAACGAACCCTTGTTCATTGTCGACGGTTTCCCCGTAGAAAGCATTTCGGATATTCCTCCTACTGATATTGAAGACATTACCGTATTGAAGGATACATCTTCTACAGCTATCTATGGTTCCCGTGGTGCAAACGGTGTAATCATCGTGACTACCAAGAACGGAAAAGAAGGTAAGATGAGCGTTAGCTATAATGCATATTATAGCTGGAAGAAAGTTGCCAACAAGTTGGATGTGCTTTCTGCCAGAGATTATGCCGATTGGCAATATGAACTTGCTCTGCTGACAGATAAGCTTGATAACTATAATAAGTATTTCGGTAATTATCAGGATTTGGACTTGTATGATAACGTAGCAACCAACGACTGGCAAGACCTGACCTTCGGACGTACCGGACATACCTTCAACCACAACATCAGTTTGAACGGTGGTAACGACAAGATTAAATATGCTTTCAGTTATTCTCACATGGACGACAAAGCCATCATGAAGATGTCTGACTTCAAACGTGACAATGCCAACTTAAAGTTAAACCATAAACCGGTAAAGAACGTAACGATTGACCTTAGTGCACGTTTCTCACGTACTAAAATCAATGATGGCGGTGCCAATGACGCTAACAGCTCACTGAATACCGACAAGCGTTTGAAATATACAGTGCAATACACTCCGTTCCCCGTTCCGGGTTTATCAGACGAACTCAACTCCGACAACGAAGAGCCCAACTCTTTGTTGATTAACCATTGACTTCTTTAGTCGACAATGATACCCGTAAAGAGCGAGTAACTTATAACCTGGGAGCTGCATTTACTTGGGAAATTATCAAGAACTTGCGCTTGAAGACAGAATTCGGTTACGATGATTACCGCTATAATACAGACCGGTATTTTGGTCCGAGTACTTACTATGTACGCAATACGCCTTCTTCCGCCGACCAAGGTAAACCCGCTGCTTCTTTGACTCGCCAAAGCCGGAGTACAATTCGTAATACCAATACAGCCAACTACGACTTTGAGAAATTGCTCGCATCCGATAAACATCACCTGAACATGCTGTTGGGTCAAGAATATGTAATTGCCAAGAATAACAAGATTACCAATATCGCACACGGTTCCCCGCTACATTTACGGCAGATAACTGCTTTAACTTAATGACACAGGGTACTCCGTTTGAAATTACAAACTATTCCGACCCTAACGATGTATTGCTTTCATACTTCGGTCGTGTCAACTATGACTATTCAAGCAAGTATCTGTTCAGTGCAACGTTCCGTACCGACGGTTCTTCCAAGTTTGCACGTGGCAATCGTTGGGGTTACTTCCCGTCAGCAGCTTTGGCTTGGCGTGTTTCTTCCGAGCCGTTCATGGAAAGCACTAAAACATGGTTGGACGACATGAAGCTTCGTTTCAGTTATGGTACTGCCGGTAACAACAATATCCCTTCCGGACAATTGACCCAGGAATATGAAGCCAAGGCCACCACTTGGATTAACGGTTATACTTCCTATTGGGCTCCATCCAAAACAATGTCTAATCCTGATTTGAAATGGGAAACTACCGTTACCCGTAACCTCGGTTTGGATTATACGTTGCTGAACGGTAAATTAAGCGGTACATTGGAGGCTTACTGGAATACGACAAAAGACCTGCTAATTCTGTATCCGGTTTCCGGTACCGGTTATGACAACCAATACCGCAATATGGGTGAAACCGAAAACAAAGGTTTCGAGGCTTCCGTGAACTGGGTAGCCCTCGATAAGAAGAACTTCGGTTTGACCGTCGGAGCCAACATCAGTTTCAATAAAAACAAGATTAAATCTCTGGGATTATTGCAAACCATGTCTAACGACTTGACTCAGTCTTACTGGGTCTCTTCTGAAATCGGTCAGGACTACTGGATAGAAGTTGGAGGTAGCGTAGGTAAGATGTATGGCTACGTAAGCGACGGCCGTTATGAAGTTTCCGACTTCGAAAGATATGATGCAACCACCGATACCTGGATTTTGAAAGACGGCGTAAGCACTTCTACGGCAGTCGGTACGGCACGTCCCGGTATGATGAAACTGAAAGACCTGGATGATAGCGGTGATGCCAATGGTGATAAAGACAAGCGCGTAATCGGCGATGCCAATCCGCTGCACACCGGAGGTTTCAACATCAATGCACGCCTTTACGGCTTCGATTTGGTTGCAAACTTCAACTGGAGCTATGGCAACGATATTTATAATGCCAACAAGATAGAGTACACCACTACTTCCAAGTATTTGTATCGTAATCTGACTTCCGATATGGCAGCCGGCAAACGTTGGACCAACGTAGATGCGAGCGGAAACATGGTTACAGATATGACTCAGTTGGCTGATATGAACAAGAACACCAGCACGTGGTCACCTTATACCAACAAGTATATCTTCTCCGACTGGGCTGTTGAAGACGGTTCATTCCTTCGCCTGAGTACACTGACTTTGGGGTATACACTTCCCAAGAGTTAATTAAGAAAGCAGGCATCAACAACTTGCGTTTCTACGTAACGGCTTACAACGTATTCTGCCTGACCAGCTACAGCGGATACGACCCTGAAGTTTCAACCGCCCGTCGTAACGGGAGTAACCTGACTCCGGGTGTAGATTACTCTGCTTACCCCAAGAGCCGCCAATTCGTAGTAGGTTTAAATCTTAATTTCTAATCCATTAAAATAGACTACAATGAAAAAATTAGCATATATATCAATGATTATAGCGGCCGGCATCTTCACCTCCTGCGAGGACTTACTGGATGCGCCCACTAAATCATCTATGGATGAAACCACCATCTTTACGACAGAAGCACTTGCCGACGCAGCCGTAATGGGTATTCATCAATCATTTGGCGAAACTAACTCATATCGCGGACGTTACCTTGCATATTTTGGTGTGAATACGGATTGCGAAGTATTCAACAATTCCGGGATGAGCAATGTAAGTACAGACAAAGAAGGTTCTCTGGTAACCTATTCCGCCTCTCCCGACAATACTTATATGAATACGGACAACAACGTATGGGCCAAATTATACGAAGGTATTGAACGCGCCAATAAGGGTATCGATGCCATGCGCAAAAAACAGCGATTTGACGAATGTCAATATAGCCCAACTGTATGGAAAACTGCTTACCCTGCGTGCCTTCATCTATTTCGACCTGATTAAAGCATGGGGTGATATTCCTGCCCGCTTCGAGCCTATCACTTCCGAAACGATTTATGTTCACAAGTCAGACCGCATGGTAGTTATCGACCAAATTCTGGCAGACTTGCACGAAGCAGAAGATTATCTGGGATGGCCCAACGAGAATAAATACACCAAGTCTACCGAACGCGTCAGCAAAACATTTGCAAAAGGTTTGCGTGTACGCATCGCATTGTTCGCTGCCGGTTATTCACAGCACCCCGATGGCATCCGCTACAACATAGAAGATGCTGCCAAAAGACAGGAAATGTATCAGATTGCCAAAGACGAGTGTATAGAGATTATCGCTAAAGGATACAATAAATTAGGTGCGTTTGAAGAAAACTTCCGCCAACTGTGCAGCGAAACGTGTACGGCCGGTCTGGAGTCTATCTGGGAAATCCCGTTCTCTGACGGTCGTGGCCGTGTCATCTATACTTGGGGTGTAAAACATGAAAAAGCAGACCAATGGACCAAGCTGAACAAAGGAGGCATCAATGGCCCTACTCCCAACTTATTCTACGATTACGATGTAGAAGATATTCGTCGTGACATCACCTGCATCCCCTACAAATGGGCGGAACCGGTGGCCGATGATATATCTGCCAAGGCACTCAACAAGTGTTTCGGCGGTTGGAGTTTCGGTAAAATCCGTTTCGAATGGTTAAGCCGCACCGTTACGTCTACCAATGATGACGGTATGAACTGGCAGGTGATGCGCTATGCCGACATTTTCCTGATGGCTGCCGAAGCTATCAACGAACTGGAAAACTCTCCGGCCAATGCAACACAATATCTGAAACCGATTTTGGACCGTTCATATCCGGCTGCAAAAGCTGCCGCTATCCTCGAAAGAGCCGGCGCAAGCAAGGATGCTTTCTTCAATGAGATCGTAGAGCAACGCAAATTCGAGTTCGCAGGAGAAGCGCTTCGCAAGGTAGACTTAATCCGTTGGAATAAGTTAGGCGAAAAGATGCAGGAAACTAAAGAGAAAATGAACCGTCTGACCAGCCGTACCGGTGAATACGCAGACCTCCCCGCCAAACTTTATTACAACGAAGGCTTGGATGCCAAGAGCAACGATGCAGATACTTACGTTGTTTACGGACTGAACCACGGAGATACCGATGAACAAGGAAAGCAGTATGTACAAGACGGTGTATTCTCAAGCAGCAAATCATGGTTATACTCTGAAAAAGAAGAAGACATTGCCACTGTCAAGAAGTTCATCGACCAGCTTTACATCAACGACCCGGACACCAAACAATTCTGGCCTATCTTCCAGGTATTCCTTGATTCAAGCAACGGAACTCTTACCAATGATTACAATTATTAATCTTACTATCGAATGAATATGAAAAATAGAATAATAAACATAGCATTTATGTGCGGAATGGGTTTGTTGGCACTGACAACAAGCTGCTCGGATGGCGATGACGAAATAAAGTCTGTGAGCTACGACCGTTTGTTCTCTCCGACCAACGTACAGGCAAAAGTACAAAACAAGACCAATGTAAACATCAGTTGGACAGCCGTAAGAGAGGCAGAAGCCTATACTATCGAGCTTTTCGCCAATGATGAGTTGGAGTTTACCGGTTCGCCCGTCGCCACTTATAATGAGATGACAGACAACTCCTACACGATTAACGGCCTGATGGGGGAACTCAATATTCAACCCGCGTCAAAGCTGTAGGCACTGATATTCCGGAGTCTAAATGGTCGGGAGTAACTTTCAAAACTGATGCGGAACAGATTTTCCAAAGCGCTGCAGAGGATGATCTGAAAGCAAACCGAGGTAACCCTTCGTTGGACTGCCGGACAAACAGCAACCGAGATTATTATCACTCCCGGTGATATAAAGCACACTGTTACAGCCGATGAAATTGCTGCCGGAGCAGCAACAATTACCGGGTTGACAAGTGAAACCAAATACACTGCCAAATTAATGAATGATACTAAAACTCGCGATACGATTTCTTTCACAACCTTGATAGACTTTGGAGATGCCACCCCGGTGAACGAAGGTGATGATTTAACAACAATCCTGGATAATGCAGCAGAAGGTGCTTCGTTCGTACTTGTATCCGGTGAATTCAACATCGGCAGCTATGAACTTACTAAATCGGTTAAGATATCCGGTTTCAAACCAACCGCCAAACCGACAATCACGGGACGTTTCACGGTTGCAAGTACAGTAGCTTCCCTAACGGTGTCTAATATCATCTTCAATGGCAATAAAGAAAGCGATAATTTCCTGGAATTGACTGCTGCCGACGGTAATCTCGGAGCATTAAGCATGGATGGCTGCGAAATCCGCAACATGAATAAACATATCATTTATAACAATAATAAAGGTACATTCGGAACAATCGACATTAACAATACTATCATAGATGGTATTGCCGATGATGCTGGTGATGGTTTCGATTTACGCGGTGGAGCTTTAACGTCATCGCCCGTATCAAATACTACCATAAGCAACGGTATCCGTTCATTAGTTCGTTGCCAGGTTGTAGCCGATGTTCTATTTGAAAACTGTACATTCTATAATATTTGCACAAAAGATGATAGCAATAATACTGGACTATTCCGCGTAGAAAAAGCCGGCAGCAAACTCACCGTAAAGAATTGCCTGATAGCCAATGTAGGATTATCCAGTCCGGCTAATGCAAATGCCGGAACATGGGGTAGAGCAGATAAATTGAAAGCTACTGAAGATTTCAAAAACATTTATTACTCCAACTCTCCAAACTTATGGGGCAACTCGCATAGCGCCGATTATTCCTCATTTGCAACAGAAGCAAATCCGGGATTTGCAGATGCAGCAAGCGGTGATTTTACACTCTCCAACGACGGCCTGATTGACAAAGGCATTGGAGACCCACGGTGGATTAAATAGTTGCTTTATTCATCAAACTAATTATAAAGCCTATCTAACACTTCGTTAGGCAGGTTTTATTTTGTAGTGTACTGAATGGCATTATGGACAGGGCAGAGCGGCATTTAAGACAGGACTGAACAGCATCAAAGACAGGGAAGAAATACGGTAAAGACTGGGGAAAGCAGCACTTAAAAACAGAGAAAACGATACTAATCGATGGCTATTGCAGCGGAAAACTATTCTTCTAATTCTTCGCCCCACAACTCACTGTCCGAAGGAGCTTTCCAAACGCTCCATGCAATGACTGAACCTATAACGAATAAACTTACTAAATATATAATCATAGCCGGTTTGGTTTCTTAATTATACTAGATAACACTACTAAAAGCGCAAATGTTCACAAATAGAGGCAAATTAGCAGGTGTCATAGAAGTAGCCACTGCCAGACAGGAAGGACTTTTATAATGACTCTATCGCCAATAGTAATGGTTCGTTCTTCATCCTTAGTAATAATATACATTTCTTTCATTGGAAATGCCGCATGCAGTTTAAGCAGCGCACCTGTTTCACGGCCGTAAGTGTCTGTATCCGTCAACGAACAGCTTGCTTGATAAGCTTTCTTTTCTTCGGGCAATACAAAATCGACCTCGATATTATGCTGATAGAAATGTAGTTGATTGCCATAACGCTTATACAGATGGATGGCAACTATATTTTCCAACAGGGCGGCATTGTTATCCATCAGGAAAATATTTAATAGCCCATTATCGACAAAGTAGTATTTCATATTGGAATTGCGTTCTGCAAACTTTGCCGCCTGATTTTCGACGGAGAAGATGAGACAGGCTTCTTTCAGATAACGCATAAAGTCGACTACGGTAGCTGTACTTATCTTTATTCCGGCCGAGCTAATCTGATTAGCCAGACGGGTATGGGATACCGGTTGCATCAAAACCTCCGCCAAACGATGTACCAACAAACCCAAAGCGTCTTCATTGCGCACCTTATTGCGCAGAACCAAATCGCTAAAAAATATCTTACTATAAATGGCATTCAACCATGCCCGCTTCGCTACAATATCAACCAACTCGGGGAAACCTCCATACATGAAATAATCACCAAAAAGTCTGCCCACTTCAGCCCCCTGCTTGCCATAGAGCCAATTGGCAGATAACCGCACTCCTTTTGCTGTCAGATATTCGGCAAAAGAGTAAGGATACACATCCGAATTCCAAAAACGCCCGCCCAATATGGTGGCTATTTCACGGCTCAGCATTTTAGCATTGCTTCCGGTGATATATACTTGATATTTCTGATTGGCTACTCGCCGGGCAAAGTTCTCCCATCCTTCAATATTTTGTATCTCATCGAAAAAAAGAATGGGACGAAAGTCAAAAAGGCTGGCGTAGGCTTGTAATATCAAGTCAAAATCATCGGCTGTCATTTGTCGCAACCGCTCGTCGTCGAAGTTTATATACAGCATTTCTTCCATGCTATGCCCGTTACGTATCAGTTGCTGAATACGTTGATATAGCAAATAGGATTTTCCTGCCTGCCGGATACCTACGAACACATAGTTCCCATTCTCTTCAAATGAAAACGGACGCTCCACCAAGGGAATATCTGCAATGTATTCTTGCCCTTCGATAATAATCCTACGCATTATCTCTCTTTCCATCCTGTCTTGCTTTTATTATCAGAAATACAAATATAGTGTTTTTGTTTTCTATAGAAACACTTTCCAACCTTTTTTTGTTTTCTATATAAAACATGTATTGATTATTTCAGCACCTTATCCCGGTATTCCGTCGGCGTCATATTCATCTTCTGCTTGAAGCATTTGCTGAAGTAGCGCGGGTCGTTGATGCCTACCATGTAGGAGATTTGCGTCATGGAGTATTCCCCGGTTTCTATCAACTGCACGGCACGGTTGATGCGCATTTCCTTGATGAACTCGATAGGCGCCAGACCGGTCAATGTCTTCAGCTTCTTAAAGAACACCGAACGGCTGACTGCCAACTCCTGCACGAAGTCGTCCACCACCAAGTCGCCATTATCCATGTTCTTCTCCATCAACTCTACAAGTTTGTCCATGAACTTACGGTCGTTGGGCGACAGGTTCGGGGTATTCTTCTCTTCTACATTCTCCTCGGAGGAGGAAGACACTGTTGCCACTCCCGCCTGCATCAAATCTTACCGGTAGATCGTCTGCAACTTCTGCCGCTGGGTGAGAAGGTTCTTCACACGGGCTTTCAGGTAAGTGGCACTGAATGGCTTCGTGATATAGTCGTCCGCACCATATTCCAACCCTTCCAGCTTGCTTTCTATGGAAGACTTTGCCGTCAGCAATACGATGGGGATGTGGCTGGTAGTCATGTCGGCACGCAGTTCGCGGGTCATGGCAATACCGTCTTTCTCCGGCATCATCACGTCGCTGATAATAATATCCGGCAAGAACTTCAGAGCCTTGCTCCAACCTTCCATTCCGTCCGCCGCTTCCACAATGCGATATTCGGCAGAGAAAATGCTGCGCAAGAACAACCGCAATTCCGAATTGTCTTCCACCAACAGCATGACGTCTTTCGCGTTGTCCGGATTTTCATCTTCCGGCAGGGCTTCTCCGCTCTCCGGAGCAGAAAGAACAGCTGCACTATCCTTATCCGTAGCTTGTTCTACGGTCTGCATACCTGCCGTTGCATCGTCCTGCAAAAACTCCACCGTATCGTCATAGTGTGCCTTGCCCTTTACGAAATCAACTTTGAAGCAACTGCCCTCTCCCAACTTACTGTCTACAGAAATGGCGGCTTTATGCATTTCCACCAATTCCTTCACCAACGACAAGCCGATACCCGTACTCGGATTGAACAGGTTGCGGTCTACCAGATTTTCGAAGCGGACAAAGATTGACTTCTTCTTATTTTCGGCAATGCCGATGCCCTGGTCTTGCACGCCTACGGAAACCGTATTTTCGTCTTCGTGGATAAAGACCTTTACCATCTTTCCATTGGGCGTATATTTGAATGCATTGGAGAGCAGATTGAAGACAATCTTTTCAAACTTATCGACGTCAACCCATAAGTAAAGCTCTCCTTTCTCCGTTTCGAACATGAAATCGATGTGATGTTCTTCGGCTACGGAGTCGAAGTTCTCCATCACCTTACGGGTGAATGATACCACATCGATGCGTTGCACCAGCATCTTCATCTTCCGGTTCTGTATTTTTCGGAAATCAAGTATCTGGTTAATCAGGCGCAGCATTCGATTGGCGTTGCGCTCCACTACCTGCAACTGCTCGCGGGCATCTTTCGGCAGTTGCGTATTCTCCAGTATATACTCCACCGGACCGGAAATCAGAGTGAGCGGAGTGCGCAGTTCGTGGGAAATATCCGTAAAGAAACGCAGTTTCATGTCCGTCATCTGCTGCTCCATCGAGACTTTGTGCTTCAGGCGGTAGATGGTGAACAGGATATAAACCGCCGTCACGATAATCAGCAACACAAACAGGACGTACAGGAAATAGGCTACGGGAGTTTCCCAGAAAGAAGGAAGCACCTCTATATCGAGCATGCGCGTGTTTTCCGCCCAGACGCCGTCGGCATTGGTGGAGCGCACTTTGAAGACATAATACCCCTTCGGCAGGTTGGTATAGGTAGCCGTTCGCTGCTTGCCTACGTAGTTCCACGCCTTCTCAAAGCCGTCCAGGATATAGGCATACTGTATGTCGGAAGAGTCGGTATAGTCGAGTGCGGCATACTGGAGGGTGAAGATATTCTCCCGGTGCGAGAGTACCAGTTTCCGGGTATCGTCCAGGCTTTGCCGTAGCACAGACTTCCCGCCCGGTACGACGTCCTCATTAGAAACCAGCAATTTGGACAGCACGATAGGCGGAACATAGCTGCTCTTGTGAATGGAGTCCGGATTGAAAACGAAGATGCCGTTGCTTGCCCCGAACAGGATGTCGCCCCACGAAGTATAGAGGGAAGCCGCCTCGCTGAAACGCACCCGGAAAGAAATACCCTTGTCGGCATAGTTCTCGAAACTTTCTTTCTCCGGAATGAACTTGCTGATGCCGTTCTCCGTACTCATCCAGAGATTGCCTTTATCGTCCTCGCGAATGGAAAGCAGAATATCCGAAGGTAGCCCTTCCTGCACGCTATACGATTTGAACAGGGCGTGTCCGTCGGCATCCATCGATTGCAATTTATTCAGTCCGCCCCCGAAGGTAGCCAGATAAAGTTCTTTTTCACGGGTGGATATAGTCCAATGCACATCGTTGTTGCTTAGGCTGTGCACATCTTCGGGCACACGGACGAAGTGGTGGAAGCGGGCATCTTCCGGTTTCTTGAAATCTCCGTTCACCATCAATGCGCCTACCGTAGTGCCAATCCAGATATTCCCCCGATGATCACCGGTGATGAAACGCACCTTGTAGCAATCGTCGATGGGGTATCCTTTCAGATTGTTGCGGTGGTTGACAAATATCTCCCTTCCTCCCTGATTGCGGGTCAGGTAGTTTACACCACCCGCAAAGGTCGCCACCCAGATGCGTCCCCGGTTGTCCTCGTAGACACAATAAACATTGTCGTCGCTCAGGCTGTAAATATCATCCTTATTGTATTCGTAGCGGGTCAGTTTATAGCGGGAAGCACCTTGCGGCTCGGCCTTCACCAAGCCGTCGCCTTTCGTTGCAATCCACAGGTTATCCTTGCTATCTTGCATCATGAAGTACACGTTGCCCCGCAACGGGCTGCCCGTATGGGAGATTACCCCGGTTTCCGTGAGGTAGCCGCGTTCCACATGGTTCTTGTCATACACACGCAGTTTGCTGTCTTTCAATCCTACCCAGAGATTGTGCTCCTTGTCTTCACAAAGGGCGCGGACTTCATTGCTCAACGACTCGTAGTGATGAGGGTTGGGGGTGACCATAGCAAACTGGATGGGGCGGAAAGTGATTTTCTCCAAGCCTTTGGAATGGGTACACATCCACAGATTGCCTTGCCGATCGGAGAAGGCGGAATGGATTTTATTGGAGAAGCGCCAATCGGCATCCGCCAGTCCATTATAGAAGGGGAGCAGGCTGTTGGTCTTCTTGTCGAAACGCGAAAAGCCGCCACCGTAGGGGTGCACCCACACCGTGCCGTAAATATCTTCGTGCACATGGAAGGCGGGACGGGAACGGTCGGTGCTGGTGGGTTCCACCGCAATGGTTTCTATTTTAAGGACTTTGGTTGCCGGATTGAAGTGTGCCACCGTGCCCGAAACATCCTGCTCGAACCATACCTCCGAACTTCGGTCTACATAGATGGAGCAGATGGGAGCTTTCGGCATCCGGGATGCTTCATAGTGTTCTATCTTCTTCGTTTGGAAATTGTAAGTGAAAAAGCCGTCGGTTGCCGTAGCTATCACCAATTCATGCTCACCCAGATTACGGATAGCTACGATATGTGAAGATGCCGGCAACTGAAGCAAACGGAATTGTCCGTCTTTCTTCTGATAACGCCACACGCGGCCGTTGTCCGAACCGAAAAGGATTTTATCGCCATGCTCCTGAGCCGCATAAAAGAACTGCCCGCCGGCATCCTCTTGCCTGGCCGTCTCCACGAAATAGGAAACGGGCACCTGCCCACCGGAAGAAAGCATACCCAGACCGTTGTTAGTCAGCATCCATTCGTTGCCGGACAGGTCTTCGTAAACATCATAGATTTTCGCAGCCGGAAACAAGCCGGTATCGGAAGAGTACCATTCGGAAGTAAGACGATAGCTGTCCGGGTCTGTTTTAACCCGGATAGCTCCTTCTTTATCTGTAAGCAGCCATACCGAACCGCAGGGCAATATCTTGATGGAAACCACCGCAACCGTACCGCCTCCCTCCCTGGTAGCGGGAACGCGTTCGAAAGTTTCAGTGCGCGGGTCGAAACGATAAACATGGTTGTCATAAGTCTGCACCCAGAGGAAACCGTATTTATCCTCGGACATCTGGTCTACCCGGTTGTTAGTCAGGTCGATCTGATTATCGAGCCTTGCTTTATATATCTTGAATGTATATCCGTCAAACCGGTTGATGCCGTCCCAGGTCGAGAACCACATATTTCCTTTCCTGTCTTGCAGGATACCCATAATCGTGTTTTGAGACAAACCGTCCTCCAATGAATAATGGGTAAAAAAATACATCCGGCTGCGACTTTACCGACAGCGCACAGACTAATCCGGCTATTAGATATAAGAGTCTTTTCATAAATATGTCCTTCTGTGCGGTAAAGATACATATTTCGCAGAAAAATCTTACATCTTTGTTTCTATTTTAATAGTGGAAGTGCGGTTACATCAACGTTTTATGGTTACTAACGCATTACCGTTGGCAACCGGGTTTCATCCGTCGTCACCTGCAAGTACGGTTTCTATCTCATATCCTTTGGTATTCTTGAGCTGGTGCGAGAATGCGGCACGTGCTTTCGGATTGGCTCCCGGTCCATAGCTATCATATTCGGCATAGAAGGCTGTTTTCTCCGAAGCTTTTTTACCCCAATTATTCCAGCCAACCGGAAGAATGTGCTTGCCCAAGTCACAGTAGATGAATACCGCTTGTGCGTAAGGATGCCACGGACGGGATAAATACACCTTTGCACTCCGCCGTCTGCCGTCAGTTTGCAGTCGTAAAAGACATAGCCATACTTCTGTCCCTGGTCGGTGGAAGGCGCTGTCACATAGCCGTCTCTCTTGCTATGAATGTGGCAACGGTTGAAGACCGCCGTAGACCACCCGAAAATGAAATCGACCGTACCTTCGATATAGCACTCCTCGAAATACTGACGGACACCCTTGCCGTAGGTGTAGAGCGTATCCTGAAAACCGAGGAAGCGGCAATTCTTGAAATAGACGCGGTCAGCACTGATGAAACAGGCTACCGCCTGTCCCACCGGACCGGCTGTATTCTGGAATGTGATGTTTTCGGCATAAAAGCCAGGAGCATAGATATAGCAGGAAGAAGAGCCGGATGTTCCTTTGTTCTCACCGAAGATATTCGGTTTGTCCGCATAGTCATCATAAGAAATGACAGCCCCCTCCTGTCCTATCAAAGAGATATTAATCTTACTTTCGGGAATTACGATCTTCTCTTTATATACTCCCTTGCGAACCAATATCGTAGTACGCACACTCTTGCGGAAATCCGGAACGGCATTAATGGCCTCCTGCACCGTAAAGAAATCGCCGCTGCCGTCTTGCGCCACCACAAAATCATAATGACGGACGTATTTTGCCAGTTCCGGCACGGCTTCGGCAATGGCATCCACCGTCATTCCGGCTATGACACGCGCTCCATATACGTTCAGGTAGGTATTGTCTTCGCGTCCTTTGGGCATGGCGGCAATGGTATTGGCAGGCACCCACATAAAGAGCTTCTTGGATGCGTCGGGTCCCAAGCCTTCCACCAAATCATGCGTCAGCTTATTCATGTCTACAAAAGGAACATTCAGCTCTTTCGCAACATTACGCGGAGAGTCAAGATAGGCTCCGTGTGTATCAATCAATTTATCTCCTTCTTTATTAGCTGCCGGAGCTTGCGATGCTCCGCGTTTGGCATCCGGATTTACTCCCTGGCGGATGTCATCCTGAGTAATTGCCTGAGCCACCGCATTATTATCAGCCGTTCCGAAGTTGCGGCGGACAATGGAGTTGAACAGAACAGGAATACCGCCTTTAGCACGTGTTTCGTTCACGAACTTGCGCAGATTGGCATCAAAGGTTGTTCCGGGATCGGTATGGCGGTCTGCCTTCGGTTTCTCATCGTTGTGCCCGAACTGGATAAAGACATAATCACCCTTTTTTATCAAAGAGAGCACTTTGTCCCAACGTCCCTCGTCGATGAAGCTTTTGGAGCTGCGTCCGTTCATGGCGTGGTTGTCTATCTGAATATCTTCGGAAAAGAAACCGGGCAATACATGCCCCAACCTCTTTCGGGGTTTCCACCGGTCAACGATTTATCGGCCATCGTGGAATCACCAATCATAAAAATGGTAATTACAGGTTTGTCCGCCTGGAATGCAGAAAACAAGAAAAACAAGCCTAAAAGCAAAATCAATTTATGTTTCATGGTTATTTATATAAAGTATGTTATGTTTCCGGGTGCAATATTAGCCAAAAGACCACGGTTCATAGTGTAAAAAAAAGATACTATTAATGGAGAAATTGATTTTAATTGTATATTTGCCTACCTATAATCACTTCAAAACAGTATAAAATGGAAAAAACAAGAAGCAAAACATTCATCCTTGAAAAAGATAAAACATGGGAACCTGCCGGAGAAGGAGCTGTTCGCCAGATAATAGGATACGACGGACAGGTGATGCTTGTCAAAGTTAAATTCGAGCAAGGAGCAGTCGGCACGGCACACACCCACTACCACACCCAAACAACGTATGTGGCAAGCGGGAAGTTTGAATTTACGGTCAACGGAGAGAAACAGGTTGTTTCCACCGGTGACGGCATTTATATCGAGCCGGATGCCGAACACGGATGTGTCTGCCTGGAAGCCGGTGTGTTAATCGACTGTTTCAGCCCGATGAGAGCGGACTTCTTAAAATGAAGTCCACCCTCGCTGAAGGATGATTAATGCTTCAGGTATTTATCAAAGAACGCAAAAGTCTCGGCCTGCATTTCTTTACTGAAGAAATGGGGCGAGTTCCAGATTTTAGTCACTAACTTATCACCCGCCTGCTGGCTTTCCCAGACATCGCGCATAATGCGGAAAGCATCTTGGGTGCCTTCCACCGGAAACAACTTATCACGGGCACCGTTAAAGAACAGCATCGGCTTGGGGCAAGCTATCGAAGCGGCATGGGGATAGTCCATGAAATTCCGTATGCCCGGCACCAGCATCGAGTAGGAAGAGCCTCCGCGATTTTGGTTGTTTGTCAGAGTCATAAGGTATTCCGTAGTATTCATCCAGCGTATGGCAGCTCCCGCTTTCACTCTATCCGTCATGGCGGCGAGCATCCACGAGCGATGGGCTCCCATAGAGAAACCCAGCGAACCAATATTCTCCTTGTCGACCTGCGGCAATGAAGCCAGGAACTCCACGCTGCGAATACCATCATAGGTAATGACACCACACCAATTCATACCCATCTGCAAAAGATTGGAAGCCAGTGCCTGCTGACCGTCATAGTCGATGCCTTCCTTGCGTCCCCGTTCGTTCCAGAACAGAGCATCAATAGCCAAGACTACGTATCCGTGAGCAGCAAAATAATCACCGGTGTACTGACCGTCGTAGCATCCTACCGACCATTTGTCCGCATCCGCCATGACATCCCCACTCACATCAAACAGTTTACCATCTTCTCCTTTCCAATGGAAAAGTGGGCACCGTGGTCATGGAGCATCACTACAGCCGGGAAAGGACCTTTACCGTCAGGAATTAAGAAATAGGCGGGAATACGAGACCAGGCCGTCAGGTTGAAAACAACCTTCAAAGCCTCATAACCATTTCTTTGTTCACGAGCCACGATTTGCAGGTCGTAGTTTTGAGCAGCCGGTGGCACCGGAAGAAGGCAAGAGTCCAGTTTGTTCCGGGCAGCCACCCGCCATTCCCCGAAATCCTGAATGGGAGAATTGCCCCATGCCATCGGCCATGTCAGTGTTTTCTTTATCTCCTGATAAAATGCAGGCATATTCTTTATCACTTCATAAGGTTTCTCCTTTTCCTGGGAACTGATATTCAGCCCGACACTTAACAGCAGTATCAATAATAAAGTCTTCTTCATAATACAGCGAATTATTGTACAAATATAAACGATGGTATCCCAATTCTTCCCTTTCTAAAGAGGAAGAATTAAGATACCATCTCTAAATTCCTTCTATATCCTTAATTATAACCGGTATTTTGGAGGAAGTCACCCTTATTGCTGACAGCATCCAGTTGTATCTGAGGAATGGGGCGAAGCACATGATAATCCTTGATATTATCTTTGGCATCCGGGTTCCATTTCTTCACATATTCCACCAGTTTGCCGGTGCGCTTCAAGTCGAACCAACGCAATTGCTCGCCAACCAGCTCACGGGCACGTTCATCCAGAATGAAATCAATATTCATATCGGAGGCGGAAATCTTCATAGCGTCCTCATAGCCCGGATAAGCTCTTTTTGTGCGCAAATCATTCATATACTTTACAGCCATCGGCATATTGTCGTTTAGCATTTCAGCCTCGGCAGCAATCAGATACATTTCAGAGAGACGGATAACAAACGCATCCCGGCGGCTTGAACGCTCAAATGCTTCCGCACGGGTATGGTCGGCATGTTTGTGCATCTCGATAAACCAACGGTTGTCTTCAAACGGCCGTCGGCATAGTAGAGGCTATCGATGTCTTTGAAGCAATACAGCGGCCTTACTCTGTCGGCAAAGGCTTTGGGCATACTTTTCTTAGTGAAGTAGATGGCAGTATCCCCTACTTGACTGGCATAGGCGTTATCTGCATTGCCATTATTATAAATCACTTCTCTGAAAGCGCCGTCATAACGCTGGTCGATGTCTTCATTATACAGCTCCAGCAAGTGGCGGCTGGTTGCATAGCGCTGGTAGCCGATACCGTTCAAATCAATACCGACACCGGCTTTCAGCAGGTTATAACGATAGCAGAACATCAAATGAAGATTGTTTCCTCCATCCGAATAGAAACAGTTGGCATTGGCATATAATGTACTGTTGGCACTGTAGTCTTCATCCGAGATGTCCTTGTTCAGCAATAAATCACTTGAATAGTTAACGTACCAGATAACTTCCGAATTGGTGGAGCCTTCGCAATTAGCCATATCCCAAATATCCGCATAGTTATCAGACAGTTGGAAGCCATAGCTGCCAATCACCTTCTCTGCCAAAGCAGCAGCATCTCCATATTGTCCGCGCGTAAGCAACATACGTGCTTTGAAAGCCTCAACGGTCGGAAGGGTGATACGTCCACCCTCATGGGCGGTATATCCCTGCAAGTAACCGATGGCGTCATCCAAATCGTCGAAGATTTGTTTATACACTTGTTCTACCGAGGCTTTATGGGCTTCGGTCTGTACGCCTTCGGAAGGAGTGGTAGTCAGATGGATTCTCCCCAGATTTCCGTCAGATGCCAATAGTAGAAGGCACGCAGGAAGCAGACCTCACCCATGCGACGTTTGCGCACATCTTCTTTCAAAGGGGCGGTTTCCAAACGAACTAAAGCGGTGTTGCAATAATTAATGGCTTCGTAGAACTTTGCCCAATATACCTGCACCAGCAAATCTTGCGAGTTCAGGTTCAAATCGTGCAGAGAGTACTGAGGATGTTTGCAGTCGCCACCTTTCAGGAAGAGGTCGGTACCCAGTTCCGTCGTTGAAGCTCCGCCTTCCCTGCCGTACCACAAACGAGAGGGCGTATAGCAACTATTCACCAATGCTTCGATACCCACCTCCGAATCGTAGAACGGGTCGTCAGACAATCCACTATAGTTAGTTTCTTTCAGAAAATCGTTGCAGGACGTAAACAACAACGCAGCGAACAATATATAAATCAATGAATTTCGTTTCATATCCATAACTTTTTAAAAATTAGAAATTAAGATTAACTCCGAATACAACTTGTTTAGTCATCGGGAAAGACAAACTACCGCCTCTTTCAGGATCATAGAGGCCCATGCGGCTGAAAGTGAAGAAGTTCTTCAGTGTACCATAAACCCTGCACTTGGAGATTTTAACCCTGCTCAACCAAGCTGTGGGCAGCGAATAGCCCAATGTCATTTCTCTAATCTTGAGGAACGAACCGTCTGGTAGTAAAGCGTACTCATATAGGCGCTACTCAAATTCTTGTTCTTATCAGGACGCGGATGGGAGTTTGTCGGATTTTCCGGAGTCCAGTAGTCTACCACCGGGCCGTTCTCCAAACCGTCAATCTTGTAATTGCCGTTCGCCTCACTCTTGATGGTCTGTCCCACGCGGGCATACATAAATACCGATAAGTCAAAACCTTTATAAGCAAAGTAGTTGTTCATACCCAATACAAAGTCCGGTCTGTTCGTACCTACTATCTTACGGTCTTTCTCAGAAGAGATACTGCCGTTTTTATCAATATCCTCCACCCGGATGTCTCCCGGAACTTGTCCGTATTTGGCAGCTTCCGCTTCTTCGCCCAACTGCCAGATACCAATCTTGTTATAGTCATAATAAACGCTTATCGGCTCACCAACAAACCAACTGTTTACCAAGTCGCGACTGGCACCGCTTGCCAAGCTCTGAATGGCTTCACGGTTCAGCGTAAAGCTCAAATTCGTGTTCCATGAAAATCCGTCACGGGTAGAAGGCTTGAAGTTAACCGTATTTAATCCGATTTCAAGACCTCGGTTGCGGACTTCACCCACATTCTCCATCACACTCTGGAAACCGGAAGTAGGCGGCAGTTGGCGGGACATCAACAAATCCGTAGTATTGGTCTGGTAGATTTCCAGGTTACCGCTGATGCGGTTGTTCAAGAAGCCGAAGTCAACACCTATGTTGAATGTTTGTATTTTCCCCCAGCTCAGGTCTTTGTTGGAAATGTTGCGGGGGAAATATCCGTATGCACCTACCTCGCCGAACGAGTAAGTAGTGGAACCCAATCCGCCCAAAGTCTGATAAGGACTGATGGCACTGTTGCCGGAGATACCCCAGCTAAGTCTCAACTTTAAATCGGACATGAAAGAGGTGGCATTCTTCATAAAGTTTTCATCAATGACACGCCATGCAAAAGCGGCAGAGGGGAAATAGCCCCATTTATGACCGTCCGCCAGCACGGAGGAACCATCGGCACGCAGAGATACGTTGAAGAGGTATTTCTCTTTCAATTTATAGTGGATACGTCCGAAGAAGGAGACCATTTTATCTTCTACAAGACCGCTTGCTATTTCGCGCTGGTCTGTAGCAGAAGCCAGATTCCAGAATAAGTTGCCTGCGAAAGTCTGGTTTTTACCGGAAAGGTCAAAACTCTCGGCATGGTTGGAGATGATACTGTTACCGAGCAGGAAGTTGAAGCCGTGCACTCCGAAGGTCTTATTATAATTCAGAGTGGTTTCCCAAGTGTAATTATTGTTATTGCTCAGTTCTGCACCCGACTTGGCTTCCTTTGTACCACCATTAATCGTGTTCTTATCGTAGAAGTATCCGCGGCGTGCACTGTTCGTGTCGACGCCCAGCGTGGTGCGAAGCAACAAATCATCGATGATTTCCCAATTCAGATAGGCAGTACCGAAGAGACGCTTGGTCAACGTATTGTTTTTATAAGCATCGGGTTGCTCGTCGGCAAGGGGGCTTACGGAGGTAGCCGAACCGTAGGAAGGGAACATATTCAAAGAGCCGTCATCATTATAGGCCTTGCCGATAGGTACTATCTTGTTAGCCTGGTTCAGCGGGTCTTGCCGTTTGTTGTTGTCTTTATAAGTGAGCAACATGCTTGCACCTACTTTCAGACGCTTGGTAATAGTCTGGTCCACTCCCACCATTCCATTGAAGCGGGTTAGGTCATCGTTCTTAAACAAACCGTTCTCTTTATAATATCCCAGTGAGAGGTTTACCTGAGTCTTTTCCGTACCGCCATTGACGCTTACTTCGTAGCTCTGCACGAAACCGGTATTGACGCACATATCCTGAAAATCGAGGTACTCGTGATTTTTCAATCCTTGCAGTTCGTTGGCCGTAAAGATGGCATTGTCGTCGGTAATCCCCTGCGTGCGATAAGCTTCACGCTTCAAGGCCGCATACTGCTCGGCATTCATAATATCTGCCAAGCCTGCCGCCATCTGCGGACCGAAATAAGCATTAAACGAAACATTGGTCTTGCCTGCGCTGCCTCGTTTGGTTGTAATAAGGATAACGCCATTGGCACCGCGCGAACCATAGATTGCCGTAGAAGAAGCATCTTTCAGCACCTCGATGGACTCAATATCGGAAGGATTAATATCCAGTGTGGAACCATAAGCCACTCCGTCCACCATAATCAACGGAGCATTCGACGCATTCAGCGAACGGTTACCGCGCAACGTAAAGTTCAGGCTCGAACCCGCCTCACCGTCGCTTTTAGTCATATCGAGGCCGGCAATCTTACCTTGCATCGCTTCCAGCACATTGCTAGCGGGAACAGAGGTTATATCCTTGCTTTTGAGCGAAGAAATTGAGCCTGTGACATCGCTCTTCTTCATGACGCCATAGCCCACTACCACGACTTCATCCAGCGTTTCAGCATCTTCAGCCAATATAACTCTGCTAACTTTCGGGTCGCTGGCCGGAATTTCCTGAGTGGTATATCCTATATAAGAGAAAACAATGATGTCCTTACTGTTTACGCTCAATGAGAATTTACCATTCAAGTCGGTGATAGCCCCGTTAGTGCCTCCCTTGACACTGACATTAACACCAATCAGAGGTTCGCCCTTTTCATCGGAAACAATACCGGAGATTTGTTTTACCTGTGCCCATGCGCTTAACTGGATAAAAAAGACCAGTACCGCCAAGCTAATTCTTTTCAGTCTGAGAATGTGTTTCATAATACTAAACTTTAATTAAACATTTACTTCGTTAGTTCCTAATCGCCAGGAATACTTTATGCATGGCAAAAGTGCTGCAAAGACGCGGCAAGGAAGTGGAATATATGACTTAATCGGTGAAAAAATCGTTTTTACAACATATTCAGTCAAAAAACACCTACAAAGTCCGCTACACCCGGATTATTGTCAAAGAAGTATGTTCTGGAAAAGTGGAGAACGCATTTACCGTGCGCTCGATTTATATTCGGTAGGGGTCATGTTATAGACTTGTTTGAAACACTTACTGAAATAATGAGGGTCGCTAAAGCCTACCATATAAGCTACCTGAGCCATGTTGTACGCATCTTCCCTTATCAGTTCGGCCGCCCGCTTTATTCTGATTTCACGGATGAACTCAACAGGAGACAAACCCGTCAGAACTTTCAGTTTCTTGAAGAATACGGAACGGCTTATATGGAAACTGGCAACGAGGTCATCTACCAGCAATTCGCTATTATCAATATTCTCGTTTAAAAATTCGATTAGCTCGTCCATAAACTTTTTATCGTTGGAGGAAAAATTGCGTTCCGGCTTGAATTCCGGTTCTTCGCTTTTCTTATTCAGCAAATGCAGGTTGTAATACTCCTGTAGTTGGACTCTTCTCTTCAATGAATTATTAACCTGTGCCTGGAGATAACTAAGGCTGAAGGGTTTGGTAATGTAAGCATCCGCCCTTCGTCTATAGCCATAAATTCCGACTCCGGGTCTGCCTTTGCCGTCAGCATGATGACAGCGATATGGCTTGTGTTCATGTTTTTACGCAGCTCTTTAATCATCGTAAGGCCATCCATTACGGGCATCATCAGGTCTGTAATAATCATTTCGGGAACATTCTCAACCGCCAGCCTCAGCCCCTCTTCACCGTCCGAAGCTTCCAGAACATTAAATTGCCCGGCAAATGCGTTATGGATAAAGTTGCGTAGCTCTATGTTATCTTCCACTAAGAGTAAGGTCGGCTTATCTTCGCTTATCGGAGACTCTTGCACAATGTTTCCGGAGAGGGGTCCTCCTCGACCTCGAAGTCCGAAATTATCCACTCTACCGACTCTTCGGAGTAATGCTCTTTCCCCTTTTGCAGATATACGGAGAAGCAGGTGCCCTGCCCGGGTTTGCTGTCTACCGTGATGTTGCCGTGATGCAACTCCACCAGTTCCTTAACCAAGGATAGTCCGATGCCGGTGTTGGGCAAGTTGAACAAATTCTTCTCCATAGCGGTTTCAAAGCGCGAGAATATTAAATTTTGTTTGTCGGGCTCAATGCCGACTCCTTCGTCACGCACACCAATGCAGACTTTGCCTGGCTCATCTTTCAGAGTAACCACGATGGACTTCTCCGACGGGGTAAACTTAAAGGCATTGGCAATCAGGTTAAACAGGATTGTTTCCAGTTTATCCCGATCCACCCATATTCTCAAACTTTCCAACTCCGTTTCAAAGCAAAAGTCGATGCGCTGCCTGATTGCCAGTTCCTTGAAACTAGCCATCACCACCGGAATGAAAGCGGGTAAATCCACTTCGCAAACCTTTAGCTTCATCCGCTGGTTCTGTATCTTCCGGAAATCCAATAGCTGGTTGACAAGCCTCAACATGCGGTTAGCATTATCCTTAACCAGCATCAGGTCTCCCCGTACATCTTTTGACAGGTCTTTCTGCAAGCTCTTCTCTACCGGGCCAACGATAAGCGTCAGAGGAGTGCGCAGTTCATGGGAGATATTCGCAAAGAAACGCAGCTTGATGTCGGCTATTTGCTGTTCCATGAATACCTTATTGCGCAAACGATAGATAACAAAGAAGATACAAGTGATGACAGCCATCAGCAGGCACAGACCCAATGCGTACAAGGAAAAAGCCCATCCGGTTTCCCAAAAGGAAGGTGATACGGTGATGCGCAGAGAGCGTGTATTCTCCACCCACACTCCATCGCTGTTGGTAGACCTGACTTTAAAAATATAATCTCCCTTTTTCAGATTGGTATAAGTCACGCTACGCTGGCTTTCCACAGACTTCCAATTGTCTTCCAGCCCTTCGAGCATATATGCATATGTAATGTCGGTATTATCCGCCATATCCAATGCCGCATATTGTAGGGTGAACATATTGTCGCGGGGAGACAGTACCAACTCCGGCATATCATCCAACTCCATAGTCAGGGGGTGAGCCTTCCACTCCCGGTCGCAAAGACTCATTTCCGATGCGTAAGTCGGTAAGAACGATACGGGGGATAAACTTGCTCTTCGAAACCGAGTCCGGATGAAAATGGCAAAGTTCTTTATTCGTATTAATGATAATTTCGCCATTACTGTTTCTCACGGCAATTCCCTCATTGAACAAAACATCCGATACCTGAAACTTCAAAGGATAATTTTCAAACTGTTCTGTAGCTATATCGAACTTACTCAATCCGTTCTCGGTTGCGAGCCACAGATTTTTCTTTCCATCCTCTATCGCTGAAAAAACGATGTCCGAAGGCATACCGTCTTTCATCAGGTATGTTTTGAAGATGGCTTTTCCGTTATCCATCTTTATCAACTTACTAAGCCCATCGCCGAAAGTTACGGCATACATGCCGGTAGAAGTAAAATAAACGTGGTGTATATCATTACTTTTCAGCGAAAGGCTATCGCTTATCACACTCGAAAAGCGGTTAAAGCTAATCTCCTCGGGCAGAGTAAAGTCCGAAGCAAACATGATAATTCCTCCCGTAGTCCCTACCCAGATATTTCCGTCACTATCTTCGGAAATGGAGCGAACGCGGGCGCAATCCCGCATCGGATAATTCTTTAAGTTGTTCCGGTAATTAATGAACTGATATTCCCCGTTTTCATCGGAAAGCATATAGTTCAAGCCGCCACCGTAGGTAGCAACCCATATCCGGTGCTTGCTGTCTTCAAATATATTATAGACATCGTTGTGACTCAAGCCGTACATATCCCGTGCATCAAAGCGGAAACGTTTCAATGCGTATTTCTTATCGCCGAGAGGGGTGGCACAAATCAAGCCGTTGCCTTTAGTGCCTATCCAGATGTTCTGCTGGGAGTCTTCCATTATAAAATAAGCTCTTCCCAATTGCCCGGCCTTTGAAGGCTGTAAAGTCAGATTGCCCTGCACGTCGAGTTTACCAATCAGCCGGAAGAGAGAATCGTACACACATACCTCGTCATCCTTATTACCGGCCCATAATCTTCCCCGACTATCTAATGCTATAGACCGAATATCATTTTCCGGCAACTCGGGGTCGGAAAGGTCGGGAGTGAACAATTGGAAGTGGGGATTATAGAAGGAAAAACGTTCCAATCCCCAAAACGAGGTGCACATCCACAGATTACCTTGCCTGTCTGAATACGGCAGATAACATCTGTTGGAAGACTTTCATTTTATTTTTCCGGTTGAAGAGCTAAACGGTATTAACTTATTCTGCTGATAATCAAAATAGGAGAAACCGCCGCCATAAGGATGTACCCATAAATATCCATTCACGTCCTCATAAATCTCGAAGTCGGATTGAGAGGTTAATACTCCTCCTTTTCGTCCCGCACCACAAAATGGGTGAGTTTCTCTGTCTGCGTATCGAAGCGGCAGGCACCCAATGCATTGACATGAAGCCAGATGCCTTGTTGCCTGCCCACAAATCCCCTTTTCATATCATTGGACGGAAGATTGGCACAGGTCGTCATGTTGCAATGCCTTTGTTCACCGGTCTTATCATTATAGATTAAAAAACCGTCGTGACTGGTACCTATCAGCCAAGTCGCGTCCTTCACCGGCAATATGAACTTCACGGACGAGTCTGTCTTTATCTGCAAAAGTTTCATCTGCCCCGTCTTTTTCAGATAACGCCAAATTCTTCCGCGATTAGAGCCTAGCAGTATCTCCGTATCCGTCTCCAACAAGTCATAAAAAGACTGTTTGAAAGTAAGCTCGCGAGAATTGCCGGCGAAAAGGTCGGAGATAACGCCCGTTCCCTTTTCTTCCATATACAAGCCGTTATCAGTCAAAAGCCATAAATTTCCGGCTTTATCTTCATAGGGATAGTTCACTTTATCTGCCGATAACGCATGGTTGCGCTTGGAGTATAAACGTAAACTCATTCCGCCCGTATCCGGGTTTGTCGTCACGCGCAGGGCACCGTCTCCAGAAACCAACAGCCAGATGTCTCCACTCGACATAGCATACACAGAGGAGACTTGATAGGGAGTTGCATTTTCATCTAAAATCGGTTCGAAAGTTTCTTTTCTGGGGTCAAAACGGCAAACCGTATTATCATAAGTCAAAATCCAGATATATCCCCATTTATCTTCTGTAATCGAAACGATGCGAATGGTAGATAATCCGCTTTTTTTCATTCGGACTATTCTTATAAGAAGTAAAACGATACCCGTCGAACTTATTCAAGCCATTCCAGGTGGCAAACCACAACTGTCCTTTGTGGTCCTGCAACATATCGGCAATAGTCATTGAAGAAAGTCCATCTTTCGATGAATACTTTATCAATGAATAATAGGGCTGGGCTTGAAGATTTCCATTAGCCATAAGCCCGATTATCAGATAGAAGAGTATCTGCGTGACGTTTTTCATAATATCCGGATATAAGATGTCTTATTCAGGTGCAATAATACGAAATCATTCGTTTGGTCAAGTAGAAAAAAAGGTCAAATCGGTAGAATATTTAATTGAAACAAAGAGTTAACAAGCCTGCCCCAATGAAGTTAACTTTAACACAGTATTAAAGTTAACTTCATTGGGGCAGGCTTGTTAACTTCCTATCGACCGGATGTTAACTTCGTATTTTCAGGAAATTACAGAGCATTAACAGTGTTAATTCTCAGCCGGTATCCAGTTGCTGCAGAGCTTGAAAACAAAACTTAAATCATCGTATTTTGCAACTTCCTTTTTCGTCAGCTGTTTCGCCCATTTCACCCGGCTTGCAGCATCAGCTCCTTCGCCGGTACCTCCATACTCGGCATAGCGGGCGGTTTTCTCATTCTCCGGATTGCGCCAATTGTTCCAACCTGCAGGGCAGATATTCTTGCCCAACTCGCAGTTAATAAATACAGTAGCGGCATACGGACGCCACGGGCGGCCTAAATAAACTTTATCTATTCCCGGTGCGGCTGTCAGTTTACAGTTCTTAAAAACATAACCCACTTCAATGTCTTCCGGAGTAGATGCTGCCGTCACATAAGAATTGGACTTACTATGAATGGTGCAGCCCTCGAAAAAAGCCGTAGAAGGTCCGAAGATAAAATCGGTAGTTCCCTCTATGTAGCAGTTCAAGAAATAGAGGCGGGTTCCTTTTGCTCCGGTATAAATAATATCTTGATTTCCCAGGAAACGACAATTGACAAATACCAGACGATCGCCTTCCGTATGAAGTGTAACCGCCTGCCCAAGCGTGCGGCATTATTCTCAATCGTCAGGTTTTTAAAAGTAATGGCATTCCCCTCCACTTTCATAGTGTAAGTACGGAAAGCGCCCATCTTGTTGATATTGGCATGGTCATCGTAAGTGATAACTGTCTTTTCAACATCTTCACCGATGAAATCGACATTTTGTAGCCAAGAGGGAACGATAACCTTCTCTTTATATACACCGTTCTTTATCAGCACCGTCACTTTATAATCCATAAAAGCACGGATACCTTCCATCGCTTCGGTCAGGGTACGATAATCACCCGTACCGTCGCGAGCCACAACGATCGTATCTTTCCACTGTGTTTGAGCGGATAAAGGCATTATGCTGCAAAGCAATGCAACTATTAAAACATATAAAGTTTTCATCCGTTTCTCCTTTCTTATTTCTGATTTACTATTGCTTTTACCTCCTGAAGACGCTCACATTCCAATGAACCAAGAATAAACGGCCCTACCGCTTTGGGATCATTGCTACGGATTGTCTCGTTGATATAATAGTCATAATCGCCCGAACGGTAGACTTTTCCGCCCAAGCCGGCAACGGCGCAAGCTCTGGTAATGCTTATCACTCCGTCTTTGTCTACCTCGATGAAATTATCGAGAATACCTTTATACCCTTTAATAGCAACATTCAGATAGGATTTATCAATATATCCCATGCGAACTCCCTTGAAAAGAGCATATACAAACATGGCAGAGCAGGAAGACTCAAGATAATTACCCGGTGCTCCACTCTTGTCCAGCACCTGATACCACAAACCCGTCTTGGCATCTTGCAGGCGTTTCACCTGAGAAGCTATCTTATTGAAAACAACCAGCATGGAGTCACGTCCCGGTTCATGCTTCGGAATGAAATCGAGAGCATCTACAAAGGCCATGGCATACCATCCCATAGCACGTCCCCAGCTATGCTTTGACTGTCCCGTAACAGGGTCGGCCCAACGTTCTTTACGGCTTACGTCGCAAGCGTGGCGATATAAATCGTTCTTTGCATCATAAGTATGGCGGGCAGCCATCAGAAATTGATTGATGACATCCGCATGATCCTTTACCTGATTATTCCGGAAAGCATATTCCGCATAGAAAGGTGCGCCCATATACACACCGTCCAGCCACACCTGATTGGGATAAATCTTCTTATGCCAAAATCCGCCGTCGGCATTGCGGGGATGTTCACCGAGTTGGCTTCGCAGCAGTGCAAGCACTTTTTTATATTTTTCATCTTTCGTCTGTTCGTAAATGCGGAACATGAACTTGCCGGAGTTGATACGGTCGAGGCTATATTCCTCCAGTTTATACATCTTGATGGTTCCGTCCGCATTCACCATCGTATCGGCATAAGCCAAGGCATAATCATAGATTTTCTTGTCACCGTAGCGGTCGTACACATCCAGCATAGACCGCAACTCCAGTCCGTGGCAATAATCCCATTTCAGCTTCGGCTGGAAATCCAATTGCCAAGACTCCGGACAGCGAATCATTTCCGACTCGACCATGCGTACCGACCAGGGCAAATCACTACTTACACGTTGTGCAAATAGGACTAAAGGGAAAAATAATAATAAACCGGATACGATAAATTTACAAATAAAGTTCTTTTTCATGAAGTTGTTTTTTAGGGTATTAGACCTTTTCTTTTTTCACGAAACAAAAGTAGGAATTTCTTTCCAAACCCTTGTGTATTTTTCAGTGCAGAGAGTGTATTTTTTGATTTTCGTGTGCGAAAACGAGCATTTTTGTGCACGATAACGACCAATTTTGTCTAAAATCGTCCTTTTTACTAATAATTATGCTTTTCCAGTTTGATTAATAGAGAAAAGGTCTTATTTTTGACCCCGGTTTCTAATTCATACTATTGTAAAACATAATCTTTCAACAAATTAAATCACAAAAGAATGGAACAAGTTTTCGGTTATATCATCGGCTTAGGAGCAGCAGTGATGATGCCTATAATCTTTACAATTTTGGGTGTATGCATCGGCATTAAATTCAGTAAGGCGCTGAAAAGCGGTTTGCTGGTAGGTGTCGGTTTCGTAGGCTTATCAGTGGTTACTGCTCTGTTGACCAGCAGCCTGGGATCTGCCCTGAGCCAAGTAGTAGAAATATACGGACTTCAATTAAAGGTGTTCGACATGGGATGGCCGGCTGCCGCTGCCGTAGCCTACAATACTTCGGTAGGTGCATTTATTATTCCGGTATGTCTGGGCGTCAATATCCTGATGCTACTGACAAAAAACTACCCGTACCGTGAACATCGACCTCTGGAACTACTGGCATTTCGCTTTTATCGGAGCAGTAGTTTATTTTGCCAGCGGCAGTATCTTGTGGGGCTTCTTTGCCGCCGTTATCTGCTACATCATCACATTGATTATGGCCGACTACACCGCAGATAAATTCCAGGGATTCTATGAAAAGATGGAAGGTATATCCATTCCGCAACCATTCTGTGCAGGTTTCGTGCCGTTTGCTATCGTAATAAACAAGGCCTTGGATAAAATTCCGGGCTTCAACAAACTGAATATCGACGCAGAAGGAATGAAGAAAAAATTCGGTTTGCTCGGCGAGCCTTTGTTCCTGGGTATCCTCGTGGGTTGCGGCATTGCCGCCTTGTCTTGCAGAAACGGACAAGAGTTGGTAGATAAGATACCTTATATTTTAGGTTTGGGTATCAAGATGGGCGCCGTAATGGAGTTGATTCCGCGTGTCACCGCCTTGTTCATCGAAGGTTTGAAACCTATTTCAGACGCTACCCGCGAACTGATTGCCAAGAAGTTCAAAGGCGCTGTAGGCTTGAATATCGGTATGAGTCCGGCATTGGTTATCGGTCATCCGGCAACACTGGTAGTATCGCTGTTGCTTATTCCGGTGACAATCTTGCTGGCTGTCGTACTTCCGGGAAATGAATTCCTTCCGTTGGCTTCGCTGGCAGGTATGTTCTATCTGTTCCTGCTGGTATTGCCCATCACGAAAGGTAATATAGTGAAAACCTTTATCATCGGTCTTGTCGTACTGATTATGGGACTGTACTTCGTAACGGACTTAGCTCCCTACTTCACACAAGCCGCCCACGATGTATATGCTAAAACTCAGGATGCAGCCGTTAATATTCCCGACGGATTTGAAGGTGGTGCGCTCGACTTCGCATCCAGTCCTTTCGCATGGATTATTTTCCACCTGACTTATACATTCAAATATATAGGTTCCGCCATTCTGGTATTGTGCACGCTGTTCCTGATGATATTGAACCGCCGCGCTATCGTTAAATATCAGAAATCTGTTAAAGCAGAAGCTGAAGCAAATAAATAAAATAACTTAATTATAAAAGAGACATCATGAAAAAATTAGCAATTGCCCTGATGTTGGGTGCTGCCGCAATTACGGCTTCCGCCCAAGTAAATTACAAAGTACAGACCGCCTGCCATCCTCTGGATGTAAAGCACTACGACACCGAACGCCTGCGTAGCTCGTTTATGATGGACAAAGTAATGGCAGCCGATGAAATTAACCTTACTTACACGCTTTATGACCGCTTGATTTACGGAGGTGCAATGCCGGTAAACAAGGCTCTGAAACTTGAGATTTTCCGCGAACTGGGTCCGGAAATCACTTATTTCCTGGAACGCCGCGAACTGGATGCCATCAACACCGGTGGCGATGGAGTTGTTACCGTAGACGGTAAGGAATATCCCATGACATACAAAGAAGCGCTTTATGTAGGTTGCGGCAATAAGGAAGTTACTTTCAAGAGCAACGATCCCGCTAAACCTGCGAAGTTCTACATCAACTCGGCTCCGGCTTACAAACCTTACGTCACTCAGTTGATTACTACCGATGCCAAGCTTCAAAAGGCTAACCCCAAGAAATATGCATTGGGTATCTCCGACCATTATGGAAAAATGGAAGACAGCAACGACCGCATCGTAAACCAACTTATTGTGAAAGACGTGTTGGAAAGAGTGAAAGATGGCGGTACCAACCAATTGCAGATGGGACTTACCGAATTGGCTCCCGGTTCTGTATGGAACACCATGCCTGCCCATACTCACACACGTCGTATGGAGGCTTACTACTACTTCAACCTGACTCCGGGCAACGCCATCTGCCACTTGATGGGCGAACCTCAGGAAGAACGTCTTATCTGGTTGCACAACGAGCAGGCTGTCACCTCTCCCGAATGGAGCATCCACGCTGCAGCAGGAACCAGCAACTATACCTTCATCTGGGGTATGGGCGGTGAAAACCTGAAGTATAGCGATAAAGATGAAATCAAATATACAGATATGAAATAAGATTTCCATAAAATGGGACTGTCTAACAAGTTTAGCCAGTCCTTTTTTGCAGGCAAAAAGAAGGCT
>JAJQAY010000113.1 GCA_021203515.1 Bacteroides sp. | reverse complement strand
TATATATATATATATATATATTCAACGTTCAAAATCAGTCCGGCATTCCATTTCATTCTTCTTGAACTGCGGCAGTGCAAGAAAAATTTGTCTGAGTTTATCACAGAATACTTCACCGCTTTCACGGTCTACAAGGAATACATCAGTGCGCAGTTTAACATTATCAGTCAGTATAAAGTTCATAAAGAAGACCCCATACACTGCTTTTTATATCAAACTTCCACTCATGTCCCACTTCACCTTGCCTCAGAATAGCCTTCGACAGATAATACAGCGCACGCTCTTTAAAGAAAGCCTGCGACTTATTCTGCATTTCCACAATAATTTTCTCTCCGGTATCGGTAGTGCAATATATATCATAAATTACTCCTCTATCGTCTTTGAGTTCCGGAAGTTGCTCATTGTTCAGAAATGTCAGGTCTGTAATAACCCGCTCTCCTACCAATAAATCGTTCAAGAAATCAATCAATAAATCTTTTGATATTTCCTGACCGAATATTTTCTTAAACCCGAAGTCAGTAAACGGATTTATAAATTTCCCCATCTTTTGTTGTATGTTTCTACAAAGGTATTGTTTTTAGAGCAGAATGCAAGGGGAAAACAAACATTTTTCAGACTCCACCGTTTTCTTATCAAACAAACAGTAAGGGCTACCCCGCAAGGAGTAGCCCTTCATCATATAATTTATGTTCTTTACTTTTTAGAAAGAGAACTTCACGCCCACTTGGCCTCTCCAACGAGAATAGTAATCACTGTAAGAGTGCATGGTGTAGTCATGGCCATATTGGAATTGGAATTGACCATTACTATATGAAACAGGAGAGTAATAACCGCTTGAAGCAGAAGTACGTCCCCATTTCTTATTCAGCATATTACCGATATTAATAATATCCAGTGAGAATTCAAGACCACGCATGTTTTTACCAACCATGAAGTTAATGGTATGAGCCAGATGCAAGTCGAAGTGGTGTTCAAACTTCTCATTAGCCGCATAACGTTCGAAGTACTCTCCGCGATGATCCTTCAGATAATCCTCATTTGCCAACCATGCTTTCATATTGGCACGTTGCTGCTCTTCGGTATAAGTAGTCGTAGCTCTAAAGCTCATTTTATCAATTTCGGCATCGGTAGGAATATACATCAAGTCATTCCAACCGCTATCACCATTCAAGTCCGAGTTATAATAATATACAGAATAAGGAACTCCGGTACTACCGTTATAGAGCAAGCCAATCGTAGTAGAACGGTTTGCTTTCCACTTCTTGGTATAGAAAGCCGCTACGCGAATGGCGTGAGGCACGTTGAAAGCAGAGTATCCCACTTCTGGATTATTGGAGTCACCATAAGTATAATTATATTGCCAGTTAGACTGCGCAACCGAAGAAGTTCCGTTGTTCTGTGTCTTAGACTGAGTATAAGTATAAGACGCCATTAAATCCAAACCGAAATCAAACTTCTTTTCAGCCTTCAAAGACAGGTTGTAAGTATATCCATTGCTTGTATTAGACAAAGCATAAATACCGCTATACGTATCTGCACCGGCAACTTTACTAAACATCGGGCGTTGGTCGAAACTCAGGTTCGGATACACCTCACCTAAAGTTTTTCCGTTCATTTCATAAGCCAGATTTTGATACAAGATATCATTCAGCGTTTTGGAGTAGATAGCTTCTGCGGTCCAGTTTATTCCGCCCAGTTCAAAGTCGAAAGCAAGGTTTGCACGCAAATTCTGCGCAAACTTAAAGTCCTTATCGAAAACGTTAATCGTCTGTGATCCGCTGGCAGCCAACTTATTGGCATTCTGTGTCTGCTTGCTCGGGTCAAGAATGACATCCAGATTAGCAGTAGATGTAGTGCTATAAGTAGTAAGCTGTACACCTGTATTAGAGAAGTTGTTACTCAACCAAACAAAAGGAATACGTCCCGTAAATATACCGACACCACCACGAAGCACATATTTGTTCGTGCCGTCCACATCCCAACGGAAGCCGAAACGCGGAGAGAACAACGGTGTGCTACTCAGTTTTGAATTAGTGCGGTATTTCCAGTCCTTAGATTCGGCAAAAGCATTAAAAGGCGCATTTTCTGCCGGAGTGTCAAAGAATAAAGGAATATCCATACGAACTCCCAGGGTAAAATCCAGATTATCAGTAGCATTGAACTTATCCTGTGCATAGAAACCCAATTGGCCGGCACCAAAAGAAGCAGCCCAACGGGGATCGCCCGTCACGCTGACATTAGCTTGTCCATAGCGGTACTGACTGATTTTACCTGCATAGAAATCATCAGGACTACTAAAATAATAAGTACCATAAGCATCCTGAATGAACAAGTTAGAGAAGTTATAGAATTCGTTGTGAGTACCGAAAGTAAAGGTATGATTACCAGTATACCAAGTCAAGTTGTCAGTAAACGACCATATATCCTGATCCAAAGCATTCGCCATAGAAGAGCGCTCATTACCAAGGCACAAGGTTCCGTCACCTACACCACCAATTGATATCATCGGGAACGGACTGCCCGGTTGGCGTTCATCGCGTACACGTACATAGGAAGCACGCAACTCATTACTCAACGTAGGAGAGAAACGACTTTGCAACTCCGCTACGAACGAGTTCGTTTTAGACACAAAGTCATAGCTATAGTCCGATGCGTTCAAATAGTTATAAGTACTGGCACTGTTCAACTGTTTGGCCGAAACAAGACTCCAACGGAAAGACGCTTTGTGCTTATCGTTAAGGTTCCAGTCCAACTTCAAGCCTGCCTTATCCGACTTCGTATATACATCCGAACCATCCAGATTTCCATTATAAGTCACTCCTTGCGCCTCGGCCATTTCTTTCAATTTAGCAAGTATTTTATTAGCCTCCATAGCATCTATACGGGAAGCAGTATTTCCCATAGAATAAGGGTTTTGATAAGTCTGGTTGGCCTTTTCATAGTTAGCGAAGAAGAACAACTTGTTCTGGATAATCGGGCCTCCAAAAGTTATACCTGCCTGATATTCATCCTGATCCATGTACTTCTCGCTGGTTTTACCATTCATCATCGTATATTTGCTACCGATGAGGTGCTGATTGTTTCCGAAACCGTAGATAGTTCCGTGAAAATCATTCGTACCGGACTTGGTGATGGCGTTGATAGAACCACCCGTAAAACCTGACTGACGAACGTCGAACGGAGCCACATTCACCTGAATTTGCTCGATAGTCTCCATAGACACAGGTTGTGTACCTGCCTGGCCACCATTCGAGCCGTTGGCTGTCAAACCAAACACGTCGTTGTTCATAGCACCGTCAATCTGGAAACTATTATAGCGGTTGTTCGTACCCGAGAAATACATGGCACCGCCATTCGTCACACGAACCTGCGGATTCAACCGGGTTACATCGGCAATGCCGTGAGTAATAGAAGGCATCCGGTTGATTTCGGCGGAATTTATGCTCATAGCCGCACCTGTCTTGGTGGCATCCACTCCGGCTTTAGCTGTAACAATGACTTCACCCAGCAATTCAGAAGACTCAGACAACCCTACATTATGTCTGAACGTCTCACCCAACTGGAGAGTGATACCGCTTACCTCGTTCGATTTCATTCCCACATACGAAACCGTTACATTATAAGGTCCACCGGCACGCATACCCTGAATTGTATATCGCCCGTCTACATTTGTAATGGCACCGTAGCGGGTCCCCGAAGGTTGATGAATAGCCACCACCGTCGCACCGATAATCGGTTCATTGCCCATATCAGTCACCTTACCACTCATAGCAGCAGTCGTTACCTGTGCATCTACGCCCGCGGTAATCAGCAGAGCGACTACCAGGAGCATGAATTTTAATCTTTTTAGCATAATACCGTTAAATTAATTTGTTAAAACGTTACATTTTTTAAAGACACGGCAAAGGTAAGTAAAATTATGTAGCGACATATTACAAGCACATTACATTTTTAAGAAATTAGAGAAAGGAGAAAGGTCCGCCGACGTATCTGTTTGTAGACTGAAGAATGTAAATAGCCTTACATTATACCTATCTTTGCGCCTGAAATAAACTATTCCTAAAGGGAGATAGAGTTCTAAATTAAAACAATTATTATGGTAAAAAAAGATTAGCCGAGTAGAGTTAAAAGAGATTATCGCCATCGACAACAGTATTTCACACCTCGTTCAAGACGGACACGAACTGAGCAACGAAGGATACAATTGCACCAAGCGCATCCTGAAAAACTGCCGGAAGCTAGTATCGGACTATGAAAGGGAAAAAGAAAAACGAGAGAGGGAAGGGGAAATAGAAAGGTATGGCGCGGCATTCTAGAGCATAAATACAAAAGCCGGAGCCTTATGCTCCGGCTAAGGAGTTAAAGGGAGTTAGAAGGAGTTATCGCCCGCCAAAGCGGGGTAAGGAGTTAGAGGCCGATAGTGCCGCTAATGACCCTTCAGCGTGATTATTTTTTAGACGCGGATTTTGCGGATTGAGCGGATTTCTTTCTTTTTACGCTCTGAATGGCAGATACTACGGATTATTTAAAATCCGCTTAATCCGCGTCTAAAAAATTAAAAGCACACAGATAAATCCCTATTTAATCCAAAACAGTACAATTATGAACAGGAGTATTCATCTTCCCCTTTAGGGGAGCGAGTGGTTTATCGTCACCACAAACCGTCTCAGATAGATTTGCTGTTCTTCTGTGCCGCCATTGCTGAACCGTATGGCTTTCACCGGTTGCTTCTGCCAGTCGGCCTTCACCCGGTTCTTTTCTTGCGTATAGTTCACTTTCTGCCAGTCGGTGCCATTGCCCGAAACCTCCAGCACACCCCATGCCGCAACTTCCGGCTTGCCAAAGTCCAGTTCGATGCTTTCGCCCGGATAAGCTTGGTCCAGCTCAATAGTCAGTTGCTTGCCTGCAGGCCATTTCACCACTTCGTTGGAAGGAGAAATCAGTATCCGGTTGGTCTTGACCTGCAATGGCAGATTTCTGATCTGCTCCACATCGCTCACCAACGCATGGGGCGTGAAGTCGGTAGCGGCATCGAGCCCGGTGCCATGCTGACGGTTGAAGCGTTCCACCGCGGTGGCGAAAGTACGGTCTATCAGCGGCTTCACAACCTTGGTAGCGGTCTTCACTCCCGGCTGATAGGGATTTTGATTGTAGGTCTGGTCTACACGGAACATCTGTTGTTGCAAGGATTTCACCTGATGGTACTTGCGCATGAACAGATCACGGTCTCCCTTTTCAAAAGCCCGAACCATTGCCAACACTTCTTCGCCCGCCTCGCCCAAGAGCTTGAACTGGCAGAGCCACGGAGTAATCTCCTGGATGAGCGGAATGTTTCCAGTGCTCATGAGCAGAATGTCACTCGCTTCCTTCATCCGGTCGAAAAAGGGCGGCGAGGGCCGAGAAGTCCTCCGGAGCGTATGTCCCGCTCTGGGTATAGCCCTGAAGGAAGCGTTCGGCCACGGGCTGAATGTCCGTAGACTCTTCGCGGTTATAACGATGGCCGTTGGGCCCCAAGTCGGAGTTGTGCATGGCAAAGAATTCCAGTTCGGCGGGGGCATCGGGCAAGATGGCCGTCATGGCATCCTTTCACGCCTTTTGGCTGTCATACTTCGCGGGGTTCCAGGCATAGCGGGTCACACCGTAGATGGCAATCTTGGAAGCCTCGGCATGTTCCATCGGGTTGGTGACGAAGCCGGACATACGGTCGGCAATGTCCCGGTCGTTGCCATAGACGGGGCCCATCAGCAGGTGGTCGCGCGCGTAGTCGGACATGGGGAAGTTCCACCAGATGTAGGCGGGACGGCGGATGAAGCCGTTAATCCAGTCGAGGCCCTGACGGGTGATGTCGGACACCACGCGGTCGCCCGTCCACATGATTTGTATCGTCGGGTTCAGCCGGGTGCCCAGGGTGGAGAGATAACCGCCTTCGGGGTTGGCCCGGCTTTTGTTATACTCCGTGGGGCACATCACGAGGGGGGTTACGTCGCGTTTCGCCTTCACAAAGTGGTTGTCGATGTAGTTCAGGAGTTCGGCCTGCTTCTCCGCCCTGGTGCCCTCGCCCGAGATGTCGTCGAAGAACACGGCGAAGGAGTGCACACCGAGCTCGTACACCTTCTCGAACTTGGCTAGCAGCAGGTTGCGGTCGGCCTCGTTCCACTTGATGTCCTGCCCCGGATGGATGGCCCAGACGAAGTCCACCTCGTTTTCGCGCGCCACCTGCACCAGTTCGCGTATCTGGCGGGCTTCCTTTTCAGGATAAGGCAAGCGCCAGTTGGGCGAGCTGTAGTAGGGGTCGTCCTTGGGGCCGTAGATATAGGTGTTCATCTTGTTCTCGCCATAGAATTTCAGTTGGCGCAGGCGGGCTTCGTGGCTCCACGGGGTGCCGTAGAAACTTTCCACCACTCTGCGGAAACGGATGGCGGGGAAGTCTTGGAGGGTGACTGCGGGCAGGTGGCCGTCTTTCTCCAGCAGTTGTGCCAGTGTCTGCACGGCATAGAATGTGCCTCTTTCATCCCGTCCGGCTATCACGATTTCGCGGTCGTTCACTGCCAGATAGTAACCCTCGGGGTGGTCGGGTATCTGGCGGGCAAACTTGCGCACGGCTTTGTCTCCTTTTTTCACCGATGTAAATGGAAAGGTCTCCGACGGCTTGTGGCCGGTCGGCAAGGAGTGTTTTCAGGGCACGCACGGCATGGGGGTTGGCATCAGCCTCTCCGGTCAGTTGACGGGTGGCGGGCTGAGCGGTGGCGAGGATGCTGCCGAGGAGCAAAGCTCCCAATAAAAATGTCTTTTTAATCATCATAGTAGAAAAGAGGTTTGTTTAAAGGGTTTGCATGATTTTACAAAGAAATGGAAATTATTTAAAACTCGCAAGAGTTGGGGGCTTATTTTGATTGTACTCAAGAGGGATACGAAATGAACAACTCGAAGTATCTCAATTCTCCTCCTCCCAGGAGGAGGAGAATTGAGATAGAACTGCTATACATCTTGAGATAGTACTGTAAACTGTCTCCTAAATTATCATTTACCCCGATAGCCTCCTTTCCGTTCCCCGATGCCGAACACCTTGTTCCCCGGTGAGGAACGACCCGTTCCCCGGTGGGGAACTTTTGCCCCCTACAAAAGGGCGTTGCCCTGGGCTATAAGATGAAAGCCTTTCAGGCTTAGCTCCACTAAATTATCCTTTCCCCCTTTGTTTTCTCAGCAGAACTCCTTACATTTGTCTGCTCTAATACTAACCTATAAATAAACAGAAAAAACAATGCTTACCCAGATTATAAATGGACGCATATTCACCCCGCAAGGCTGGCTGAATGAAGGTTCCGTCTTGATGCGCGACGGGAAAATCCTTGAAGTGACGAACTGCGACCTCGCACTTATCGGCGCACAACTGGTAGACGCCAAGGGCATGTACATCGTGCCCGGTTTCGTATGTATGCACGCACACGGCGGCGACGGACACGACTTCACCGAATGCACCGAAGAAGCCTTCCGCAGCATCATCCACGCACATCTGCGTCATGGAGCCACCGGCTTCTATCCCACCCTCTCCTCCTCGCCCTTCGACAAGCTGCACCAGGCAGCCGACATCTGCGAACGCCTGATGGAAGAACCGGGCAGCCCCGTGCTGGGACTGCACATCGAAGGCCCGTACCTCAACCCGAAAATGGCAGGCGAACAGTTTGCCGGACAGATAAAAGAGATTGATGAAAAAGAATACCGCGAGCTTGTAGAGACACCCGCTGCATCCGCCGTTGGGACGCCTCGCCCGAACTGCCGGGAGCGCTCGCTTTTGCCAGCTATCTCCGCGAGCATGGCATCCTTGCAGCCGTGTCGCACACGGAGGCCGAGTACGACGGCATCAAAGCTGCCTACGAAGCAGGATTTACTCATGCCGCCCACTTCTACAACGCCATGCCGGGATTTCATAAACGCCGCGAGTACAAATACGAAGGTACGGTGGAGAGCGTTTACCTGACCGATGGAATGACTATCGAACTGATAGCCGACGGAAGTCACCTGCCCGCCACCATCCTGAAGCTAGCATACAAGCTGAAAGGTAGGGAAAATACGTGCCTCGTCACGGACGCCCTCTCTTGTGCGGCAACCGACGAAAAGGAAATCAACGACCCCCGCTATATCATCGAAGACGGTGTGTGCAAGCTGGCCGACCGTTCGTCATTGGCTGGCAGCATTGCCACAATGGATGTACTGGTGCGCACGATGGTGAAAGCCGGCATTCCCCTGGGAGACGCCCTCTGCATGACCTCTGAAACGCCCGCCCGCATCATGGGCGTGTACGACCGCAAAGGGTCGCTCCAAAAGGACAAGGATGCGGATATTCTGGTTATGGACAAGGACCTGAACATACGCGCCGTTTGGCAAGGAGGAAAACTCGTAGAAGAAACAAATAAACTGTTTTAAGTTATAAGTTATGGGTTATGAGTTATTTGTTTATGCTTTTCTACTTCGGCATGATAAGATAGCCTATTATAAACAAATAACTCATAACTTATAACTCATAACTCTATTCCCATGCTCGGAGCAAAGAACCTGACACAAGGCCCCATCAACCGCCAGCTATTCAACCTGGCAATGCCCATCATGGCAACTTCCTTCATCCAGATGGCCTACAGCCTGACGGACATGGCATGGGTGGGGCGACTGGGCAGCGAGTCAGTAGCCGCAGTCGGTGCTGTAGGCATCCTCACCTGGATGTCCGGCTCCATCGCACTGCTGAATAAGGTCGGTTCCGAAGTCAGCGTAGGGCAATCCATCGGTGCACGCAGTCAGGAAGATGCGCGGAAGTTTGCTTCGCACAACATCACGATTGCACTGCTCATCTCCGTTTGCTGGGGCGGGCTGTTGTTCCTGTTCGCCAACCCGATTATGGGACTTTTCGAACTGAAAGCGCACATCACGGACAATGCCGTCACCTACCTGCGCATCGTATCTACCGGACTGCCTTTTGTCTTTCTTTCCGCCGCCTTCACGGGCATCTACAACGCTGCAGGCCGAAGCAAGATACCTTTCTACGTCAGCGGAACGGGACTCATTATGAACATCCTGCTCGACCCTCTGTTCATCTTCGGCTTCGGTTGGGGCACGGTGGGCGCGGCGCTTGCCACATGGCTGTCCGAAGCTACCGTCTTCTTCATCTTCGTCTATAAGCTCCGAGGAAAAGACGACTTGCTCGGAAGATTTCCGTTTTTCGTCCGACTGAAAAAGAAATACACCCGGCGCATCTTCAAGCTGAGCCTGCCTGTGGCTACGTTGAACACCCTGTTTGCCTTCGTCAACATGTTCCTGTCGCGCACTGCCTCGGAGCAGGGAGGGCACATCGGACTGATGGCTTTCACCACCGGCGGACAAATCGAGGCTATCACCTGGAATACCTCGCAAGACTTCTCTACAGGATTGAGTACGTTCATTGCGCAGAATTATGCGGCAGGACAAAAGGCTCGTGTCCGGCAGGCATGGAAGACTACGCTCTGGATGACGGCAATATTCGGCACATGCTGTTCGCTGCTATTCATCTTCTTCGGAAACGAAGTATTCTCTATCTTCGTGCCCGAAGCGGAAGCCTATCGCGTGGGTGGCGACTACCTGCGCATAGACGGCTACTCGCAACTGTTCATGATGCTGGAAATCACCATGCAAGGCGTCTTCTACGGCATAGGGCGGACGGTTCCGCCCGCCATCGTCAGCATTACGTGCAACTATATGCGTATTCCGGTGGCGCTGCTGCTGGTACACATGGGCTTGGGGGTGGATGCCATCTGGTGGGCTGTGAGCGGCACGACGATTGCCAAAGGAATTATCCTTACCGCTTGGTTTGTATTTATTAAAAAGAAAATTCTCTAAAAAAACTACAATGCTAAACCTTTTGAGGTCAATGAACGTAATATATCTATAAATTTGTAGTCTAAACACGTAAAAACCATCGGAATTGTCTGTTTTAATCTTGTGTGTACCGTAAAGACAATATTTGTCTAAT
>JAJQAY010000026.1 GCA_021203515.1 Bacteroides sp. | reverse complement strand
GGCTGCATCCGTCGGGTCGGGATAGACGAGGGTGCCCAGCTCATGCGCTCCGGCGGGGAGGGAGTAAGCGGGGTCGGCGCCCGTGGCGTTATCGACGCTTATCCCCGGCACGTCCTCCGGCTCCACCAGTGCGCGGAAGGTGCTGGCTTCTCTGCCCGCAGTGGGGCTGGCGGAGTCTTCATCCTTCGTTTTCCCGGCGAACCAGGCGGTGATGGTGCGGTTGCCGGAGATAGTCACCAGCAAGTAAGCACCGGCGGGCAGGGCGTGGGTGGAAGGCGCCGCGGCCCCGTCCGCCACACACAGCACGAGGTCCACGCGTCGGTGGGCGAGGGTGGCGGAGAAGGAGTTCCGGGCGGGGCTGCCGTTCGTGCTTCCTCCCAATACGGGGCTGTCATCGGCCAGCAGGTCGTTCAGGCGGTAGTTGTCGCCGGAGGTGTAGGTGCCGCTTCCGGCAGCAGCGGACGGGTTTCCGGCGTTGGTTCCCGGGTTCCCGGCAGCAGTCCCCGGGTTCCCGGTGGTGGACGGATTTCCTCCCGCGCCCGGGTCGGCCTGCATCAGGTAGTCCGTTGCGGGGTCGTACTGCGTTCGTCCGCCGTAAGTCTCTACGCGGGAGACGCTCTGCACGTCGTCCACGTAGAGGGTGGCTTCGCCCGCGACGGGGGTCTGCGTCCATCCCTCGCCTACCTTATATATATAGGTGGAGGTGGCGGACTTCGTTGTGGGGTTCGTCGCATTCGCCCCGTCTTTCAGCGTAGCGAATACGCGGATAGCATCGCCCTCCTCCCAGGTTTGTGCGCCGGAGGTGGGGTTGGTGGCGATACGTGTGGCGGAGGAGGCGTTAAGGTTGCTTCCTCCTATGCCTATCTCAGTGATGGCAAGCGGTGTGCGTGCCGGGTCGGGGCTGTTGAGGTCGTCGTTGGTGCAGGCGGCGGGGAGCATACAGGCTGCTGTCACTATCAGCATGAGTGTTGCGGCCTTCATGTTCAGTGCATTGCCTGCGGCCTTCTGTATCTTCTTCTTCATAATGAATGTATTTATCGTTTATATACTGACAAAAGTCTTTTAGTCGAGCTCGAACTCTCCACTTCCCGTGTGTTGCCCCACGGTGCAATAGTGATGTCTCCGATAACGGCTTCCTCTCGTTGCAGGTGCATACCCAGCGTGCCGACGGTTCCTGCTGCCAGTGCTATGTCGGCGGGCAGTGCGGCTTCGAATCTCTTGCCTGCTGCGGTGATGAGCACCAGTTTCACGCCCGCACCTGCCGCAGTGGGCAACACGATGGCAGTGGCAGTGAGCCGTCCGGGCTCGATGCCGGGCAGGGTGCTTGTGGCAGCGGCATCATAGACGGTGGGCAGGGCGATATCCGCTACTGTGCCGATATCGGTCAGTGCGGCTTTCGTGAGACTCCAGTTGGCGGTAGTGGCAGTGCCCGTCAGGGTCAGCGTGGCGTCTTTGAGTTCAATGCCCGCTGCTGTCGCTTCACGGTCTACGGTGATCGTCAGCTTCGCCAACCGGTGACTGAAGGCGAGGCTGACGCTCGGGTCGTCGGCATCGTGGGTGCTCTTCTCTGCCACGAGCAGGTCTATCTGGCTCAACTCCCTTTGGTCGGCAGTGCTGACGGGTATCACAAGGCCGTCGCCAATCTCCCTGTAGGGGCAGAAGGCAAGTACTTCGGCGGACTTTCCGTCTGCGGGGAAATAGACGGTGTTCGTCTCGTCTGCGGGCAGGAAGTGCGGGTCGGCTGTGGCGGTGGTATACTTATATACGGTTTTTCCGCTGAGTGGCGTGGCGGTGTCCGGGTTCAGAAGGACGATACCGACGGCGTCACCCGCCTGCCAGGCGTTGTCGGTGGCGCGGGTAGTGATGCTTGTGCGGTTACTGATGCCTGCACGAGTGGGGAGCGTACTAATATCAGCATCACCATCCGCGTTAGGCGCAGTAATGACGGCACCGGCAATCTGCAGGGCTACGGGCTCGGGCTCCGTATAGGTGGAGTAACAATCGGCGTCTTTAAGGTCGCAGGCGCCGAGGGTGAGTAAGGCAGCTGCAAGTGTGGGCAGTGCAGTGCTGAGGATACCGGTAAAGGCGGTTTGTATGTTCTTTCTCATATCTTTATTGCTTTATAGGATGATATATTAGAAATGATAGGCGGCCGAAATCTCAGCGTGTGTCAGCCCGAAGGTACTTCCTTTCTTGGTGCCGAGGTACCGGTTGAGTCCGTCGGGTGCATATCCGACGTAGCGATTATAGCGGCGGTAGATGTATCCCACCCCGATGGCTCCGTCGATGGTCCAGTTGGAGGCGATGCGCAGAGTGTATCCTCCGGTGACGCCGGCGGTGTAGAGTATGCCTTCGCATCCCACCTTTCCCACGGAACGAAGGCAGTCGAACTTCAGGTGATGGAAATCGGTGCCTGCATACCATCCGGTGAAGGGTGCGGGAATGCTGCCGTGGCCGAGGATGCTGGCGGTGGTGCCGCTGGCGGTGCGGAAGTATCGGCGTGCTTCAAGTCCGAAGCCGGTGATGGCCAGTCCGTTTCCTTGGTGCCATCCGTCACGAGGCACGGAGCGTAGGGCGAGTATGCCCTCGATGCCTGCTTGCCAGCGGGCGCCCCATTGGATGTCTGCGGCAAGGTTGGCGGAGCCCGCCACCCAGGTGATGAGGTTGGTGCGCAGTCCGATGCTGAAGGCGCGTGCTTCGGCGGGCTGTGCTTCGGTGGTTGCAGGTGTTTCAGCCGCTAAACGTACTTCCTCTGCCGCCTGTGCTTCGGCCGCTTTGCGTTCTGCTTCCGCCTTGCGTGTTTCTTCGACAGCAGCCCTGCGCGTAGCTTACGCGGCCTGCTCTTCTGCTATGCGCGCTGCCTCTGCTTCTTCTGCCGCTTTCGCTTCTGTTTCTGCCTGTGTATCGCCGTACATTCGCTGCATGTATGTCCTCACCTTGTCCGCTGCTTCCTTTCCTGCCAGTTGCTCCACTTTTTCTACGGAGGCGGGGAGCGTGACTACGACGACATCACGGAGCAGGTAGGGGACTTTTTCCCCGTCCGAGGTGCAGCGCCGGCTGCAGGTTTGAATGCTTCGGGTGCATAAGGTGCTGTAATCATGCGGTCGGTGACGAACATCTTTTCGGTGACATTGCCCCGGAGGATGAGTTCGCTCTTGACACGGCTGTTGCGCAGGTATGCCATGCATGTAGCGTTGAGTTCGCTTCCGGATGTGGCAGCGTAGCTGCTGACGCCCAGGTACATTTCTCCGCTTTGCAACTGTGCACGGTAGCAATTGATGAGGTGGAGCAGGCGGTTGAGTTCGGCATCGTTTCCCTTCAGAGGAACAAAGAAGGTGTCATTGCCGGGAACGAAGTGGAATACATGAACCGTGTCTTCGGGAAGAATGCCGGTTACGGTTGCGCCGGTTGCGTTAGCAGTCAATACCGTAAAAATGACGGCTACTGCAATTGATTGGATGGTTTTCATAGGCTTGCGCATAATTTGTAGTTATTTGTTCTAAATATTTTTTACAAATATCGGATAATTGAAGTTGGAAAGTATTGCATTTTGTCTTTAAGTTGTTGCATTTTGTCCCGAATTTCAATAGAGACTAAAAGGGAGAATGCCAAAAACGGCCATTTCATCGAAGTGAAGCGGGCGTTGTCGAAAAAAGGGTGAAAATAGATGCTTCTTTACTGCGCTCGCCTCACATGCAATATTTTTACTGCACGTAAGTAGTAGGTGCGGGTGTCGCCGGCGGTGGTGACGCTGCCTGTGAGGCCTTTTAGTTCGTAACTGTAGGTAGCGTTTTCGCAGAGGTAGCGCACGGGGCTACCGTGACTGTCGTTCCCGTTTCCGGTCAGGACGTCGCCGCCGACGGAGGTAAGCAGGGTATTGGCGTCGCTCAGAAGGATTCCGGCGCAGTTGCTCTTTATCAACTTTACTTCTTCGCTAGTGGGGATGCTCCAGCCCGTGGCTTCTGCTTCGGTGTAGGCCGCTACATAGTCGGTTGCTTCCATTTGCCTTGCCACTGTTTTCGTTTTGGCGGATGCCACGTCCTGCCACTCTTTCAGGCTCAATATCAACAGGTCGGCACTGGTGCTGTCGGCGGCTTTGTTCTGCACGGCAGCTACGTAGTGCCCGTTCCAGAGATTTCGGGCGGTGGGCAGTGTCGTAACGGTGTAGTAGCCGTTGGCATCGGGGTAGATGACGGAACCGTCGCCGGGGGTGTTGCCTTCATCCGGGTTCGAACTACTTTCGTCACCGAAAGTAAATTTTATCTCTTTCAGCATTCCCCAGTCATCGGCGGTAATTTTTCCGTTCACGGTGAAGCCCTTTTTGTAGCTTTCTGTCAGCGAATAGGGTGTTCCGGCTTCCAACCTTTCCGTGTGGAGGTAGCCGTAAGTCTTCGTGGTGCCGTCGGTTGCCGTCAGTTCGATGGAGAGTGTGAGCGCCTGTCCGCTGCCGGGGAAGGTATAGAATGCGGGTGTTTTCCATGCGTCGCCTTCGCGGGTACATGTCACTTCCGTTCTGCCGCCTTCGCTTGCGTATATCCCGTTGAAATTCATCGTGCGATGGAGGGGCGAAAACCTTATCTTCACGGCCGAAGTCTCAGGCGGGACATCATCGAGCGCGAGGGCGATGCGTGCCATGCGATGTCCCAGCGTGATGTCTGCCTCGGCATCGGCAGCCTTCAAGGTGATGTCGGCGCTGCCCAGCATCAGTCCTTCCGTGGCGCAGTTTTCGGTGGGGAGAGTGATGGCGCTTGTCAGTTCAGGATTGGCAGGGACGGTACAATTCCCCGTCCCTGCCAATGCCACCAAATGGTAGGCGCCTTCCGGTAAATTTAGTGAACAGCCGTCCTCTTCGTTGTTGATGATGGTGGTAGCCACTTGCTTGCCGTCTTCCGGGCGGAAGGCATAGAGTCGGATTGGATAAGGTAAAGAGGTGGCGTTGCGCGTAGTGATGTACAGTGTTCTTACTTCTTGTATTGTGTCGTCATCGTCAATGCTGTTTACGCAAGAGGTACCGACAAGAGCTGCCGCGGAGGCAAGGAGAAGGAGATATTTCCTTTTCATGGGTGGTTAATTGTTATCGTTTGTAATGGTAATGCACCCAAAAGTAAGGAAATAATTTGTTTTTACTTTGCTTATATCAATATATTTTGGATAGTAATTATTTTTTTCTGTCTTGCTCCCTACCCGCTCCATGTCTGTTCCCGGGAAAAGTACTTGTAAAGGGAAAATCAAGGAGCGGGTAAGAAGGGGCAGGCTAGATTATCCTCCGGAAACGTTCGAGGAACGTATCGGCCTCGTCCATGCTGAGGCATAGAGGGGGCAGCAGACGGATGACGTTCGTACCGCTGACGCCGGTAAATACGTGCTGCTCTTTCAGCAGTTTCAGGCGCAGGTCTTTGATGGGTTCTTCAAACTCCATTCCAATCATCAGGCCACGTCCGCGCACTTCCTTGATTTGGGGAAACTTCTTCAGTTCTGTCAGCAGATATTTGCCTACTTTGGCAGCGTTATCCAGCAGGTTTTCCTGTTCGATGACGTCGAGCGCTGCCAGCGCAGCACTACAAGCCAGGTGGTTTCCGCCGAAGGTAGTTCCCAGTTGTCCGTATACGGCGGTGAACATCGGGCTGATAAGTACGCCTCCCATCGGGAAACCGTTGCCGATGCCTTTGGCTACGGTGATGATGTCGGCCTGGATGCCGTTGTGCTGATGGGCGAAGAACTTGCCGCTACGACCATAGCCGCTTTGGATTTCGTCGAGTATCAATACGGTGTTATGTTCCGTACAAGTTTGACGCAGGGCGTGCATAAATTCATCGGTCGGCAGTTGGATACCGCCTACACCTTGGATGCCTTCGGTAATCACCGCGCAAACATCGCCTTTCGCCAATTCGGCTTGCATCGCTTCGATGTCGTTCAGCGGGAGGTATGTGACGTGTCCGCAATCATTGATAGGAGCAATGATTTTAGGATTGTTGGTTACCTCTACGGCCAAAGACGTACGTCCGTGGAAAGCCTTCGAGAAGGACACCACGCGGGTGCGGCCGTTATAGAAAGACGCCAGTTTCAGGGCGTTTTCGTTTGCCTCGGCGCCGCTATTAATAAGGAATAAGGAGTAGTCGTCATAACCACATACCTTTCCCAATCGCTCCGCCACTTGTTGTTGCAGCTTGTTGATGACCGAGTTGGAATAAAATCCCAGCGTTGCTACTTGTTTGCTTATCATTTCCACGTAGTGCGGATGTGCATGTCCGATAGAAATGACAGCATGGCCGCCGTAGAGGTCGAGGTACTCCGTACCGTTTTCGTCCCATACGTGACAGCCTTTTCCTTTGACAATGTCAATGTCAAAAAGAGGATATACGTCGAATAGTTTCATAATATCTTTTTTTATTTGTTATAATACAAATCATACTATTTGTCATATTTGTAAGCAATACTATTTGTCATTCAGAGCGAAGCGAAGAATCTACTCCCCCTGTGTGCGCAAAGAGAAGGGATTCTTCGCTTCGCTCTGAATGACAGGCACTACATCTTTATCCATTCCATTGTAAGTATTCGCTTAAGTCTTCTAAGGTCGGATTCTTCTCTTTTATTAAATTCTCCTTTTTGCTCCGGCTCCAACCTTTCAGATATTTCTCTCGTGCAATGGCATCTTCTATTTGTTGGAACTCTTCGAAATAGAGTAGTATATGGCAATTATATCTTTGAGTGAACCCCTCATTGCACCGGATTTATGCTCCATGCATCGGCGGTATAAATTATTCGTAACGCCAATATAGAGTACAGTTCTGTTTGCATTGGTCATGATATAGATATAGTATTTGCCCATACTTACTAATTTGCTTCATCTATCACTATCATTTGCCATTTATGTTAAGCAATTCTATCTGTCATTCAGAGCGAAGCGAAGAATCTACTCCCCCTGTGTGCGCAAAGAGAAGAGATTCTTCGCTTCGCTCTGAATGACAGATACTTCGACTCTGAATGGCAGATACTATCGCTAATTTATATCTTTTAAAAGGCTGACGGTTTCAAACGTAATCCTACGGTTTCTTCCAGATTAAACATCAAGTTCATGTTGTGTACAGCCTGGCCGCTAGCGCCTTTCAGCAAATTGTCGATGCAGGAAATGATGAGCAGCTTGTCGCTGTGCTTCTCCAAGTGGATGAGGCACTTGTTGGTGTTCACCACTTGCTTCAGGTCGATATTCTTGTCTACGATGTGCGTGAAGGAGTCTTTGGCGTAATACTCCTCGTATATGCGAACGAGTTCTTCCAACGCTACTTTCATCTTCACTACGATGGTAGCGAAGATGCCGCGGGGGAAATCGCCCCGGTAAGGGATGAAGTCAATCTCCGAGTCGAAGCTGTTCTGCAACTGCTTGAGCGATTGCTTGATTTCGGGCACATGCTGGTGCTCGAAAGCCTTGTAGACGCTCATGTTGTTGTTGCGCCAACTGAAGTGGCTCGTTGCACCCGGCTTTACGCCTGCACCCGTGCTGCCCGTGATGGCATTCACCATGACGTCGTCGTTCAGCATCAAGTGTTTGGCAAGCGGGAGTAGCCCCAACTGGATACAAGTAGCGAAGCATCCCGGATTGGCTACATGCTTTGCCTTGCAGGTGGCCCGGCGGTTCAGTTCCGGCAGGCCGTAAATGAAGTCGTGCTCGGGAGAAGCGATGCGGTAGTCCATAGAGAGGTCGATAATCTTCAACTCCTCCGGCACGTTGTGGCTTTCCAGGAACTTCTTCGTGTCACCATGTGCGGTGCAGAAGAAGAGCACGTCAATTTCGTCCAACGGTAGCTGGTCGGTGAATACTAAATCCGTTTCGCCGTACAGTCCTTCGTGTACATCGGTAATCTTGTTGCCGGCGTTGCTAGAGCTGTTGATGAAGACGATTTCCGCTTCCGGATGGTTCAGCAGCAAACGTATCAGTTCGCCTGCCGTATATCCGGCTCCGCCGATAATTCCTACTTTTATCATAATAATAATGTGCTAATGTGATTAATGTGCTAATATGCTAATGTGATTAATGTGCCAATATGCTGCGCTATGATACCGCATGGCAATTGGCACATTAGCACATTGGCACATTAGCATATTAGATTTTTTCGTCTTTATGGTTAGCATAATAGGCGCGCAGCGGGGTGGAAGTCACCTTGATAAAGCCTTTGACATCTTCTGCCGTCCAGCCCTTCTGCATTTCGCCATATTCGCCGAGTTTGTTCTTCACGAGGTCGTCTTCGCTCTCCACGCCTACCGTAGAGAAGCCAAGCGGACGGAGTTCGAGGATAGCCGTACCGTTTACGTTGCGCTGGCTTTCGGTCAGCATGGCTTCGATGTCGCGCATCACCGGTTCCAGATATTGGCTTTCATGCAGGAATATGCCGTACCAGTTGGCTACCTGGTCTTTCCAGTATTGCTGCCATTTGCTCAGCGTATATTTTTCGAGGAACTTGTGTGCACCGATAATCAGCATCGGGGCGGCAGCCTCAAAACCTACGCGGCCTTTGATACCGATAATCGTATCGCCCACGTGCATATCACGACCGATACCGTAAGCCGCACCGATTTCTTCCACCTTCTGAATGGCTTTAATCGGGTCATCGAACTTCTCGTCGTTCACCGCTTTCAGTTCACCCTTTTCAAACGTGAGGCGTAACTGCTCGCTGCCCTCTTTTACACAATGTTTCAGGTAAGCACTTTCGGGCAAACCTTGTGCAGAGTCCAGAATTTCACCGCCGCAGATGGAAGTACCCCACAAACCCACGTTATAAGAATATTTCAGTTTGGCAAAGTCGGCAGGGAAGCCATTCTTGTTCAGGCAGTCTATCTCTTCCTGGCGGCTCAGTGCCATGTCGCGCGTCAGGGTGATGATTTCCACGCCCGGAGCCATGACAAGGAAAGTCATATCAAAACGTATCTGGTCATTGCCGGCACCCGTGGAACCGTGGGCGATGGCATCCGCACCGATTTCGTTGGCATAGCGTGCGATGGCGAGTGCCTGGAAGATACGCTCGGAACTTACGGAAATGGGGTAAGTGCCGTTGCGCAGTACGTTGCCGAATACCATATACTTCAGGCTCTTCTCATAATACTCCTGCGTCACGTCGATAGTGACGTATTTCGTAGCGCCCAGCTTGTAGGCATTTTCTTCGTTCGTTTTCAACTGTTCGGGGCTGAAACCTCCGGTGTTGGCGCAAGCCGCATATACTTCGTATCCTTTTTCTTTGGCAAGATACATCACCGTGTAGGAGGTGTCCAAACCGCCGCTGAATGCGACTACTACTTTTTTCTTCTTTGTTTCCATAACTATTTAATTAAGAATGAAGAATTAAGAATGAAGAATTTGGCTGCGCACTGTTATGCTGCATGGTAATTCTTCATTCTTCATTCTTAGTTCTTCATTTATTTATATCTTATCTTCTTCATGTAATTTCGGGTCGTAAAGCATTGCCGTGCAGATGCAGAACTTCCGTTTCTTGGCTACCAATATATCGTGGTTGATGCAGCCGGCACAACCTTTCCAGAAAGACTTGTCATCCGTCAGTTCGTTGAAGGTGACGGGCACGTACCCCAGTTCGGTATTCATCTTCATCACGGCGGCACCGCTGGTCAGACTGAAAACCTTGGCATTGGGCCATCGCAGGCGTGCCAGGCGGAAAGAGTACGTTTTGATACGCTTGGCCAGTCCCAGCCCGCGATAATCGGGATGAACAATCAGACCAGATGTCGCCACGTATTGTTTATTACCCCAACTCTCTATATAGGCGAAGCCGGCAAACTCATCTCCGCACAAGGCAATGATGGCCTTTCCTTCTCTCATCTTAGTAGCTACGTATTCGTGTGTCCGTTCTGCGATGCCCGTTCCGCGCACTTTGGCCGCTTCCCGGATGGTATCCAAAATCTTATCCACATAAACCTCATGTGAGGCATCAGCCACCATCACATCAATCTGTTTCGAATCCATTTCTTTCTTTAGTTTCTTAATTGTTCATTGTCATCCTGTTTTCTATGACTTGCCCAAACATTTTGCTAATTAATTTTCGGGC
>JAJQAY010000022.1 GCA_021203515.1 Bacteroides sp. | reverse complement strand
ATAAAGATACAACTTTTATTTGAATTATGCAAGATTAAAACAGGCAATTCCGAAAGATATTATCCTTATGCTAGGGGGCGAACAGCCGTTCAATTTACGCAACATAGCACATCCTCCTCTGTTTATTCCCGAAAGTCTCTATGCAAAAAAAGGTTTTAGAGCTATTTAAGAAGAACAAAAATAAGTTCGGAGTTGTTGTAGACGAGTATGGAAATACGGAAGGCATCATCACTCTGCACGATTTGACGGAAAGTATCTTCGGAGACATTCTGGAAGAAAACGAAACGGAAGAGGAAGAAATCGTCACCAGGCAAGATGGTTCCATGCTGGTAGAGGCCTCTATGAACATAGATGACTTTATGGAAGCAATGGGCATCTTGAACTATGACGATTTGAAAGAAGAAGGCTTTACCACGCTGAGTGGTCTCGCCATGTTTCTTATCGGAGGAGTGCCGAAAGCCGGAGATATGTTCAGCTATAAAAATCTTGAATTTGAAATAGTGGATATGGATCGCGGCAGAGTGGACAAATTGCTCGTTATCAAACGGGATGATGAAGAAAAATAACGCTACGGGCGTCTTTATATTAACTTAAACCAATAAAGCAATGAAAAAAGTAATGATGATTGCAGCTGTTGCAGTTGCATTGGTATCCTGCCAATCAAAGGGAAATCAAAACAACAATTCTATGGACGAAGGCGTGATGGCTGTTGCCGGCAACGATTCATCCGCTGTTGCCGTGTATGAAGGAATACTTCCTGCAGCCGACGGTCCGGGCATTCAGTATGTGTTGAGTGTAGACAGCGTAGGACCTGACGGTGAAAGTGGCTACACATTGGTCACTACTTACCTGGATGCAAACGGGTTGGGAAAAGACAAGAGTTTTACCACCAAAGGAAAACGCCAGGTTATCCAGAAGAAGGTAAATGACAAGAAGAAAACCGCCTATAAGCTGACTCCGGACGACGGTGATGCTCCTGTGTATTTCGTAGTAGTGAATGACACTACCTTGCGTCTGGTGAACGACAGCCTGCAAGAAGCTGTCAGCGAACTGAACTATGACATTATTCAGGTGAAATAAATAAAGGAGTGGTTAAGGAGTTAGAGGAATTAACTCCTTAACCACTTCTTCTTTTAAAATCAGAAACTTGTCTTCACTGTTTCTCCTCTTCTCTCTGAGAATGAAACCATAATATCTTTATTTCCTATTCTCAACTTAGCGGTTTCCCTCTTTTGCGTAGGCTCCGTACACCACACATCATATTTTCCCTTCTTCTTACGAAGCATATAAATGCCCGGAGTATGAATTTCCAACGGATGTCCGGAAGCCAGCCCCAGTATAAACGGTTGATAGGCCGTAATCCACCAGGTTGCATCTTTTTTCCTATAAACAACCTGGGCTGTCTCACCGTTGCGAAGTATCCGAATGGAAGACAAATCAAAACGCCTTGGTCTTAGCCTAAGTGATGGCCGGAAGTATCAGATACTGATAAGTCTCATTCCGCGGAGCAACCCCATGCTCCAAGTAGATGGAAGTAACCTCTCCCGTCACATCCTGAGGACGGTACATCTGCATCACGTCATGCCAACACCCCGTGCGCTGTACAGTCCCTGCCACGCAGTTTTTCCTATTATTCCATACGATATATCCGGTGCCGTGATGGAAGAAACGCTGCTCTTGTTCCGAATACTTTTGCGCGCCGTCCACCTTCACCCACTTGCCTTTTTGCAAGACGGTCAAATCTCCATTCTTATGGCATTGTTCGATAGAAGTGGCCACCGCAAGATTGCTATTCGCCTCTATATCGGCACCCAGACACAACACAAAGTCGTCCGTAAATATCCACGACTTACGCGCTTTGATACCTGCACGATCTACTTCCATCGCACTCACCCCCTGCTTCCCGTCGGAAATGCCGCCCACAAAATAGGCTCCATTGCGAGGTTGATAATAATGGATTGGGGGCACCGGAGCATCAGACTGGAAAGCAGTTACTCCCGGCACTTTCCGCCAATCCCAAAGAGGAAAGATGTCCAGATATTCATTACCACTTTGGTAAATGTAAGTAGCGCCGTCCGCCATATAGAAACCCTGCATATTATCGCCATTCATCATTTCAACCCCGACGACACGGTCAGAAGCCATCTTCACGGAAGCCATCCATCGGGGACGGCGATGAATGGTATAATCGGATTGCCAGAAATGTTTATGCCCCACCAGTGAATTGTTTTGCCCGGCTCCGTAGTTCTCTTTCAGCAGGGCCTGGGTCACGGACGAGCATTGTTCCGACTCACCGCCTCCCAGTTCCGAAGCCGCAAATGCAAGACTCAAAGCCTTATGCACCGGGGCATGATGGAACAACTGGCGGCCCAGGGAACTGATGTCCATCCGCCCTTTCCATAATATCCAACGATAGCCTTCATCAATCAACGCGCTGATGATGCCCAACTGTTTTTCGTCAAAAGCCAGGGAAGTGCCGGCAAATACTCCGGAGAAGAAACTCATGCCCGACACAAAAGAAAGTCCGTAGTTGCCGAACTGCTGCTGGGCACCATGCTGATGGAACGACCAGTCGTCTTTGATGCCTTCCACTTCTCCCATCACAATCTCCGAAGCGATGGTATCACGGGCCATTTTCAGCAATCCGGCATCGTTCTGCAACAAAGCGCGCATCATCACATTGCCTGCAAGCCACACCTTGTTTTGTCCGGTCATGCCGAACTTCGAGTTTTTCATAACGGTCACAGCCTCCCTTCTTTCTTCCGGTGTCAGTCCGTCTTCAAACAAGACGAAGGCAGTGCCCAGTGTCTTCGGAATACCGATTTGGTTGTACCACCAATTCTGGCATACCGGCTTTGCCGTAAACCAATAGCGCAAGGCCTTATGAACGACCGCCTCCACCTCGGCAGAATGATAATAAGAAGTCTGTCCGGAGCAATAGAGCTTCACCAGTTCCAGAATACGCTCCGCATGCATCTTCGGTTCCCAGCCCGACCGCTTTTCATCGGCATAATTAATATCCGGCCAAGTCCCGTCCTCCGACAAGGACGACAGATAAGACTGTATTTTCTCCAAGTCGAAGGGATAACGCTGATGCAGTTCCACCACCGCCTGATCGGATATTTCCTGCTCCGGCGGAATGGAAACAAGGATAGATTTCAACTGAAAAGGGTCTGCATCCGAGGGTATCAGCAATGCAGAGAAATTCTTTTTGATGCGCAACAACTCGTCGTCGGAAGTTGTCGCCGCCTTTGCCACAAAGGAGGAACACACGCACAAGATGCATATTCCTATCCTGTCAATAAGCCTCATAATATTCTGTTTTGTTTATATCCAAAGTAAAGGATTGCGCACCGGCAAGTTACGAACTACCTCTTCATTTTCGGGGAAGTGCTCCAATGCGCCCCACGTAGCAAGCCATTCTTCATTTCCCGTTTGCAAAGCTCCGAAAACCAGGAACGGATGCGCCACCGGCCATTCGTCCCAATACATCACGTCCTGCGCAAAGGGCCAGTCCGCCTTATTCACTACATAAGGATAGATGTACTCAATTCCCCGCTGCATATTCTTCACGCTATCTGCCGTAAACGCCCAGAGATTATCCGTTTCATCCGAAAGCGTCTGGCAAATCGTTACCATCGCATCCAGGTTGAATAAAGAGTATCCGTAAGGCTTCGTGCGTGCCGTTTCGAGTGGGAAGCTACCGTCTTCCGCCATCTGATTGGGCAGGAGAACTTCCTTATAACGATTGCTACAGAACTGCATCACGTCCGCATTGTCTACATACTTTGCAAAAACGGCGGCCTGCATCACCCAGCAAGTGCCGTGATTATTCCTAGCCTTCATTTCACTCTGCCCGTAAGGATGCGTAGACATCCAGTCCAGGTAATCGGAGAACCATTTTTTTAGTACCCCGAATGTCCTCTTCGGAGAGCACACCGGCTTCTTCCAGCTTCCGCAACGACTGCGCCACCTCCATCAGATGCACCGTATCGATAACACCGATACCCCGTCCCGTGGCAACGCCTTTTATGGCTTGGGCATACAGCAGACTGGGGTGCATAAGCGTTTCTTCATTCAGAAACCACGCACGTACATGCTTCATGGCTGCCTCAGCATATTTCTCATCCTTCGTCAGCAGATAAGCGGAAGTCAGATTTCCGACAATGGAACTGAAGCGTATCATGTCATGACGGTGAGCCACAAAGTTATCCGGATTGCTTTGTCCGTCGCGACGCACGTACGGGCCGTCCGAATTCAGCGTATCGGGCCACCAATAGTCACCCTCCGAGTAGAAATCATGTATATCGCCGGCGCTGCGTTCCGCCACGAAAGAGGTAATTGTCACCGGCTCTTCCTGCAGATTTTCCGCAGCCCGTTGCAGGATGCCTTGTTTCAGCACATCCTCCACATATGCCTTGGAGTCCTTTTGCGGGGTGCAGAAGGAGAATACGAACAAGGCAGATATTAATAGTAAGGTAGTAGTTGTCTCATATTATTTCACGGTTATAAAAGAAGTTTGTACATGGTCGGCTTTCACTGCCACGCAAGAAGCTCCCTGATGGGTACGTACCCTGATTTGAGTGCGTCCGTTGCGGGCTTGTACCTTTCGCGAGCCCGTGGCCGTTCCCTGGTTTTGAATGAGTTCGCCATCACCGGCTATATCAAAGCAAACAAACGCTTCGGAGTCAAGGCAGCGCACGCCCCGGCCATCTACCAGCTGCGCTTCCACCTCGACGATGCCCTCGCCTGCAGGAGTAGTCGTCACCCGGAACGCGGCTTCCTTTCCCCATTTCTCCGTCTGATATTCCAGCGTAAGTTCGTCCGCCAAAGGTTCTTTCCCACCTACGGCAACGGCACGGAGCGTATTCGTCCCTTTCTTGAACTTCACTGTCCACGATAATCCGGCGGCAGGGTAGTTTTGGCTGTTGCGCTGATGCACTCCCTGGCTTTCCCCGTTCACAAACAGCTCCACCTTCGGGCAGTTGGAGTAAACCAGCACTTCCTTTTCTTCTCCGTCCTCGCCCCATCTCACCGGCCAACCGTGCCCATAGATATGCAGCATCGGCTTCTCCGTCCAGTAAGACTGGAAGACGTAATAGCTTTCTTTCTTCGTGAAGTCGCGCTCTATCGCCCCTTTCTGGTTCACGTATGGCACGGGGTTTTCGGGGCGCACCGGTGTAGAGAAATCCTTGAAAGGCCAGTAGGCCGCACCCGTCAGCCACGGCATGTTCTCCTGCTCTTTCAGATACCAGTCTATCAACTTCACGATATAAGTCTCCGACCAGTCCTTCTTGAGCCGTACCGTTTCCGCATGACGTCCGGCATGGCTGTCACATCCCCACTCCACATGCAGGAAGTGCTTCACCTTTTCCATCTCTTCTCTGGACATCTGCTGATAATCCTTATAATCGCCACGATACCATCCCGCCCAAACCGACGGTGAGTACACGTCTACAATATCGCTACAGAAGCCGCAGCGCCGGATGGCCGTCTTGCGGCTGCCGTCCATGCGATGGGCAATGGTGCTCAGTTCGCTCATCAGTCCGCGCACTTCGCTCTGTTCGTATTTCGGGAAGTCATTGGGCCAGTCGTTTTCATTGCCCAGCCCCCAGATGATGACTGCCGGATGGTTGTAGTGCTGCGTAATCATGTGTCGCAACATACGCTTCGCCTGATTGCGATAACGCGCATTGCCCACTCCGCCACGGCACCAAGGCACTTCTTCCCAAACCAGGATGCCCAGTTCATCACAAAGATTAAGGATGATTTCGGACTGTTGATAGTATCCGAGACGTATAAAGTTGACGCCCATTTCTTTCATCATCTTCATTTCCTGCACCATTTGTTCCTCGGTCATGGCTGCTCCCACGCCCGCATGGTCTTCGTGGCGGTGCGTACCCCGCAGCAAGAGGCGACGGCCGTTCAGGTGGAAAGGGCCTTTCTCTATAAACTCGAAGGAACGGAAACCGAAGCGCTCGCTCGCCGTCATCTTCTGCCCGTTGGCAGTGACCGTGGCCTCGCAGGTATAAAGCAGCGGAGACGTCACGTCCCAAAGCTGCGGCTTGTCCAACTGAACATCCAGCAATTCCAGTTCTCCCAACGGAGTAACCGCATCCAGACGGCGCGTGCAAACCACCTCCCCTTTCGGGTTCTTTATAGTGACCTCCACCGATGCCTGCCTCACGTCCGCCGGATTATAAAACATCCCGGACACCGCCAGGTGCGCCTTCTTCCGGTTGGCGTCCAGCGTCGGCTCTATCTTCAGGGAAGCCATCGACACCTCCGGCAAGTACACCAGGTTCAGGTAGCGGTAGATGCCGCCATATACATTGAAGTCCGACAAATCGGAGGGTATCATTTCGGCATCCCGCGTATTGTCGCACCGGATGCTCAAAGGCACTTCCCCGTTAAACCGTTCGGCTTCTTTACTTGCCAGAAACGCACGAACGGCCTCCGTTATGTCCACGTTCCAGCTATCATATCCACCCACGTGGCTGCCCACCTTCGAGGTATAGATATACACATCCGTTTTCTGTCCGGCGCCTTCAAACTCCAGCACCATGCGTCCGTTCGGATAAGGATTGTCCAGTTTCAGGCGAGTCTTATACCAACCCGGCCCATGATAATAATTCACGTCCGGGTCTACCGCATCTTCCGCATTAAAGCAATGGGGCAGGGTGACCTTCATCCATATCGGCTGTTCCTCGGGCTGCCCTTTCCTGACGGGGCGCACCAACTCCCATATATTTCCCACATCCTGCCGCAGAAACTCCCAGTTATCCGTCAGGCGAACCTTGCCGGTAGTGGTGGGCACTTTGGCATAAAAGTCCCCGGCGGCCAGGCAACACGCCACCAATAATAGTATAAAACGCTTCATAAAGTATTCCTCCTGCGATTATAAGATAGCCGTACCCTCTTTCTCCAACTTCGCTTTCTTCAGCAGAGCTTCCAGGAAGTAATAGTCGGCATATACCAACGGCACATCGCGTTCAAAGGTACGCGCACCGGTGCTGTGCAGCAGCAGGAAACCGTAATCTCCATTCAGCGGAGCACGGTAGTTCTTACTCAGGCTGTCTACAATCGTATCTGCCCAACGCTTATACAACGGAGCCTTTTCGGCATTATACATGGAAAGTTCGTAGAGGGCGCACGCCATCAGTGAGGCGGCAGATACATCGCGCGGTTCATCCGGAATGTTGGGGGCATTGAAATCCCAATAAGCTACCAGGTCTTCCGGCATCGCAGGACTGGTAAAGATATAGTTGGCGATGTTCTCCGCTTGAGACAGAAACTCGGGCAACTTTGTTTCGCGGTAGCACATGGTGTAGCCATACAAGCCCCACGCCTGCCCTCTTGCCCATGCAGACTCGTCATTATAGCCCTGGTGTGTCTGTCGGTGGAGCACACTGCCGGTAAGGGTATCATAATCTACCACATGATAGGAACTGTAATCGGCACGGAAATGATTTTTCATCGTGGTGCGTGCGTGGTTGGTGGCGATGTTGTAGTAAGTCGAGTCGCCCGACTCTCTGAATGCCCAGTAGAGCAACTCCAAGTTCATCATATTGTCGATGATAACCGGGCACTGCCATTTGTCGCTGTTATGGTCCCAGGAACGGATACAACCCACGGTCGGTTTGTAGCGGCTGGTCAGGATAGCGGCCGATTGCATCAGAATATCTTTGTAGGTGGCATCTTTCGTCAGGCGATAGCCGTTTCCGAAGCTGCAATACATCTTAAATCCCATGTCATGCGTACCGCTATTTGTTTTCTGGTCTTCGATGTTGGCGGTGAAGGCTTGTGCTTGTTCTTTCCAATAGTCGTCTTGCGTGTATTCATACATATACCACAGTTCTCCGGGGAAGAAACCACTGGTCCAGTCTCTGGACGCTACCATTTTGAAGGAGCCGTCGTCTTCGATGGCACGGGGAGAAACCGGTTTCTTCTGCGAGCCCTCCTCCGCCAGTTTAGTTTTCGCAGAGTCCACCTGCGCAATTGCATACTTCAGTTGCCGACCGGCAAAATCGAAACTGTCTTTCACTACATCTTCCTTTTGAGGAACTTGGCTGCATGCTCCGCAAACCACTACTAAGGACAATAGTCCCGCTTTCAAATTCATCATACTTTATATTTATGCTTGTAAATAATGTGATTTATCTTTTTACTCCCCCTCGGCACGAGCACCGATAAAAAGACCTCCCGCCTGTAAGAGACCGGCGGCAAAGATATAACTTTTTTTGTTTACAATGAAAGATTGGAAATATTGTTATGCAACAGATAACTTACATATCTTCCAACGACAAACAAATCTGCTCTATCTGATATTTAGGCAGCAATTTCTGTTTAAGATGCTCCACCTTCTTAGACAGCAGTTCCGGTTTAAAGTTTTTCTTCTGTCGTTTTACTTCGGCAACTACCGCTTGGTTCTTCTCCAATTTCAACGCAACGATGTCAATTTCATTTTGATTTCCTTTAGGTTCCCACCACGAACCGATGGCACGATACTGGAAACTTTCTGCAAACTTCTGTTTGAAATACCGTTCCAAGATAATACCGGAGTAAGTAGGATAATCAGCCTTGATGATAGACTGCAGACCGATAAAGTTTTTTATCTCTATCAAAGAGCGATAGCGGTCGAAATAGTTGAACCAAAAGCGAATGAAGTTATCCTGTATCTCGTAACGGACGGTCTGACTGCTTTCTTTAGCTAATATCGGGCGCTGGCGAATGATGATATTATAGTCCTCAATCAATCGCTTGATTTGTCCGCCAATGCTTTTATCACCCAATGCCGCTTCGATTTCGGGTTGTGTATTGATGCCTCCCGAAATGGCACTTAGTATAGAAAAGTAAGTGGCGTAGTTCTTTCCAAATTCCTCTATCAGCAGGTTTTTCCCTTCATCGGTAAAAGAAGAATTCTCCCGAATCATAAAAGAAATCATTTCGTCTACACTCAGCATGTGGTTATCACAAAACAGTTCTACGTATTTGGGCACTCCACCGGTGAAAGCATATAGTGCAAGCAGGTCGTCATTTGTGTACTCCGGTCTGTAATCATGTAAAATATCTTTCAAAGTAGATAAGTCAAATGCGGACAGCTTGATGATATTATCAGCCCTACCAAACAGCGGCTCTTTCTTATTCTGAAAGATTTTCTGTATCAAAGAATAAATAGAGCCGGAAACAATCAAATTCATTTTGGATTTCTTCCGATATGTATCCCAGATATTCTGCATATCGCTATATACGACTTCATTGACATTATAAAACTCTTGAAATTCATCAATAATCAGATTGAACGCTCTGCCAGATGCCAATTCCATCAAGTATTGAAACAAGGAACGGAATGTGCGTATCTCCGCCGGAACGAATGTATCGAGCGATTGGGTAATAATTGGAATAAACTCCGAACAAAGTGTCGCTTCGGCTTTGCGACCTACAAATAAGTAAACCGTCGGCAAGCCTTCCACCGCTTTCATGATAAGGCTTGTTTTACCGATACGTCGTCTTCCCGTCACTACCGTCAGCCGGGAATGGTCGCTGAACGACAGATTTTGTATCCGTTGCAGTTCAGCCAATTCGCTTGTTCTATCATAAAACTTCATACTTCTTACATTTCGTTACGCCCGTAACAGTTACCACGGTTACAAAGTTAAGCAAAGGTTTGAATATCCCAATATTTTCACTAAACTTTGCAGCTGCAATTATAAGAAAAACGGACTTAGCCGATATTTCTTGGGATGGAATAATTTTTCTGTAAGTCGTGTAATACTAACTATTATTCATACCGGAACGGAAATGAAGTAAATGATAATTCAACGAGCGTGTCATAAATGAAAGTAACTCAACTCTCCTCCTCCCGGGAGGAGGAGTACCCGCAGGGGGAGGTGGCAGGAAAGGCTACAGAATACCTCTTATAAAAGGATTTTTTTCTCACCTACCACCCCGCCATTTGGGCACCCCTCCTCCCAGGAGGAGGGGAGTTAAGATAGTCCGCGAACTGACTCAAAACACAATTAATTCATAACCGTACGGGTATGAATAAAAAGTTTCATTTTGACATTTTGCATTTCTACTTGCGTCA
>JAJQAY010000060.1 GCA_021203515.1 Bacteroides sp. | reverse complement strand
AAAGCCTTCTTTTTGCCTGCAAAAAAGGACTGGCTAAACTTGTTAGACAGTCCCTTTTTTATTAATGATGAAACAGGCGGATACCCGTAAATGCCATCGCAATGCCATACTTATCGCAAGTCTCGATTACATGGTCATCGCGTACGGAGCCTCCGGCTTGTGCGATATATTCCACCCCGCTTTTGTGTGCACGTTCAATATTATCTCCAAACGGGAAGAATGCATCGGAGCCCAGGGAAACACCTTTCAACGTATCGAGCCATACACGTTTTTCTTCGCGAGTCAGCACCTCCGGCTTTTCCGTAAAGAACTGCTGCCAAACGCCATCAGTGAGTACATCTTCGTGGTCGTCGCTAATGTAAATATCAATGGTATTATCACGGTCGGCACGACGGATTTTCTCTACCCACGGCAAGTTCAGCACTTTGGGATGTTGGCGGAGATACCAAATATCAGCTTTATTGCCTGCCAGGCGGGTGCAATGGATACGGCTTTGCTGCCCGGCACCGACACCGATGGCTTGTCCGTCCTTAACGTAGCATACGGAATTGGACTGGGTATATTTTAAAGTGATAAGCGCAATCATCAAATCATGCTTTGCCGCTTCGGGGAAGCGCTTGTTTTGAGTGGGGATGTTGGCAAACAGTTCTTCGCCATTCAGCTTGATTTCATTGCGGCCCTGCTCAAAAGTAATACCAAACACATCTTTATGTTCAACCGGAGCCGGTGTATAGTTTGCATCAATCCGGATTACATTGTAAGTTCCCTTACGCTTGTTCTTCAGGATTTCGAGTGCTTCGTCGGTATAGCCCGGAGCAATCACACCATCTGAAACTTCCCGATTGATAAAACGGGCGGTAGCTGCATCGCATACATCACTCAAGGCAATGAAGTCTCCATAAGAAGACATGCGGTCGGCGCCACGGGCACGGACATAGGCATTGGCGAGTGGTGAAAGTGGCAGGTCGTCTACGAAATAAATCCGCTTCATCGTTTCGTCCAACTCCAGGCCGATGGCTGCACCAGCCGGACTAACATGTTTGAATGAGGTGGCTGCCGGCATACCGGTAGCTTCTTTCAGTTCCTTCACCAACTGCCAACCGTTCAGGGCATCCATAAAGTTGATATAGCCCGGACGTCCGTTCAGCACTTCAATAGGCAATTCCCCCTCCTGCATATAGATGCGGGCCGGCCTTTGATTAGGGTTGCAGCCGTACTTCAAAGATAATTCTTTCGCCATAATTTCTCTGTTTGTATTGAAAAACAATAAAATAATTGAATACTCCTAACTTATCAACGATAACCTCTAAAACGAAAAACCCGCTAAATTGCGATTTTAGCGGGTTTTTAGCTTAAAATGTCTGTCAGAGAGTTGGGCTACCTGGATTCGAACCAGGAATGACAGGATCAGAATCTGTAGTGTTACCATTACACCATAGCCCAATAAGCGAGTCGTTTCCGATTTGCGGTTGCAAAGATACAAAGATTTCGATAAATCAAAACATATTTTGTTATTTTTTTCACTGAAAATAGATAAGCCACCGTATCCCAAAGGATTATACACCTAAAAAAAACAAAAAATGAAAGACTTTTCTTCTTTTGCATGTTTGATATAAGAAATCAACGTATATTTGTCAACTGTTTTAATATTAATTATGTGCAATGAACGAAGCGAAAAGATTAATTCAACAAATAACAGAAGGTATTCAAGATAAAAAAGGAAAGAAAATTGTCATAGCAGACCTTACCCAAATAGACGATACGATATGCAACTATTTCGTTATCTGTCAAGGAAACTCACCCAGCCAAGTAACCGCCATTGTGGATTCTGTGAAGGAGTTTACGCGCAAAGGTGCTGATAGCAAGCCTTCTGCAGTGGACGGATTGCGTAATGCCGAATGGGTAGCTATGGACTATTCCGACATATTGGTTCACGTATTCTTGCCCGAAGCACGTGAGTTTTACAATCTGGAGCACCTCTGGGCAGACGCCAAACTAACTCAAATTCCGGACCTCGATTAATTTAGATTTATGGATAATAACGCCAATAAGAAACCTACGAAAACTAATATACCCAAGTTCAATCTGAACTGGTTGTATATGATTATAGCCATGATGTTGCTGGGATTGTACCTCACCAACGAAAGTGGCACGACTACCAAGAACATTCCTTATGACGAATTTCAGGAATATGTGCGCAACGGCTATATGAGCAAAGTTGTCGGTTACGACGACAACTCTGTAGAGGCATACGTCAAGCCGCAATATGTACCGGATGTCTTCAAGGCAGACTCAAGTCGAGTCGGCAAGAGTCCGCTTATTACAACGGAAGCACCCTCGCGCGAAAGTCTGGGCAACTTCTTGCAGAAGGAGAAGGACGAAGCCCGCTTCGACGGCTCCATCAGCTACGAGAAAAAGTGGAATTACTTCGGTGCTATCCTCTGGCAGATACTACCTTTTGCCTTCCTCATCGGCTTCTGGATTTTTATCTCCCGCAAATGGAGTGGTGGCAATGGCGGTGGAGGTGGAGGCATCTTCAGCGTGGGTAAATCCAAAGCCCAACTGTTTGAGAAGAACTCCCCGGTGAAGATTACATTTAAAGATGTAGCCGGACTGGCAGAAGCCAAACAGGAAGTAGAAGAAATTGTAGAGTTCCTGAGAGAACCGCAAAAATATACGGATTTGGGTGGTAAGATACCTAAGGGTGCTTTGCTAGTAGGCCCTCCGGGAACTGGTAAGACCCTGCTGGCAAAGGCTGTGGCCGGAGAAGCAAACGTACCGTTCTTCTCATTGGCAGGTTCCGATTTCGTGGAAATGTTTGTGGGTGTGGGTGCTTCCCGTGTCCGAGACTTATTCCGCCAGGCCAAAGAGAAAGCGCCTTGCATTGTATTTATCGACGAGATTGACGCTGTGGGACGTGCCCGTGCCAAAGCAGCCGCTATGGGTGGCAACGATGAACGGGAGAATACATTGAACCAATTGCTGACGGAAATGGACGGTTTCGGTTCGAACAGCGGCGTTATCATTCTGGCTGCAACCAACCGCGTAGACGTGCTGGACAAGGCTTTGCTGCGTGCCGGACGTTTCGACCGCCAAATCCATGTGGACTTGCCCGATCTGAACGAACGCAAAGAAGTATTCGGTGTGCATCTTCGCCCCATCAAGATAGACAATTCGGTGGATGTGGAGTTGCTGGCACGCCAGACTCCGGGATTTTCAGGTGCGGACATCGCCAACGTCTGCAACGAAGCTGTTCTGATAGCTGCCCGTCATGGAAAGAAGCTCGTGGGCAAGCAAGATTTCCTGGATGCCGTAGACCGAATAGTAGGCGGTCTGGAAAAGAAAACGAAAATTACTACGGAAGCGGAACGTCGCTCCATAGCCATACATGAGGCGGGACATGCCAGTATCTCCTGGTTGCTGGAATACGCCAATCCGCTGATTAAGGTAACAATCGTGCCGCGCGGACGTGCGCTGGGTGCTGCCTGGTATCTGCCGGAAGAGCGTCAAATCACCACAAAAGAGCAAATACTGGATGAAATGTGTGCCACTCTAGGCGGACGCGCCGCAGAAGATTTGTTCCTGGGAAGAATATCCACCGGTGCGATGAACGACTTGGAGCGTGTCACGAAGCAGGCCTATGGCATGATTGCCTATTTGGGAATGAGTGACAAGTTGCCCAATCTCTGCTACTACAACAACGATGAGTACTCTTTCAACCGCCCGTACAGCGAAAAGACGGCCGAACTGATTGACGAGGAAGTGAAGCACATGGTGAACGAACAGTACGACCGTGCCAAGAAAATACTGTCCGAATATAAGGAAGGGCACAACCAACTGGCGCAACTGCTGATAGACAAAGAAGTGATTTTTGCAGAAGACGTGGAACATATCTTCGGCAAACGTCCGTGGGCTTCGCGCTCGGAAGAAATCATCAGTGCCAGCAAAATCTCGGAAGAGTTGAAGAAGGCGGAAGAAGAAGTAGCCGTAAAAGCCAAAGAAGCCGAGAAGGAAGTAAAAGAAGAAGAGGATAAAAATACCAGCGAAGACTCTTCCGATGAATCTAAGTCTAAAAATTAAAACGGAAAGACCTTGAAAAACAATTTCATACAGCGTGCTGTGACAGGCGTGCTATTTGTAGTCATATTAGTGGGCTGTATTCTCTACAGCCCCCTTTCTTTTGGGATTTTATTTACGATTATCTCTGCATTGAGCATGCATGAGCTCGGCCATTTGGTGAACCGAAGCGGTGAGGTTGCCGTCAACAAGACGATTACTGCTTTGAGTGGCGCCTACTTGTTTCTGGCATTGATGGGTTTCTGTACTTCTGCTGCCGACGCACGCATATTTCTACCATATCTGGCATTGTTGCTCTATCTGATGATTACGGAACTGTATCTGAAGAAAAAGAACCCGATAGGCAACTGGGCTTATTCCACATTGAGCCAGTTGTACGTGGCACTGCCTTTTGCTTTGCTGAATGTACTTGCCTTTCGGAATACGCCGGAGGCAAGCAGTGTTACCTATAATCCTATCCTGCCACTCTCCATCTTTGTATTTATCTGGCTGAGCGATACGGGAGCTTATTGCGTAGGTTCCTTAATCGGCAAGCGCCGTTTGTTCGAACGTATCTCTCCGAAGAAATCATGGGAAGGAAGTATAGGCGGAGGAGTATTTTCGATTGCTTCTTCCTTTGCGTTCGCCCACTTCTTCGACTTCATGTCTATGTGGCAATGGGCAGGACTGGCGGTCGTTGTTGTCATCTTCGGCACGTGGGGCGACTTGACAGAGTCGCTGATGAAGCGCCAACTGGGGATTAAAGACTCCGGAAATATACTGCCGGGACATGGCGGGATGCTCGACCGTTTCGACAGTGCATTGATGGCTATTCCGGCAGCAGTGGTTTATCTGTATGTATTGACGATGTTCAAATAAAGAATACTATCTTAACTCCCCTCCTCCCGGGAGGAGGGGTGCCTGAAAGGCGGGGTGGTAGGTAAGAAAAGAAGTCCTTTTATAATAGGAATTTTATTCTTTCCTATCACCTCCCCCTACGGGTTCTCCTCCTCCCGGGAGGAGGAGAATTGAGATAGTACCTATAACTTACTTCAACTGCATCCCCGATTACTTACTTCAACTACATCTTCGACAAATCCAAGTCTCCTCCCGCCTTCTCCAAATTCTCTCCCGAATGCTCCAGGTTGAATGTCAGTTCAACCTCTCCATTCACCTCAGAGTTCAGTTTCAGTTTGATACCTTTTGTTTCGGAAGTAACATTTAAGCTATTCAGATTATAAGATACGGCACCGGGTTTGCGAACTCCCGTCTGATCACCATAATTATTATAGCGAAGTTCCAGATGTATATATCCGTCTTCTGCATACAGCGCATTGTCGTCCTGCGGGCGGACAAGGCTGATACGATGTTTAGTCTTGGAAGGCAGGTTCTGCTTGAAGAGAATATTCATATAGCCACCACTGATGCCAACATCCCCTTTACCGATAAGCACAGGGTCATCGCCAAACTCTTCCTCAGTCTCCGGAGTCAATGTTCAACCTCTTTGGTCAACACATCATTAATGTGCAATATCTGCACTGCATGGTCGAAACCGCTAAATTCATCAGATAAAGGATTGAAGATTGTAATCACTCGCTTTCCGTCTACCGGTTCGTACCAATACAAGTTCGTATTTACGAGCCACAGCATTCCCCAGACATCACAGTCCAGATAGAAAGCATTTCCCGTCACCCGCACCGTAGCCCACAAAGGAGGAGTAAAACTACCGAGCGAGTATCCGTCGTTATTATCACACGATTGTAAAGCAGGCATCACAGCCAGGCATACTGCCATAAACAGCCAATGTAGTTTTTTCATAATCTCAGTTTTTTTCTTTTGTTTCTGTCTAAGAAATACAAAAGCCGGGCATTTACTGCACCGGCTTTGGAAGTTTTAACAAGAAATCGCACCCCTCGTTCCCCTGAAGGAGAAGGAGAATAGTTTTGGTAATATCTCTGAGTTAACTTATTTATAGGCGAAGTATGAGGGTGTGTCGAAATGAAAAAGGACTGACATAATCACATCTTTTAGACGCGGATAAAGCGGATTAAGCGGATTTTTTCTTAATTTATCCGCTTAATCCGCTTTATCCGCGTCTAAAAGATAATGTACTAGCCATTTCGGCACACCTTCGTAAGCAATTCCGTCATCTCGCGAGCCGCCCGCTTGGGAGCACCCGCCTCACCCAGACGGGAGGCCATATATTCATATCCGTCGAGCATCTGTCGGCGATATTCCTTATTATATAGTATACGTTGCAGTTCTGCCCGTATCTGTTCCACCGTCATCGTGTCTGCCACCAGTTCCTTCACCACCTCACGGTCGGCAATCAGGTTTACCAAAGATATATACCTGACTTTCAGGATATGCCGCCTCAGAAAAGCGATAACCTTGCCTATCGGAGTATGATAGCACACCGCCTGCGGCACACGAAACAATGCAGTTTCCAGCGTGGCCGTCCCCGAAGTGACCAGTGCCGCCTCAGCATGGCTGAGCAGGGAGAACGTCCGGTTAAAGATGATTTTCACATCGGCCTCACCCAGATACTTTTTATAATATTCGGGCGAAATGCCCGGAGCACCCGCCAGGATCAACTGATACTCGGGGAAAGAGGAGGCCGCACGAAGCATATCAGGCAGATTATCCTTAATTTCCTGCTTACGACTCCCTGCCAACAAGGCTATAATCGGCTTTCGGGAAAGACCGTTAGCCTGCATAAATTCCTCCGGTGTCTCCGTATAAGTAGCTCGGAACGCAGTTACCTCATCCATCGTAGGATTGCCTACATAGTGTATCGGATAGTGATGCTTCCCTTCAAAGAACTCCACTTCAAAAGGAAGAATGGAGAACAGTTCGTCCATATCCCGCTTGATATTCTTGATGCGGTATTCTTTCCACGCCCATATCTTGGGGGAGATATAATAATAGACGGGAATATGCGTATGGGCATGAACAAACTTGGCTATATCCAGGTTAAAGCCCGGATAATCCACCAATATCAACACGTCCGGCTGCCAGGACACAATGTCCTCTTTGCAACGCTTCATGTTGGCGAAGATGGTGCCCAGATGCAGCAACACCGGAATAAAGCCCATGTAGGCCAACTCCTTGTAGTGCTTCACCATCGTTCCACCGACAGCAGCCATCAGGTCACCGCCAAAGAAGCGAAATTTCGCCTGCGGGTCTTCCTCCTTCAAGGCAGCCATCAAGTGGGAGGCGTGCAAGTCGCCGGAAGCTTCACCGACAATCAAATAATACTTCATAAAATTGGAAATTTTATGAAGTTGAGAGTTGAAACTTTCAACTTTCAACTTCTCAAAACCACGTCTTCAGTTCCTCAATCAAGCCGTATGCCGTAGCATCTACGGTGGTCGGAGTGATGGCGATGTAACCGTTGGCAAGCGCCCAGTGGTCGCTCTTCTCATTGTCGGCCTCCGCTTCTTCAAACTCTCCCGTCAACCAATAATAATGGGCATCGCCTCTGTGGGCGAAGTTTTCCCATTCATTAACCCAAGTGCCTTTGGCCTGCTCGCAAACTTTTATGCCTTTCAGTTCTTTGGTGTCGGGAATGTTGACATTGAGGCAAGTCAACGGGGGCAAGCCCTTCTCCAATACCTGGCGGGCAATCTCGCGGATATACGTTCCGGCAGGTTCAAAGTCGGCATCGGCTTGATGGTTGCAGAGCGAGAAAGCGATGGAGGGCACACCTTTTAGGCAGCCTTCGATGACAACGCCCATCGTGCCGGAATAGTGCACATTGATGGAAGAGTTATCACCATGATTGATGCCGCCCACTACGAGGTCGGGCTTGCGGTCGAGTATGGCGTGGAAAGCCAATTTCACACAATCCGCCGGGGTGCCGGAGCACTTATAGACCGTCAGCCCCACGTCCTTGCGGAGCAGGCGGTAGTGAATAGGTTCCGTAACCGTCAGCGCACATGCACTGCCGGAGCGCGGTGCATCCGGTGCCACAACTACAATCTCGCCCAGCGGACGGAGAAACTTTATCAACTCGCTGATTCCTTTCGCAATGACGCCGTCATCATTGGAAATCAATATCAAAGGTCTCTGATTTTCCATATTTTCTTCTTAAATTTGCTACAAATTTAGCAAAAGAGAACCACATATTAATCACCAATACCTAAAAAGATATGTTAGACATCCTTCTCATCATATTCGGGAGTTTCTGCATGATTGCAGGACTGGTGGGCTGTTTCCTGCCCATGATACCCGGTCCGCCGGTTGCCTATGCCGGCCTGCTGCTGTTACATTTCACTGACAAAGTGCAATACTCCACTACTCAATTATTGGTTTGGCTGCTTGTTGTCGTCATCGTGCAAGTGCTCGACTATTTCGTCCCCATGCTGGGCAGCAAATACAGCGGAGGCAGCCGGTGGGGAACGCGCGGTTGCCTTGTGGGAACTGTCGTCGGGCTGTTCTTCATGCCTTGGGGCATCATCCTCGGCCCATTCCTCGGTGCGGTCATCGGCGAATTACTAGGCGGACGGAAGACGGGGCAGGCGCTGAAGTCCGGCTTGGGCTCCCTGCTCGGTTTCCTGCTAGGCACCGTGCTGAAATGCGCCGTATGCGGATACTTTATTTATCAGTTTGCAGCAGCATTGTTCTAGTTCCTACTCTCCCCGCAAGTATCTTTTCTATATATAATCGGAAAGAAGCTTGCTTTCCTCCCCTATCTTCTCTACCTTCGCTGCACAAGATGGCATCTTGTGCAGCACAAGTCCGCATCTTGAGCAACACAAGTCCGCATCTTGAGCAACACGAGATGGCATCTTGTGCAGCGAACATAAGAGTGCATCGGTTCGATGATAACTTAATAAAGAAAGGAAAGAATATGGGAATGATTTATCTAGTCAGAAAGAAGCTCTTCCGCACCAAGGAAGGGATGAAAGAACTGTACTACGCCGTGCAACGCACCCTGCAAGCGCGCGGAGGGGTGACCACCGAAAAACTGGCAAAGCGAATGGCAAGTCGCAAAGGTATGGGCGAAGGTGATGTGCAGGGTGTATTGGTCGACCTTCCGAGGTTCATCGAGGAAGCGCTCTGTGAGGGTGAGTCCGTCACCACCAAAGGACTAGGCTCTTTCAACCTGGCCATATCGAGCGACGGCTTCGAGCATCCCGACGACGTGATGCCGAGCGAAGTACGCGTATCGCGCATCTACTTCAATCCCGACCGCGGACTGGTGAACAGACTGCGAGAGGATATGCGCTTCTTCCGCTACCCACTCAGCAAGTATTTCCCTGCCGACATGCTACGCCCCGAGACCCTGAAGCGGGAGCAGGCGCAGAGCTTACAGGACGGGCCCTGGGAAGATGATTTATCTGAGAACAAATCTTAATCTTCTGCAAGCGAGGCGAAAAAAAACTGCTTCATTTCAAGATAAATACGTATATTTGCCAACCGATAGAGAAAGAAGCCTTAAACGCACATTATAAGGCGATAAACAGCATATAACGCCCGTGAGTTATTAACAAAAAAGGTGACTTATCAACCGTTTTGTAATCTTTCTCTTTTTTAATAGGCGCAATTCGGAATTGTCACTTATTTCGCTGCCAACAAATATTAAGATTATGGGAAAAATAATTGCTTTGGCAAATCAAAAAGGTGGTGTAGGAAAAACAACAACGACAATTAACCTTGCGGCTTCCCTCGCCACACTCGAAAAGAAAGTTCTGGTTGTAGACGCTGACCCGCAGGCCAACGCCTCCTCCGGTTTGGGCGTCGACATCAAACAGGCGGAATATACTATCTATGAATGTATTATCGACCGTGCCGATGTTCGGGAAGCAATTCATGATACGGAAATCGAGACTTTGAAAGTAATCTCCTCCCACATCAATCTGGTTGGCGCCGAAATAGAGATGCTGAACCTGAAGAACCGGGAAAAAATCTTGAAAGAAGTGCTTGCTCCGCTGAAAGATGAATTTGACTATATTCTGATAGATTGCTCACCGTCGCTGGGATTGATTACGATTAATGCACTGACGGCTGCCGACTCGGTCATCATTCCCGTGCAGGCAGAATATTTTGCGTTGGAAGGTATCAGCAAACTGCTGAATACAATCAAAATCATCAAATCCAAGTTGAACCCGTCGCTCGAAATCGAAGGCTTCCTGCTCACCATGTACGATGCCCGCTTGCGCCAGGCCAACCAGATTTATGACGAAGTAAAACGCCACTTCCAGGAATTGGTGTTCGAAACCGTTATTCAGCGGAACGTGAAACTGAGCGAAGCCCCGAGCTACGGCCTGCCCACGATTTTGTACGATGCAGACTCTACCGGCTCCAAAAATCACATGACACTGGCCAAGGAGCTGATAAGCCGGAACGGGAAAGCGACAAAGTGACAAGGTCATTAGTATGATGGGGTGATAAAGACATCTCCCCCCGCATGGTTAAATTGTACATTGTAAATGGTAAATTGTAAATGAACAGATGGCACAGAAAAGAAATGCATTAGGACGCGGGCTCGACGCCCTACTCTCTATGGATGAGGTGCAGACCGAAGGTTCTTCCTCCATCAACGAAATAGAAATATCGAAGATTTCCGTCAATCCCAACCAGCCCCGTCGCGATTTCGACCCGGTGGCGTTGCAGGAGCTTGCCGACTCTATCGCTGAGATTGGCATCATCCAACCCATCACCCTGCGCAAGTTGTCGGACGACGAATATCAGATTATTGCCGGCGAACGCCGTTTCCGCGCTTCACAGCAGGCCGGACTGACAAGCATCCCCGCCTATATCCGCACTGCCGACGACGAGAACGTCATGGAAATGGCCCTCATCGAGAACATACAGCGCGAAGACCTGAACTCCGTGGAAATCGCCCTTGCCTACCAGCACCTGCTGGAGCAATACGGATTGACACAAGAGCGCCTCAGCGAACGTGTAGGAAAGAAGCGTACCACCATCGCCAACTACCTCCGCCTCCTGAAGTTGCCCGCCCCCATCCAGATGGCCTTACAAAACAAGCAAATAGATATGGGACACGCCCGCGCACTCGTCGCCTTGGGCAACCCCAAACTACAAGTGAAGGTTTTTGAAGAAATCCTCGAACAAGGATACTCCGTGCGCAAGGTGGAAGAGATTGTAAAATCCCTGAGCGAAGGCGAAACCGTGACAAGCGGCGGCCGCAAGATAGCTCCCAAGCGTGCCCAGCTTCCCGAAGAGTTTAACATGTTGAAACAGCAACTTTCAAGTTTCTTCAGCACTAAGGTACAGTTGACCTGTTCGGAGAAAGGAAAAGGAAAAATCAGTATCCCGTTCGGTAACGAAGAAGAATTGGAACGTATCATCGAAATCTTTGATGCGCTGAAAAAGTAAATGACGAAAAAAAGAAGAATATATCAAATCGGCATTACCCTGCTGCTTTGCTTTTTGCAGACGGCAGGGATTGCTATGTATGGTCAGGACCGCCCGCGCGCCGCCGCCAAACGCATACACCGGCAATCGGCAGACAGCCTCAACATCGTACAACCACCCGCACGTCTGCCGGCCGACAGCCTGGGCTTGGAAACAGACGAAGCGGCCTTTCCCCAACCGGCGGACACAGCCGACAGCCTTGCCATTGCCGACAGCATAGCGGCTGAAAACAAAAGGAAACTGCTCGAAATGACTTCCGCCCCGACACTGGAAGCGCCTAAAGCAGTCCCTACCGACAGTCTGAAAAAGGAACTGCCTCAGAAAGTGTGGCTTCCCAACCCGACGAAAGCCACCTGGCTTGCCCTTGTCATTCCCGGAGGCGGACAAATCTACAACCGCAAGTACTGGAAACTCCCCATATTCTATGGCGGTTTTGCCGGATGCGCCTACGCCCTGACGTGGAACAATAAAATGTATAAAGACTATTCTACCGCCTATAAAGATGCCGTGAACGGCAATATGCAGTCCAGCAGCATCACCGACCTCCTGCCGTCAGGATACACCATATCCGAGAGCCAGTTGACGGAACTATTGCGAAAACGAAAAGATACCTACCGCCGATATCGCGATTTGAGTATTTTCGCTTTCATCGGTGTGTACCTGCTGTCTGTGGTAGATGCCTATGTGGATGCCGAGCTGTCGAACTTCGACATCACGCCCGACCTCAGTATGCGGGTGGAGCCTGCGGTCTTCAACAGCAACCAAATCAGCAATTCATCGGGCAAAGCCGTGGGATTGCAATGTAGTTTCCGATTTTAACAAACGAATAAAATAGATTTATCCATGATAAAACAACCAGCATATCGTATGAAGAAAGCAATTATAAGTTCATCATTTCTGTTTTGCGCACTGCTTGCCGCCCCACAAGCCCAAGCCCAGGAAAGCATAGACGTACTCATTCATGAAAACGGAACGGAACGCCGGGAAATCATCGACCTTCCCCAAAGCATGACTTATCCTATGGACAGCCTGCTCAACGACTGGAAAGTGAAGAACTATATCGACCTGAGCAAGGATTGCAGCACTTCCACCGTCAACCCGCAATTCAGCGACGATGTCTACATCGACCGCTTGTCGCGTATGCCGACCGTCATGGAAATGTCGTACAACGAGATAACACGCAAGTTCATCGACATGTACACCGGACGCCTGCGCAACCAGGTGGCCTTCATGCTGAGCGCCAGCAACTTCTACATGCCCATCTTCGAAGAAGCCCTCGATGCCTATGTCCTGCCACTCGAACTGAAATACCTGCCCATCATAGAGTCTGCCCTCAATCCTTCCGCCGTATCGCGTGCGGGAGCTTCCGGCTTGTGGCAGTTCATGCTCAACACGGGCAAGATATATGGACTGGAAAGCAACAGCCTCGTGGACGAACGCCGCGACCCCATCAAGGCTACGTGGGCCGCCGCCCGCTATCTGAAAGATATGTATGCCATCTATCAGGACTGGAACCTGGTGATTGCCGCCTATAACTGCGGACCGGATACCATCAACAAAGCCATCCGCCGTGCCGGAGGTAAAACCGATTACTGGGAGATTTACAACTATCTGCCCCGGGAGACACGCGGTTATGTACCTGCCTTTATCGCCGCCAACTACGTGATGACCTATTACTGCAATCACAACATCTGTCCCCTGGATATGAACATTCTGGAGGCTACGGACACCGTGCAGGTGAACCGTAACCTGCATTTCGAACAGATTGCCGACATCTGCGGCATCGACATGGCCCAGATTAAAAGTCTGAACCCCCAGTACAAGAAGAACATCATTCCGGGAGACAGCAAGCCGCAGACACTTCGCCTTCCTATCAACCAGATTAGTACATTTATCGACAAACAAGATACGATTTATGCCCACCGCAGCGATGAGCTGTTCAAGAACCGCAAGGTGGTTGCCGTTGCCGACACTCACCGGACAGCCCATAGCAGCAAAGGAAGCAGTACATCCTCCGGCGACGTCACCTATCACAAAATCCGTAGTGGGGAAACATTATCCACCATCGCCCGCAAATATGGCGTCACTGTCAATCAGTTAAAAAGTTGGAACGGACTGAAAGGCACAAATATCAATGCGGGAAAACGCTTGAAGATTTATAAATAAAGGCATAAATGCTTGTTTGATGTTGAGAATTGCTTATTTTTGCAGAAAGAGAAGTAAAGAAAGGGAAAACAGCATATGGACGAGAGTGCAAGCCTAAAGGAGAAAGAGAAAGCCGAAGAGGAAATGATTGAACAGACTTTTCAGGGACTGCTGAACGATTATCTGGCAACCAAGCATCGCAAGCGTATCGAGATAATTACCAAAGCATTCAACTTTGCCAACCAAGCGCATAAGGGTATCAAGCGCCGTTCGGGCGAACCCTACATCATGCACCCCATCGCTGTGGCAAAGATTGTCTGCAACGAAATAGGCCTGGGGTCTACTTCCATCTGTTCGGCATTGCTGCACGATGTAGTGGAAGACACCGACTATATCGTAGAGGACATTGAAAACATCTTCGGCCCTAAGATAGCCCAGATTGTAGACGGCCTGACCAAAATCTCCGGGGGCATCTTCGGCGATCGTGCTTCGGTGCAGGCGGAGAACTTCAAGAAGTTGCTGCTCACCATGTCCGATGATGTCCGCGTAATCCTTATCAAGATAGCCGACCGCCTGCACAACATGCGTACCCTTGACTCCATGCTTCCAAACAAGCAGTTCAAGATTGCCGGTGAGACGCTCTACATCTATGCTCCGCTTGCCAATCGCCTGGGTCTGTACAAGATAAAGACCGAACTGGAAAACCTGAGTTTCCGTTATGAACATCCGGAGGAGTATCGCGAGATAGAAGAGAAGCTGGCTGCAACCGCCGCCGAGCGCGACAAGGTATTCAATGAATTCACCGCCCCGATACGCGAGCAACTGGACAAGATGGGAATGAAATACCGTATCCTCGCCCGCGTCAAGTCCATCTACTCCATCTGGAACAAGATGCAGACCAAGCACGTGCCTTTCGAGGAAATCTACGATTTGCTTGCCGTGCGCATCATCTTCGAACCCCGCAACATGGAAGAGGAGCTGAACGACTGCTTCGACATCTATGTCTCCATCTCCAAAATATATAAGCCGCACCCCGACCGCCTGCGCGACTGGGTGAGCCATCCCAAAGCCAACGGCTACCAAGCCCTGCACGTCACCCTGATGGGCAACAACGGCCAATGGATTGAAGTGCAAATTCGCAGCGAACGCATGAACGACGTTGCCGAACAAGGCTTTGCCGCCCATTGGAAATACAAAGAAGGCGGCGGCAGCGAGGATGAAGGCGAACTGGAGAAATGGCTGCGCACCATCAAAGAGATACTCGACGACCCGCAACCGGATGCCATCGACTTCCTCGACACCATCAAACTGAACTTGTTTGCCTCGGAGATATTCGTATTCACCCCCAAGGGTGACCTCAAGACCATGCCGCAGAACTCTACCGCACTGGACTTCGCCTTCTCCCTGCATACCGACATCGGCAGACATTGCATCGGAGCCAAGGTAAACCATAAGCTAGTCCCCCTGACCCACAAGCTGCAAAGCGGCGACCAGGTAGAGATACTGACCTCCAAATCGCAACGCGTGCAACCGGAGTGGGAAGTGTATGCCACTACCGCCCGCGCCCGCGCCAAGATTGCCGCTATCTTGCGCAAAGAGGCAAAGGTTAACCAGAAGAAAGGCGAAACAACCTTAGCCGATTTCTTCAAGGCCGAAGAAATTCACCTCGATGATGCCAACATAGAGAAGTTGACAAAGTTGCACAACTTCCACACCCGCGACGAATTGCTCGTGGCCATCGGCAGCAAAAAGCTTGTATTGGGAGAAGCAGACAAGAACGCCTTCAAAGAGAAACAAAGCGCCAACTGGAAGAAGTTCCTGACTTTCTCCTTCGGCAACAAAGACAGTAAAGACAACAAAGAACAGCCGGAAGAAAAGACTCCGCAGGAGAAAATCAACACCAAGCAGATATTAAAACTGACGGAGGAAACCATCCAGAAGAATTATATCATGGCAGACTGTTGCCACCCCATTCCGGGAGACGACGTGCTAGGTTACATCGACGACGAGAACCGCATTATCATCCACAAGCGCCAATGCCCCGTTGCCGCCCGCCTCAAGAGCAGTTACGGCAACCGCATCATCGCCACCCAGTGGGATACGCACAAAGACCTCACGTTTCTCGTTATCATCTATATAAAAGGTATAGACTGCATGGGATTGCTGAATGAAGTGACACAAGTCATTTCCCGCCAGTTGAATGTAAATATCCGCAAGCTGACGATTGAAACCACCGGCGGTATTTTTGAAGGAAAGATACAGCTTTACGTGCACGATGTGGACGATGTGCGCACTATCTGCGACAACCTGAAGCAGATACAGAACATCAAGCAGGTGACGAGAGTGGAAGAGTAACTTTAAGGATTAGTCAGATTTTCCTTCAGTGCCTCCACGTCTTCATACGTAAAGGCATCGAGCGCCAGTTTCATGCCTACCAGTTCTTCGCGGATAGCCTTCAGCCGGTCTACGATTTCAAAGTTGCGCATCGTTGCCTCCTTATTATCCTTCATGCGCTGGCGGGCACCGGGAAGTGTCATGCCGCGCTCCTTCACCAGATGATAAATCAGCTTCACGACTTCAATGTCTTCCTTGCGGTATTGGCGTACACCCCGCCCCGCCTTCTTTGGATTGAGTTGCGGAAACTCTTTCTCCCAAAAGCGAAGCAAAGACTCGTTCACATCGAACATTCTGGCTACTTCACTGATAGAGTAGTACAACTTCAGATTCTTATCCGTATTCAGCATCGTGAAATAAATTAATCAAATACCTTTCCGTGATTGGCGGCAATCTGTATCATGCGGTCATAGTCTTCGGCATTCAAGTCCATGAAGTAGTAGTTGACGGGATTTACCGGCTGCCACTTCACATGCACTTCGTAGTGCAAGTGCGGCCCCGTACTTTTTCCGGTGCTTCCCACTTCTCCAATCACTTCACCGCGCACCACCTTCTTGCCAAGCTGCGTGCGGAAGCCCTGCAAGTGTCCATACAACGTCTGATAGCCGAAGCCGTGGTCCACGACAATAGCATTTCCATATCCAGTCTGCCAACCCATCTTCACCACCGTACCGTTGCCGGTGGCATACACCTCCGTACCGGGATGGGCGGAGAAGTCCATTCCCGCATGAAACTTGGGTGTGCCGTAGATAGGGTCGATGCGCGTTCCGTAACCGGAAGCTGTGCGGCGCAAGTCTTTATTTGAAATAGGCTGGATGGCAGGCATACACTGCAACATCTCGTCATTGCTCTTGCACATCTTCACCACGTCGTCGAACGAACGCGACTGGATGTAAAGCTGCTTGCTGAGCATATCCATCTTCTGGGTAGTATTGATAACCAGTTCGGAGTTTGCCATCCCCATCAACTGCTCGTAGCGGTTCGTGCCGCCATAGCCTGCCTTGCGGATGGCAGTCGGCACGGGGTCGGCCTGAAAAATGACACGATAGAGGTTGTCATCGCGTTGCTGTATATCCTGCAACACGCCCGCCGTCTCGTCCATACGACGCGAAAGCACGTTGTACTGTGCCTTCAAGCGGCTATTCTCCTTTCGTAATTCCTTCTCCGACGGAGAGCCGAAGATAATCAGCAGTATGATAAAACTGCCCGCACCAAAGCCCATGCCGACAAACAATCGGCGGAGGTAGCTCATTGCCCGTTGCCGGACGGTGGGGTAAATACGGTCATACGTCTGTGTCCGCGAATTATAAATGTAGTAAACTTTGCGCATCTTTGGAAATATTCCGCTTAATACTTAAGCTTCGTTCTGGTCTATTTTCAGTTTAAACGTCACAAAGATAACCATTTCGCTGAATTATTCCCTTCCTCAAAATGATAATATTCACTAAGAAGAATATAGTTGTAAAGGCTATTTACAAAAAGAACCCGTATCTTTGCAGCATATAAACGTATAAATAAACTACTATGAACAATTTTCAAAAACTCGGAGAACCGACAAACATGAGGAATCAGAACATTCATGGCTGGCTATCATTCTTCCTTTTCAGCATAAGTGTCGGAGGAATATTCAGTTTCATCTATCCGATAGTAACTTTTAAGTTTCAGGAATATGAATTCAACTATCTTCTGGCAGGAGGAGATTTATTTTCCGCCTTTTCCCTTTGCTTTATTTCGCTATATGCACTTATAGCTTTCAGGAAAAAGAAAGCGAATGCCGTATTCCTCGGAAAAGTATATATTATCCTTTGTCTGGTCAGCAACTTATTGGCATTAATCTTAGGCAGCTATGAATACAACGTATTCAATGGTTTGACACAGGTCGTCCGTTCTATAATCTGGACCGTCATCTGGTATACCTATCTCTGCAAGTCCGAGCAAGTAAAAGAACTTTTCCCCGTAGCTCAGCGCAAAGTCTACAAGCGCGATTATTGTATGCTTCTTTCCCTAATTTTAATCTATGCATCTTGTTTTGTTTTAGGAACTTATTCCAGTCAATACTTCATAGATTTACACGAGAAGAACGCAATAGAAAATTTCCAGCTTGGAGAGAACGACTATACCGACGGCGTTATTGCCTTTACAGCTCCTCAAGGCATCACCTGCGAGAAGTATGATACGGAAGATAACACCAGTTATCATGAACTGGGAGTGAGTGATTCCATAAATATAACAATAGTCAGCGGTTATGATACGGATAATACCGACCAGGCCTTTGAGACATACTGGAAGGACTGGCAAGACACGGATATGGAAACATACAAAATGAACGTATTAGCAAACAAGAAATATAAAATCAAGAACGGCCATTGCCGTTTTCGTGCCACAAGATATGAGGCAGAAGTTCCGGTTATCTGGGAGTTTGCCCTTCTTTTCGACAAACATTCGGGCAAGGTTTGTGTATTCTCTTGCTGACATCTTGAGGGAGTGCAAAGCCATATAGACGAAATACTTGCTTCCATTAAATTTGAATGATTCAACCAAAGCTTTGCCATGTCGTAAAAACAAGCTATCTTTGCACGGTTTTTTTTTAAGCATATCAATACTAATTAGCAAGTAGTTAGTAGCAAGCAAGAAGATAGTAAATGAATAAAGATAAATAGATGAGTATGTTGACTGCAAATGAAATCAGAGACTCGTTCAAGAGTTTCTTCGAGAGCAAAGGACACCAAATCGTGCCTTCGGCTCCGATGGTGATTAAAGATGACCCCACGCTGATGTTTACCAACGCGGGAATGAACCAGTTTAAAGATATTATTTTGGGTAACCACCCGGCGAAATACAAAAGAGTTGCCGACTCGCAGAAGTGCCTCCGCGTTAGCGGTAAGCACAACGACTTGGAAGAAGTAGGACACGATACCTACCACCACACCATGTTCGAGATGCTGGGCAACTGGTCATTTGGCGATTACTTCAAGAAAGAAGCCATTTCCTGGGCCTGGGAGTATCTGGTAGACATATTGAAGCTAGACCCTGCAAACCTCTATGCCACCGTGTTCGAGGGCAGCCCCGAAGAAGGACTGGAACGCGACAACGAAGCCGCCTCCTTCTGGGAACAGTTCTTGCCGAAAGACCACATCCTGAACGGCAACAAGCATGATAACTTCTGGGAAATGGGCGATACGGGACTCTGCGGTCCTTGCTCCGAGATACACGTGGACTCACGTTCGGCAGAAGAGAAAGCCAAAGTGCCCGGCAGCCAGTTGGTAAACAAAGACCACCCGCAAGTCATCGAAATCTGGAACCTCGTATTTATGCAGTTCAACCGCAAGGCCGACGGCAGCCTCGAAGGACTTCCCGCCAAAGTAATCGATACGGGTATGGGCTTCGAACGCTTGGTGCGCACGCTGCAAGGCAAGACGTCCAACTATGACACGGACGTATTCCAGCCGATGCTAAAGGCCATCGCCGCCATGGCAGGCACTACTTACGGCAGCAACCAACAGCAGGATATCGCCATGCGCGTGATTGCCGACCACATACGCACCATCGCTTTCTCCATCACGGACGGACAGTTGCCCAGCAACGCCAAGGCAGGTTATGTAATCCGCCGTATCCTTCGCCGTGCCGTTCGCTACGGTTATACGTTCCTCGGACAGAAGCAGGCCTTCATGTACAAGCTCCTTCCCGTGCTGATTGAAAGCATGGGTGGCGCTTATCCTGAACTGGAAGCCCAAAAGGAACTGATTGCAAAGGTAATCAAGGAAGAAGAAGATTCTTTCCTCCGTACATTGGAGACGGGTATCCGCCTGCTGGACAAGACAATGGCAGACGCCAAAGCAGCCGGCAAGACCGAAATCAGCGGTAAGGATGCTTTCACTTTATATGATACATTCGGTTTCCCGCTCGACCTGACGGAACTTATCCTCCGCGAAAACGGCATGACTGCCGACATCAAAGAGTTTGACGCTGAAATGCAGCAGCAGAAACAGCGTGCCCGCAACGCCGCCGCCATCGAAACCGGTGACTGGATTACACTGAAAGAAGGCACTACTGAGTTCGTAGGCTATGACTATACCGAATATGAAACATCCATCCTGCGCTACCGCCAGATAAAACAGAAGAACCAGACTCTGTATCAAATCGTACTGGACAAGACTCCGTTCTATGCCGAAAGCGGTGGTCAGGTAGGTGATACGGGTGTATTGGTAAATGAGTTCGAAACAATTGAAGTGATTGATACCAAGAAGGAGAACAATCTCCCAATCCACATTACCAAGAAGCTGCCCGAACATCTGGAGGCTCCGATGATGGCGTGCGTGGATACAGAGAAGCGTGCCGCTTGTGCCGCCAATCACTCGGCTACTCACTTACTGGATGCCGCCCTTCGCGAAGTGCTGGGCGACCACGTAGAGCAGAAGGGCTCTCTGGTGACTCCCGACTCCCTGCGTTTCGACTTCTCCCACTTCCAGAAGGTGACGGACGAAGAAATCCGCCAGGTGGAGCACATCGTGAATGCCAAGATACGCGCCAATATTCCTTTGAAAGAATACCGCAACATTCCCATCGAGGAAGCTAAGGAATTGGGTGCCATCGCCTTGTTCGGCGAGAAATACGGTGATCATGTACGTGTCATTCAGTTCGGTTCATCTATCGAGTTCTGCGGGGGGGTGCACGTTGCCGCAACGGGAAGCATCGGGATGATGAAGATTACGTCTGAAAGCTCGGTTGCTGCCGGTGTACGCCGTATCGAGGCCTACACAGGAGCACGTGTGGAAGAGATGATGGACACCGTGCAGGACACGATGCGCGACCTGAAAGCGCTTTTCAACAATGCTCCCGACCTTGCCGGAACTATCCGCAAGTACATCGACGAGAACGCAGGTTTGAAGAAGCAGGTGGAAGACTTCATGAAGGAGAAAGAGGCGCAGGTAAAAGAAAAACTGCTGCAGAGCATCAAGGAAATCAATGGCGTGAAGGTCATAAAGTTTTGTGCCCCGTTGCCTGCCGATGCGGTAAAGAACATCGCCTTCCAGTTGCGTGGCGAAATCACCGAAAACTTGTTCTTCGTTGCCGGAACGGAATATGAAGGCAAGCCGATGCTGACGGTGATGCTGAGCGACAATCTCGTTGCAGGCGGACTGAAAGCCGGTAATCTGGTGAAAGAAGCTGCCAAGCTCATCCAGGGTGGTGGCGGCGGTCAGCCTCACTTTGCAACTGCCGGTGGCAAGAACGCGGACGGACTGGTTGCAGCGGTTGACAAGGTTATCGAACTGGCAGGACTTTAAGCCCTATATCATCAATAAAAAAAGACTCCGCTTTTAGCTAAGATGTTAAAAGCGGAGTCTTTTTTAATACCTTCCGAAGGAATAATATTCTTACAGAGCATTATATTGTAAAAAGAAAGCGTAACTTTGCAGCGTCCGACAGGAGAAATTGCCGGACATGTAGAAAGCGTTTTCTGCTTTATCCTGAAATCAAAGTCTGGAAAATTTTGAAAGAGGGGATGAAGACAATGTAACGCTCATTCTGTTTGTATATGTGCGAGAACAGTCCATACTGTATCTTGTTCATTATACTACGGCGTGAGAATATTGTTCCTTCACTCATTCTCTTGAGGCTTTTCCAGACGCCCGATTTCAATGAGTAGGACAAGTCTCACGCTTTCTTTGTATCAATCAATACAGCTTACTTCGGAGACTTATAGGCTATTAAAGAATTATGTTATTCAATTCTTTTGAGTTCCTGCTCTTCTTGCCGATAGTCTTCCTGCTCTATTGGTTTGTATTTAAACGTTTGAAGTGGCAAAACCTTTTTCTGGTTGTTGCCAGTTATGTGTTCTATGGTTGGTGAGACTGGCGTTTCCTGATACTTATCGCCCTCACCACGTTATTCAGTTATGCCAGCGGGCGGCTCATCGTCCGATACGAAGGACAACGGAAGCGGCAGAAAGCCGTCAGTGCCGCCAACATCGTACTCAACCTTTCTATTCTCGGCGTATTCAAGTACTACAACTTCTTTGCGGAAAACTTCGCCGCCTTGTTCGGCAACATAGGCTGGCAGGTGGACTGGGTAACGCTGGACATCCTCCTGCCCGTAGGTATCAGTTTCTACACCTTCCAGGCATTGAGCTATAGCATCAACGTTTATCAAAAGAAACTACCCATTTGCAAGGACATCATTGCCTTTTTCGCCTACATCAGCTTCTTCCCGCAGTTGATGGCAGGGCCTATAGAACGTGCCACCAATCTGTTACCACAGTTCTACAAGCCGCGTACATTCAGCTACGCACAAGCTGTAGACGGTTGCCGGCAGATGCTTTGGGGGTTCTTCAAGAAGATGATAGTGGCGGATAACTGCGCCACTGCCGTCAACATGATTTGGGGAGATTATACCAACCAATCCGGCTTCACACTGCTGATGGGCGGCTTCTTTTTCACACTTCAGATATATGGCGACTTCTCCGGCTATTCGGACATAGCCATCGGCACGGCCCGGCTATTCGGCATCAACCTGATGCGCAACTTCAACTTCCCTTATTTCTCACGCGACATTGCCGAGTTCTGGCGTCGTTGGCGCATACCACTGACTACCTGGTTTCGCGACTACATCTATATACCTCTTGGCGGTAGCCGATGTGCACGTTGGAAAGTGATGAGGAATACGTTGATTATCTTCCTTGTCAGTGGTCTTTGGCACGGGGCAAACTGGACATTTATCACGTGGGGCGCTTATCACGCATTGCTTTTCTTCCCACTGATGCTCTTGGGGAAAAACCGAAAATACACAGGCAACGTGGCAGCAGGGCAATTGCTACCCTCCCTGAAAGAGTCCGGCCAGATGCTTCTCACTTTCCTGCTTGCATTGATTGGCTGGATTATCTTCCTGGCAGAGAGTATCAGTCAGGCATGGGATTATCTCGGCAGGATGTGCTCGCCAAGCTTGCTGGACTTGCATTTACAGTACGGGAAAAGGGCATTGCTCTACATCTTTATACTGTTGGCGGTAGAATGGCTGCAACGGGATAAACAACATGCGTTGCAAATTGAAGGAGTCGGCCTGCTTAAACATCGCAGCATACGCTATGGAATATATATTCTATTGGCGCTCTTCACTATAATATTTGCGGGAACACAAGCAGAATTCATTTATTTCCAATTCTAAGATTATGAAAAGATTTATAAACAGAGTAGTTATATTAGCAGGAATTCTCATTGCCTTGATACTGGCAACGACAATGCTTCCTATGGAACAAGACGACTATCTACAAGCCTACAACAAAAAATGCCAATTGCTGGAAGACACGCCCTCCCCCCCCCGCATCATCTTCGTCGGCGGCAGCAACCTGGCTTTCGGGTTGGACAGTCAACGGATAAAAGACTCGCTGAATATCAATGTGATAAACTACGGACTTCATGCAGGCATCGGACTGAAATATATGGTTGACGACATATCCACATACGCAAGAAAAGGCGACATCATTGTATTCGCCCCTGAATATTCACACTTTTATTCTGGTCTTGCTTACGGAGAGTCTATAACTATCGCCCCTTTATGGCGGTCACACATTGGAGAAAAACTTATCTGCTCGGCATGAAGCAATGGATAAATGTAGCGGCCGGACTCCCTCAATTAGCAAGAGCATCTTCCTTAATGCCCAAAAACAGAAACCCCAAAGACTACAGAGCTTCAGGCTTCAATGAATACGGAGACGAAACGCAACACTGGGCTTTAGAAAGTTCAGGGCCCGGTAGCGCCGTAGCAATCAAAGGGACATTTAACGAACAGTTTGGAAAACATTTTATCCGTAAGATTAGAACTATTCAAAAAACATGTTCCGTGTTCGTCATTCCGCCCATCTACGTAGAAAAGGCCTACAATAAAAACAAGAAAAAAGTGGTGGAAGTTGAGGAGTTTCTTCAAGAAGAAGGGTGTCCTTTCATAGTGGCTCCGGAAGCACACGTATTAAAAGACGAATATGCATATGATACGAATTATCATATGAACCGTCAAGGAGTAAATAAATATACCGCCTTTATCATAGAAGAACTAAAGCCTTTGCTTAAGGACAAAGGCGGCAGCTTAGAATAGGCTACCGGGGAATAGAGTGATACCAAAAGTATTCTTTGGGAAAGCTGTAAATAATTGCCGGAATGCTTGACTTTGCCTTCCGGATGTTGTATCTTTGTAAAGTCAAGTTATAGATACTTCTATTTTAAATTAGCATAAAAGGAGCGGCATCACCGCTCCTTTTTTTATTCCTGCCGATACAAGCATTCCCAAATGCCACACCTTGGCCATCGTAAGCCCCGGGCTCAGCAACCGCCAGCCCTGGGTTGAGCGACTGTCAGCTCTGGGCTTGGCAACTGTAAACCCTGGGTTGAGCAACGTAAACCCCAGGTCTGGCGGTGAAAACCCCAGGTCTGGGGAAGACGAAGCCCGGGATGACGATAGCCCTATCGATGAATGATGATAGAGCTATCGAGAGGCAACGATAGAGCTATCGATAGTTGACGGACACCGTAGCGCGCAAACAAAAACCGGAGGCTTATGCCCCGATCAGTTAAATCTTCATAAATCTGCTCTTGACAAGATTGCCTACTGATTAGTCATTAAGTCGTCCCGATAATACGCCCATCGCTCCATGCGATATACCGTGCAACCTTCGGGCAATGGTGCTTTGACAAGCGAAGTAACATCCTCAAACATTGTTACAGGCGCTATATATTCCATTCTGGTGTTCGACAATCCTAACGGTTTGAAAGCAAAGTCATGCACCTCGTCGTTGTAGCGGAAGTGGTAAACAGATCCTGCCTCGCTCGCTTCCGCAAATTCATAAGTGCCTTCCATAAATCCCGAAACCAGAGCTGACTCGCGAACAAGCAACTTACCGCCTCCCATCCAGGGATTTTCCTGGTCGTTTGGTATCAAAGTATAAGAACCTTGACACTTCATCGTCATTGCCGCAGTCAAATCTACTTGTATCTGGTTCCAACGGCTTTCTTCCAAATCCCCCATGCTAAGGTAACCTATCTGCTCTACAAGGATATGGAATTTGTAGCAATCCTTGACCGTAACCTTCAGTGCCCTCAAACTGCCGCTACCATCTTTCACAACGATGTTTGCCACCCCTTCGCCCACGGGCTGCACCTTGATGCGCCGGTATCCGTTCATATCGTCCGAGAAGGCAACAGTTGCCACAGCAGCATCACCGCCGTCCAACGAATAACTCCCGTCTCCACCATCTATGCCAAGCACTATTCCGTCGGGATTAGTCAGGTAAAGTGTGACGGATGAAATCAGATTGTCGCAGGTGCCTATCTGGTAAATAGGTTCCACACCCTCAAACAAGACTATATCCCGGTAGTCGTCCTCACAACTCGCTCCCACGAATAAGGGTAAGAATAAGGTTGCAATAGCATAAATGTGTTTCATTGTCTTCAAATTTAGTTGTTCTATATAAGGAAATGCCCGTTTGGACGAAATACTGCACCGGATATCTACATAATTTGCTCCTGCGGATAATTCACCAGATAGAGCGTCACCGTGGCGCGGGTGAATGCGGTGTAGAGCCAACGGAAATAATCGGGTGTCAGATACTCGTCCGTCATATATCCCTGGTCGAGGAAGACGTTCTTCCATTGTCCGCCCTGCGCCTTGTGGCAGGTCACGGCATAGGCATACTTCACTTGCAGGGCGTTGTAGTAGGGGTCGGCTTTCATCTTCTTCATCCGTTCACGCTTCACGGTGATGTCGGCATAATCTTCGAGAACGGTGTAGAACAGGCGGTCATTGTCCGCCTTGGGCAGCGCGGGAGCATCGCTGTGCAAGGTATCCAGCAAGAGGTTCACTTCCAGTTCAAAGTCGTTATAGTAGGGAAAAGCCAGTGTAACGTCGGCAAAGCGGAAGCCGTACAGTTCGCTTGTGCGGCGCACGCGGCGCACCACTGCCGTTTCACCGTTGGCTATGAAGTCCATTTCCTTCTGTTTCTCCGTCCAAAAATAATTATTTTTCGCTACCATCAGCAAGTCACCGGTGTTCAGTTCATCCTCCCGCCAAAGTATCTGCGCGCGAATGCCGTTATTGTATATATTAGCCCGTTTGTTGGAGCGGCATATCACAATCGTCTCGTCCAGGCCATCGTGGTCGTAGCAGCTTTCGAGCGTATCTATCAGTTCGGTTCCCGGCAGCACCTTAATGTCTGCAAAGCCTGTCACCCGTATCTGCGGCAACACATTGCAAGCGTCTTCGGCAATCAGTTGCCGCAGGCGCGTAGCATTCCACAGGATGCCGGACTGCTGCTCCTGCCTCACCACCTGCGTCAGGTCTACTTCCTGCACCTCCAGCCCATAGCCCTTCAGCGCCTCGGCGAAGAGTGCGGGACTCTGCTCCTCGCCCACCGGAGGAAGCTGCGCCGTATCCCCCATCAGCAACAAGCGGCATCCCTCACCGGAATATACAAACTGTATCAAATCATCCAGCAACCGGCCCGTTCCGAACACCGAACCGGACAAGCCCTCATTGGAAATCATCGAAGCCTCATCCACGATATACAGCGTGTGCGTTGTCAAATTATCGTTCACCGAAAAGTTACTTGTCTCATTAGAAAACGATTGCTGTCTATAGATTTTTTTATGAATTGTAAACGTCGGATGCCCCGCGTAAGCAGAAAATACTTTGGCCGCCCGTCCCGTCGGGGCCAACAATATGGATTTCTGCTGCAACTTATCCAACGTCCGGACCAACGCTCCGACCAACGACGTTTTACCCGTTCCTGCATAACCACGGAGCAGAAAAACCGCATCATTACGGGGAGAGAGAAGAAAGCCCGATAAAGATTTTATCGCAATTTCTTGCTCCGGAGTTGGTTGGTAAGGAAAATTTCCCTTAATTTGCCTTTCTAAATAGTTATTTATCATTTTTGTAATAGAAAAAAGTAAGAGAAACAGTCGTTTTTAAATTTATTTCTTTTATTTTTGCGGTGCGAATATAACAACTAAAAACATATTTATCATGAAAACAGTATTTAATATCGTTTTAGGCTTATGTGCTCTGGTCTTGGTTTATATCTGCTATACCAGCATTATGGGTCCTATAAGCTTTGAAAAAGCCAAAAAGCACAGAGATGCAGCAGTCATCGCTCGCTTAATCGACATTCGTAAAGTACAGTTGGAGTATCGCGGTTTGCACGACCAGCAATACACTGCCAGCTTCGATTCGCTGATTGACTTCGTTAAGAACCAAAAGCTTCCGTTCGTCTTCAAACAAGGTGAACTGAACGACAAGCAGTTGGAAGACGGATTGACTGAGAAGAAGGCTGTCAATATCATCAATAAAGCAAAGAAGACCGGTAAGTATGATGAAGTAAAGAAATGGGGATTGGAAAACTTCAAACGTGACACTCTGTGGGTAGCCGTTTTGGATACAGTATTCCCGAAAGGATTCAATGCCGACTCTATGAGATACGTTCCTTACGGAAACGGTGCACAGTTTGAAATGGCTATCCGCAACGATACAGCTAAATCGGGTGCTCCTTTCTGCCTGCTCGAAGTGAAGACTCCGTACGATGTATATCTGAACGGTCTGAACAAACAAGAGATTGCCAACCTGAAAGACTTGCAAACCAAACTGGGTAAATATGCCGGTCTGATGATTGGTAGCTTGGAAACAGCTAACAACAACGCCGGTAACTGGGAATAATCCACCAACCTACGTATGATAGAAACAACTGATTTTAGTAAATCGGAACAATATACTTTATCCATCCGTCTTAGTACGGATGGATTTTCTTTTTCTGTATTCAATCCTCAGGCCGACGGTCAGCTTTCTTACTACGACCATGAGGTGGACGAATCTTTGTCTCTCACTGCCAACCTGAAACGGATTTTCCGCGAAGTAGAATGGTTGAACCGACCTTTCCGCCGTGTCAACGTATTGATGGCGAACAAACGGTTTACTTTCATTCCGCTGGAATTCTTTGAGGACGAACAAGCGGAAATCGTATTCTATCATAACCACCCGAAACAAGAAAACGAACTGGTGCAATACAACATTCTGCAAAAGAATAACATCGTTGTACTGTTCGGTATGGATAAGAGTGTCTGTGCCTTCCTGCGCGAGCAATACTCCGGCATCCGGTTCTTCGCCCAATGCAGTCCCTTCATCGAATTCTTCGCGACAAAGAGCCGCGTGGGAAACAACCGGAAAATGTACGTGCATCTGCGCAACGAGGCTATAGACATATATGCCTACGAGCACGGACGCCTCTTGCTGGCAAACTCCATCGCCTGCAAAGAGACCGGCGACCGCATCTACTATATACTATATATATGGAAGCAACTCGGTATGGAACAGGAAAATGACGAGCTTCATCTCACCGGTGAAGTGTCCGGCAAAGAGTTGTTGCAGCCCGAACTCGAAAGATTTATCCGGCAGGTATCCATCATGGCACCTGCCACCAGTGTCGACCTACAAACCATCAGCTTATGCGAGTAATCAGCGGAATATATAAAAGAAGACGTTTCGACGTACCCCGTTCGTTCAAGGCACGCCCCACCACGGACTTTGCCAAAGAAAATCTCTTCAACGTGCTTGCCAACTACATAGACTTTGAGGACAGCGTGCGTGCACTTGACCTTTTTGCCGGTACGGGCAGCATCAGCATCGAACTGGTGTCCAGAGGCTGCGACCAGGTAGTCAGCGTAGAGAAAGACCGCGACCACTATGTCTTCATCTGCAAAGTGATGCAAGAGGTGAAGACGGACAAATGCCTGCCTGTGCACGGCGATGTCTCCAAGTACATCCAAAGCGGGCGCGAGCAGTTCGACTTCATCTTCGCCGACCCTCCTTACGAACTCACCGGACTTGAAACCCTGCCCGACCTGATATTCGAAAATAACTTGCTGAAAGAGGACGGTCTGTTCGTCCTTGAACATGGAAAGAGCAATAATTTCGAAGAGCATCCGCACTTCGTAGAGAGAAGGGTGTACGGCAGCGTCAACTTCACCCTGTTTAAATGAAGAATGAAGAATGAAGAATGAAGAATGAAGAATGAAGAATCACCATGCGGCATGTGTTGCGCAGCTAATTCTTCATTCTTCATTCTTCATTCTTCATTCTTCATTTAAAGAAGCGGTGCCAACAGCCGCACCACACTCTCCGCTGCTTTGCGATACCAGGCACGTTTCACCCAGTTCTTCAGGAACACCGGCTCACACTCCCGCTGGTCTTGCAGAAAGATTTCACGCATCTGGAGTGCAGTCTCCGTATCATACATGAATGCATTCACCTCAAAATTATGCTCGAAGCTACGGAAGTCAATATTCGTAGAGCCCACCGTAGACAGTTCATCGTCCGACACCATCATCTTGGAGTGCAGAAATCCCTTCTTATAGAAATACACCTTCACACCCGAATGCAGCACATCCGCCAGATAAGAGCAGGAACCTAAATGTGTCAATCGGTTGTCGGCACGCAAAGGAAGCATCAGGCGCACATCCACCCCCGAAAGGGCGGCAGTCTGCATGGCAATCGCCACCGCTTCCGTAGGCAGAAAATAGGGCGTCTGTATGTAGAAGTATTTCTTGGCTCCGGTGATGGCCAGCATCAGTCCCTGCATAATATCCTTCCACGGACCCACCGGCTCGCTTGTCACAATCTGCGCCAACGAAGTGCCGTAGTTGTCCAGCTTCGGGAAATAGCAGGCGGAAGTAATCAGCGTGCGGTCTACGAAGTACCAGTCGAGCAGGAAGGCGGTCTGCAATCCGTGCACGGCTTTGCCTTCCAGCAGCAGGTGTGTATCGCGCCAAATCCCCCAAGAGAAGCCCCGCATATAGCGTTTCGCCAAGTTCATTCCACCCACAAACCCGATACGACCGTCGATAACGACAATCTTCCGGTGGTTGCGATAATTCACTTTACTGGTGAACAGCGAAAAGCGTACTTTCAGGAAGCTGCGCACCTCTACTCCGGCCTCGCGCATCTGCTCAAAGAAATAATTGGGCACATGCCAGCAGCCTACGTCGTCATAAATCACGCGCACCTCCACTCCTTGCCTCGCCTTGTCTATCAAGACATCGCGCACCATCCGACCGATGGGGTCGTCTTCAAAGATATAAAACTCCATATGGATGTGCTGCGTGGCCTTTTGCAATTCGCGCAGCAGGGATTGAAGCATGGAAAGCCCCATCGTATAGACCTCCACCCGGTTGCCATCGAACGGAAAAGCCTGATTGGTACTGCGGAACAGGGAGATAAGCCGGCTGTAGCTCATCGGAAGAGCGCTCGACTGTTGACTGAGGTGCTCCACCATCGGCTTCTTCAGCAGGTGATTGTAGCTTTTCTTACCGATGATGCGCACACGGCGCTGGCTGCGACCGAAAAAGAAGTAAAGGACAAGTCCCACCACGGGGAGGAACATCAGCATCAATATCCACGCCATCGTCTTCACCGGATTTCGGTTATCGAGTATGATGACGATAATCGTTCCGATAATAGCTCCGAAATAGATGATATCGAAGGCTATCGAGGCTATCTGGCTGGTGATAAAGTTCCAATCAAGCATAGATTTGTTATAAAGTATATAACAAATGTAGAAAAAACAGAGGAACTTTCACTGCCTATTACACAGATTAACATTAAAAGGAGATGCCAAAAGTCTGAAGTGACTATCAATATATAACTTTAGAAACGCAGATTAACGCAGATTATCGCAAAGCCTAAATTAACTCTGCGATAATCTGCGTTAATCTGCGTTTCTAATGATAGGTCGTTTTACTTTTATAGATTAGAACGGACGACGTCCACCACCGCCAAATCCGCCACGGCCGCCGGGGCCACCGCCACCGTCAAAAGCGTCTGCCTGCATGCTGTCGCGAGCAGCTTTATTGTCGAAGATATTCAGGCGATAGATGAAGTGCAGCATGCAATAGCTGTTAACGCCGTTGTAGGAAGATACCGAACGGGCATCCGCCGTCAGCGAACGGCTGATATTGCTCTGCTTCTTCAAGATGTCGTACATCTCGAAGCTGATGGTACCCGCTCCTCCTTTCAGGAAAGTCTGCGAGAGTTGGGCGTTCCATATCAGTTCGTTGCGGTTCATGCTGCTGTCCGTATAGCCGCGACGGCTCTGGTTGGTGATGTTCGTGGAGAGTGTCATCTTCCAGGGCATCGTAATGTTCGTCAGGGCACCGTAAGAGAAGGTATAAGGCTCCTGATTGTTCTCCGGACGCAATTTACTGCGCTCGGCCGTATAGGAGATAGAACCGTTCAGACCGAACTCAAACCAATTGTTTCGATAGGCACCGTTCAGGCGTTCGCCCAAGGTAAGTCCGGTGGTCGTATTCTTGTCGTCCAGCTTCGTGTCCTGGTTATAGAGGTAGGCCGCGTTGTTGGCATAGTTGATGTTGGAGAACGAGTTGACAGTAAACTTCTTATTCTTCAATGCCGTATTGAAACCGAACATACCGAAGGCGTTCCAGTTGCCGTTGATATTCTTGGGCGTGGTAATTCGTCCGCCGGTCTGTTCATTGTACTCGGTGCTGTTGCTGATGCTGTTCTGCGTGGCGGAGAAGTTGACATGCGTCATGATGCCGCACTGCAACTCCGCATTATAGGTGTTATAGAACAAGCGCATACTATGTGTGAACGATGGCTTCAAGCCCGGATTACCCACCCGCACGTTCAGCGGATCGGAATTGTCCACGATAGGCAACAGGTTTTCCATGCTAGGTTGTCCGCTACGTCCGCGATACATGAGGCGCAACTGGCTCACCTTGGAGAAGCGGTAGCGGAAGTCGATATTCGGAGCGAAATTGAACACATTGCACGTCGTATCAATCATGTAATCGCCCTGCTTGTAGGACAATACCGAGTGTTGCGGTTGGAAAGACATACCGGCGCTCAACTGGTACTTCTCACGGATGAAACGCAAGGATACGGAAGCATCGTGGCTATAATACCGGTATTCGGCATACTTGCCCAGACTATCCACCGGATGAGTCTCGTAGCCGGCAGGCAACGGGCCGCCAACCTCCCAATCGGGAAAGCTCAGCAAATCGAACGTTGTCTTATCGCTCTCGCTATACTTATATTGGAACTGATAGCTGAACTGCAAGAATGTGGCGCGGGCAATCGGTTCGCTATACGTGACTTGCGCCGTATAGTTATAATTATTGGTCGGTGTGGTGATGTACTGGTTTCGATATAGAATAGAATCACCGCCCAGAGCGTTCAATATCTGATAGTAGCTCGTTTCCGACTTGGTATATTGATCGTTGTCATTGTCGCCATAGCCGAAGGCGCCGCGAAAAGTAATGTTACGTCCCAGGTTATTCAACTTCCGGTTCACCTGCAAGGTCGCATTCGTCGAGAGACTCTTGCTCTTGCCCAAAGAAGCATCGTTCGTGGCGTTCACCCGAATATCTTTGAGAGGGTCGTTCGTCAGTTGGTCAAAGTTTAGGAAATCGTTCGGATTGGCAATGATGCTGTACGGGTCGGCATTAAACGTTCCCGACTCCGAACGGGAGGCGTTGTCCGTCGTACCATAAGAGAAGTTAGGACGGAAAATGATACTCGTCATCGAGTCCGGGTTCCACTCCAGACGGAAGTCGGCATTGAAGTTCTCGTTCCGGTTGCCGTTGATGGAATTGGAGTTGGAATAAGAACTACCGTTCTGCAAGAAACGTTCGGAAGAGTTGGTGCTGATGATGTCGGCATCACTATAATTGTAACGGGCGCTACCGCCAAGCTCTATCTTGGAAGTCTGCGTGGCAAAGTTCACGCCCAGCGTCTTCGTAGCCGTCAGTCCATTGTTCCTGCGCCAACGAGGGCCACCGCCACCGCCGGAAAATCCCTGGTCGTTGACGTTGTTGGCAGACCCGATTAAAGAGAATTGCGTCTTATTCACAAAGCGGTTCAGCATAAGGCGACCCATGTAGCGGTCTTCCGTACCGTAAGCCACATCCGCATTACCAAACCATCCCTGGTTCATGCCTTTCTTCACGATCAGGTCGAGCACGGTTTCTTCTTCACCGTCGTCAATGCCGGTGATGCGTGCCAAGTCCGACTTCTTATCATAGGTTTTCAGTTTGTCAATCATGTCGACAGGCAGGTTCTTCAAACCGGTCTTCACATCACCGCCAAAGAACTCCTTGCCGTTCACCATTATCTTCTTCAAGTCCTTGCCGTTAATCTTCACGTTTCCGTCGTCATCGATTTCCGCACCGGGGAGTTTCTTCACCAACTCCTCCAGCATGGCTCCTTCGGGCGTGCGATAGGCGGTGGAGTTATACACCAGCGTATCTTCCACGACCTGCACCTGCGGGGCTTCGGCCGTGATAACCGCTTCGGACAGCGTGATGGCATCCGTTTCGAGCGTCAGCGTACCGATATTGCGGTCGGGAGTGGTAGAGGAGAGTTGCAGAGGAATAAATTTGTTCTTGAAACCGATATAGGAAACTTTCAGCACATACTTTCCGGCTTTCACCTTCGGCAGGGTGAAATATCCCTGCGTGGAGGTGGCTATACCGGCGGCATAAGCGCTGTCCGGCAATGAGAGTAACTGAATTGTGGCTTGTGCTGCGGGTTCTTTCGTGTCTTCGACCACTCGGCCGGATACGGTAATGTTCTTAGTCTGCGAGAATGCGGAAAACGTTGCTGCCAGCAGCAGTAATGCTCCGGTGATAATCTTTTTCATTCCCAATTATTCTAAATAATCAACTCTGTTTATTGTAACTGTTTCATTGGACAAATCTTCGGGCAAAAGGTTTAATGCCCTACAGGTTGATTTTCCTTAATTATCGACCATTCCGCTTAAATAGCCCATCAATCGTCGCTTTCTTTATACCAAATTCGAGGCAAAGAACATTAAGAATGAGGAATATCAGGAAGGAGGAAGAGTCTACGGAAAGCAGGTCGCCTTTCGCCACGCGATAAAGCATCCCGCCGAAAATGAAGAGAACCGTCAGGAACATGGCGTTTCGCGTCGCCTTGTTACGTATCTGCTCCGTCTCCTTGCTCTCGCCCTTCGTCAGAGCAAACAGTATCATCAATGCACCCACCATCATCAGTAGTTTGGAGCATTCTTTATAGAACAACAGATTGGTATCCGTCACCCTGCCCAGCATACCCATGATGAAAGGGAGAAACAAAGCCAGGGCAATCACAAAATATCCGAGCAGACGACAGTAGATGGGGAGAAGAGCCTTCATATTAATTAAAAATTAAAAGTTAAAAATTAAAGGGGACGAACGGAGCGTTGTTTCACTCCGCCGTAGATTTTCGGAGGACAAAGATACTATTTATTGGCGAAAGAATTATCTTTGTACCATAATTAATGAAAGCCCCCTTTCGTAATTTGTAATTCGTAATTTGTAATTATCAAAATGAGTAAACAAGAAGTAATCCTTTGCGAAGAGTTGGAAAGCAGTCTGGCGCATGCTATCGGGAAGTGCCCTCACGATAAACTCTTTATTCTCACCGACGAACATACCCACCGCCTTTGCCTGCCGCAACTGCAAAACGTTTCTGCCCTGAAAGAGGCGACGGAGATTGTCATCGGTGCCGAAGACGTGCACAAGACGCTGGAAACGCTGGCTTCCGTGTGGCAGGCCTTGAGTGAACAGGGAGCTACGCGCCACTCGTTGCTCGTCAACCTCGGCGGCGGCATGGTGACCGACCTCGGCGGGTTTGCCGCATCAACCTTCAAGCGGGGCATTGCTTATATCAATATTCCCACCACCCTGCTCGCTATGGTAGACGCTGCCGTAGGCGGGAAGACGGGCATCAACTTCAACGGACTGAAGAACGAAATCGGAGTCTTTGCTCCTGCCGCCAGCGTACTGCTGGAGACGGAGCTCCTGCGCAGCCTCGATGCTCATAACTTCTTCTCCGGCTATGCCGAAATGTTGAAACACGGGCTTATCAGCATGCCTCAGCATCTGAACGAGTTGTTGGCTTTCGATACGGAAAAGATAGATTATGCAGCTCTGAAAGCAATGGTGGGCCGTTCCGTCCAGATCAAAGAGGACATCGTGGAAGAAGACCCGCAGGAACACGGCATCCGCAAAGCTCTGAACCTGGGACATACCGTGGGCCATGCTTTCGAGAGCCTGGCACTTGCCGAAAATCGTCCGGTGCTGCACGGCTATGCTGTGGCGTGGGGCCTTGTGTGCGAATTATACCTTTCTTATATAAAGGTTGGCTTCCCCAAAGAAAGGATGCGCCAGACTGTGCAGTTCATCAAAGAAAACTACGGTGGCTTCGCCATCAATTGCACGCAGTACGAACGCCTCTACGAACTGATGAAGCACGACAAGAAGAATACTGCCGGCATCATCAACTTTACCTTATTAAAAGAAGTCGGCAACATCTGCCTCAACCAAACGACGGATAAGGATACTATCTTCGAGATGTTCGACTTCTATAGGGAGTGCATGGGAATATAAGCTACTCCCTTATGATTGATGCACAAGATGGCATCTTGTGCATCAATCATAAGCTTGCTTCAACAGGAAGCCCCTATGCTACGGTAGAGAACTAAGTATGCTACGGGTAAAAGAGAATAAAGAAGTAACAATTTCTAAATTCTCCCAACAAAAAACAAACGAAATATTTGCTATTTCAAAATAAAGCAGTACTTTTGCATCCGCAATTCGGGATGTAGCTCAGCCCGGTAGAGTACGCGTCTGGGGGGCGTGTGGTCGCAAGTTCGAATCTTGTCATCCCGACTGACTGAGCATAAGAGGCTAGAGTAAAATCTCTAGCCTCTTTCTTTTTCCCTCTTTAAAATAAACGATACCTATTTCAACTCGAAAACTTTCGTCTTTACGTCATGGCTGTTAGAGCCAATCATTACGTTGAACTCACCCGGCTCGCAGACATACTGCAAATCATAGTTATAGAATTTCAGCAAGTCCGGAGTAATGGTAAAGGTAACCTGCTTACTTTCGCCTTTCTTCAGATGAATGCGCTCGAAGCCTTTCAGTTCCTTCACCGGACGGGTGATGCTACCCACCAAGTCGCGAATATACATCTGTACGATTTCATCCGCATCGTAGTTACCCGTATTAGTCACAGTTACCGAAGCAGTCAACGCGCCGCCACCGGTGAGATGAGTAGAGCTAAGAGTGACATCGCTGTACTCAAACGTAGTATAGCTTAATCCGTAGCCGAAAGGATACAACGGATCATTGCTCACATCCAGATAGTTGCTGCGGAACTTCTCAAACCATTTGCCTTCGTGCAAGGGCCGGCCCGTATTTTTGGCATTATAAGCCATCGGCAACTGACCTACATTCTGCGGGAAAGTAGTTGTCAGCTTTCCGCTGGGGCAGACATCACCAAACACAACATCGGCAATGGCATCGGCAGCTTCGCTACCGCCAAACCACACATTCAGGATGGCAGGCACATGCTCATTCTCCCAAGTCAGCACCACCGGACGCCCGGAAAATAACAGCAGCACTACAGGTTTACCGGTTTTCAGCAACGCTTCCAACAAATGGCGTTGCGCATCGGGCATATCCAGCTCGGAACGACTACTGCACTCACCGCTCATCTCGGATGACTCGCCCAAAGCCGCTACAATAACATCCGACTGTGAAGCAACTTTCAGAGCCTCATCCAGCAGTTCCTTATCATTGCCGCGAGGCAACTCACGACCGAACATCGTGGCACGCGCCTGATACCCGGCATCGTACATCAGATTGCTGCCTTGTGCATAGAGTACGTTCGCTTTCGTTCCCACAGCTTTCTTGAAGCCTTCGAGCAAGGTACTGTATTTATCCGCTGTGGCAGCCACACTCCAAGTACCCGGCATATTGGCACGAGTATTGGCAAGTGGCCCTATCAAGGCTATGTTGCCTTTGCGCTGCAGGGGCAACAAGTCGCCCTCATTCTTCAGCAGCACAAAGGTCTGCGCAGCAATCCGGCGCGCCACCGAGCGGTGCTCCGGAGTAAATATCTCTTTCTCGGCACGCTGCAAGTCGCAATACTTATACGGATTGGCAAACAGTCCCAACTTGTATTTAGCTTCCAGAATACGACGACAAGCTTTATCGATGTCAGCCTCTGTCACCTTTCCCTCTTTCAGGGATTTCTCCAATGTTCCGATAAAACCGTCGGCTACCATATCCATGTTCGTACCGGCTTTCAGGGCACGTGCCGATACTTCCTGCAAATCGCCAATTCCATGTTCAATCATCTCGGAGGTAGCCGTGTAGTCGGTTACTACAAAACCATCAAATCCCCATTGACTGCGCAGCACATCGGTCATCAGCCAATGATTGGCCGTGGCCGGCACGCCATCCACTTCGTTGAAGGAGGTCATTACGCTTCCCACACCGGCCTCCACCGCAGCTTTATAGGGCGGGAAATACTCGTTATACATACGGTTACGGCTCATATCCACCGTATTATAATCGCGTCCGCCTTCAGTGGCGCCATACAGGGCAAAGTGCTTTACACAAGCCATTATCTCGTTGCCGGTACTCATATCTTTGCCCTGATAACCGCGTATCATCGCTTGCGCAATAGCAGCTCCCAAGAAAGGATCTTCGCCATTTCCTTCTGATACACGCCCCCAACGGGCATCCCTGCAAATGTCCACCATCGGGCTGAACGTCCAGCAAATGCCGTCCGCACTCGACTCGATGGCGGCTATACGTGCCGATTGCTCTATCGCCTCCATATTCCAACTGCACGACAGTGCCAACGGAATAGGGAAAACCGTCTCGTAGCCATGTATCACATCCATTCCGAACAGCAGCGGTATGCCCAAACGGCTGTTCTCCACTGCCAGTTTCTGAACCTCACGAATGTTCTTCACACCTTTCAGATTGAACAAGCCACCGATTTCGCCATTACGTATCTTCCCGGCAACATCACTGCTCTTGGCCTGACCGGTGACAATGTCACCCGTTACCGGAAGATTGAGTTGCCCGATTTTCTCGTGCAGCGTCATCTTGCCCATCAATTCCGTTATAAACTTGTCCATCTCCTGCGGCGCGCCTTTCGGTGTGTCCCTCTTCGGCATTGCCGCGGCCATGAGGGCGGATAAGGAGACGGCTAATAATAATGTGTATTTCTTCATGATAAATTAATATATTAACTATTCGCTACTGTAAATCCTAACTTCTGCAACCCTTGCTGAATTTCGGGGCAACTCATAAAGAGCTTCCACAGAAGGCCGGAACGATAGTTCTCAATCATCGGAGCAATTGTACACTGGTCAATAGCCAAATAGTGGGGTACAGTCCAGTCAGCCGACTCGGAGAATGCATCATAGAAACCATATTTACCCCAAATCCAATCACCCTTTGCATAGAAGTACTTCAATGCACGCATGGACTCTTCAGGAGTATAGGGAAAACTGGACAAGGCAGCCGTCGGAGTAATCACTCCCCAATCGTTATCGCCCGGACAATGGGCCGCATAGCCTTTGGTAGAATAGCTTGCCGCCAGCCCCCAACAGTTTTCGCCATAACCTTTAAATTGTTTGGGGTTTTCCACGCAATACCGATAGTCGGACAGCGCATGATTACGCACTACGTTCCAATAATTGGCATAATGGTCGCTCAGGTGGCGCGGGTCCAGACCGATATAGGAATAATGTGCCCAAAACAATGGCCCGCCTTTGGCTTCCGCCCCGTTATGCTTCAGTTCCAACGGCAATCCGTAAGGAGCAGCATCTGTCTTGATACCACCGCCACGTGCCCAACCGTTGTGGTAAGCCGAAGCCGGCACCGGAAAGGTGGGTGAAGATGCCGCCAGGATATATACAATCAAGGCTTCATTATAACCTTCCAGCGGAAAGTTCATTTCCCAATTATACTGCGGCGACCAGTGCCAGTAAATGATGTCTTTGCCATTCTGATACCAACTGAACTCCATTTCCTTCCATAGTTCGTCAATCTTTTCCGCCAAAGCCTTCTCCTGCCCGTTTCCATCGCGAAAATACTGGCGCATGCAAAGCAGGCTTTGCATCAGAAAACAGCTCTCTACCAGGTCGCCGCCATTATCTTTGGTTCCGAAAGGTTTCACTTCACCCGAAGGTCCCTGCAACCAGTGAGGCCACACACCATGAAAGCGGTCGGCACGCTTCAAGTAGTCGGCAATCCGGGTGAGGCACTCTACGCCTGCTTCACGGGGAATAAATCCGCGTTCAATGCCCACTAGCAGACCGGCCACTCCAAATCCACTGCCACCGATAGTCACGACATTCGCATCCTTTTCAGGATAAACGCCATCCAGATGAATACGCTCGGGCGCTAATCCGGAAACAGCTTCCGCACCGTCCCACATATAGTTCAGATGCACTTTCTGAATGTAATCCAGCAGTTCGTCATCCGAAGCAAACGACTCAGGGCGTGCCTCTTCCGTACCCGGTATTCCCGTCTCTTTTCCGTCTTCGTTCAGGCGGGAAGAGCACGAAGCACAACCCGCCAAGGCTGAATATAAAAATATTATAAGCCCGTATTTTATACCAAACATCCTTTTCCTTATCGCATTCATGATACTCTGAATTAATCTATCGGCTCAAGTTTCAGGTCGGGGAGGTCATCAAGTTGATTGGACGGCAAAGACCAGTAGGTCTTATCCACAGTCCAACCTTTAGGACCGAGCACCGTAGCTGCCTCACCGGTACGAACCAGGTCGGTGTAGCGTACACCCCACTCACAGCAAAGTTCCATGCGGCGTTCGTCCAGCACGTCAGCCAGTGTTGCCCCGAGCTTGGTAGGCATATTGGCACGGGTGCGCACTTCGTTATACCCGTAATCACCGTCTTTTCCGGCACGGATTTTGGCTTCGGAGTTCATCAGCAGCACTTCGGCATAACGCAAAACGCGTACATTATTATTTGAACCGTATTCCGTGCGACCCTCTGTCATTTGCTCATAAGGAAGATAAGCCTTGCCGTTCCAACAGTCGGTAGAGGTTTCGGAAGCATTGCCAACTGTCCAACCTTCACGGGTCGATTGTCCGGCTCTGAGGAATGAAGTCTCGGCGCGCAATGTTTCGCCCCGGGCATCGGCCCATGCCACGAACTCCGGCTCATAACCGATGAAGTTCCAACCGGCGATGGTGATACCTGCCACCGGGTCCGTGACAGCAGCACCCTGGAAATTGAACCACTGGTCCACACCGATATAGTCGCCCGATCCGTTGCCGAAGTCAGTAACCTGACATTCAAACAAAGACTCGTCACACAGCTTGCCAGGTATCTTGAAAAGATTGCAATAGTCGGTGAAAAGGGTGAATCCACCGTGCTCAATGATGTCATCCGTCAAAGTTTCAACTTGGTCGTAATCTCCTTTCAACAGATGTACTTTGGCAGCCAGCATCTCGGCAGTGAATGCGGTGACTGCACCCAAGTGCGGCATCTGGTTGGGACGCATACGCGACAGTTTTTTGATGGCGTAGTCCAGGTCTTCCTCCAACATATATTTGTAAACAGCATCCACTTTAGAGCGATGGAAGTCAGTTTGCAGATTATCGCGATAAATAACAACGGGGCCGAAACTGGTCACTAATTGATAGTAAGCCCAAGCACGGATGGTGCACACCTCACCACAATACGACTCATAGGTGTCATAATCGCTACTTCCCGGAGTAAGGTATTGGGCATAGCTATCCAGAGACTCCAACGCAGAGTTGGCTGTACGGATAATTTCGTAGAAAGTTACCCACACATTATTAAGGGCCCAATAGGAGTTTGTATAATTGAATTTCCGGCTAAAGCCTACCGCATCTCCCTGGTCGTCCGTACGACCGGACCATACGTCACCGTCGCGCGTGAACATAAGTATTGCGTTTGCCCAATGCATTCCCGAAGTGCATACTTTGGAGTAAACACCGATAACGGGTTGGTACATATTGTTCTTGTTCGTGAAGTCCACGCTCTGTTCCGGTACTTTGTTCTCCGGGGCGATGTCGATGAAGTCGGAACAAACAGTGGTGCCACCCAGCACCATCATAGCCGGGAGGATATATGCTAATGTCTTCTTTATGAATTTCATTGTTCTATGTTTTTAATGGTTTCTTGATAATTTAGAAATCAATCTGTACTCCGAAAGTGTAAGTCGAAGTCAAAGGATATACTTCAGTATCCCAGCCCTCTGCGTCAGACAATTCGGGAGTGAAGCTGTTTGCCTTGAAAGTGGTGAACGGACGGTCTGCCGTCAATGAAAGACGGATGCCCGGCATCACGTAGCTGCCTATCTTGATATTCTTGAACGAATATCCGAGTGTGATATTCTGGATACGGAAATAGTCGGAACTTTCTACGAAATAGGAAGCATTGTTACTGTCCGATACGTTCCAGGTTTTGATAAGCGCTTTGGCAGACGGATGTTCGTTGGTAGAGCCGGGGCCTGTCCAACGGTTTTCGTACTGTGCCTTGTCAAAGTTGTAGTTGGACTGTGCATAGCGCAACGCCCGCTTTCTGTTCCATAATTCACCGCCCACTTGTCCGTAGGTCGTCAGGTTGAAGTCGAAGTTCTTGTACATAAATCCGAGATTGAAACCATAGGTAAAATCAGGGATATAAGAACCCAGCACTTGCTTGTCGTTACCGTCGATTGCATGGTCGCCGTTCACATCCTGATATTTGAAGTCACCCGGTTCTAGTCCGTTAGCTACGGCAATCGGGTCGGCGGCACACTCTTCGGGAGTCTGGTAGACGCCTACTACCTTGAAGCCATAGTAAGAGTTCATCTTCTCACCTACCATGTTTACCGTCTTAGCACCCTTGATAATATTCATATTATCCTTCAGGCTCTTTACTTCATTGTGCAAATACGAAAGGTTGACACCAACGTTGTAAGCAAAATCTTTTCCTATCTTATCGTTCCAGTTCAGTGAGAGGTCGATACCGGAATTCAGGATTTGTCCGTTGTTGCCTGCAATAGTTTCGTTCTGCATCGGGAGTTTCGGAGAAATCACGGCGTTGTCCGTCAAGCGGTAATACCAGTCGATGTCTGCATTCAAGCGGTTGTTCAGCGTAGCGAAGTTGATACCTACATCAGTTTCGTTCACCACTTTCCAGCCTAGCCAACTGAAGTTGCTCGAATTGGTATAACCGTCGAGAGCGGTGTTCGGTCCGAATACGGCCTGCGTGTTGTTGATGCTTGAGAAACCCGCACTTGCCGCAATCTTGTCATTACCCAGCTTACCCCAACTTGCGCGGAGTTTCATATAATCGAATACATGCTGGTTCTTCATAAACGGTTCTTGGGAGATGACCCATGCAGCACCTACGGAGGGGAAGTAGCCCCACTTGTCATTGTACTTGGAAGAACCGTCGGCACGGAAAGTAAACATCAGCATATACTTGTCGGCGTAATTGTAGTTCAGGCGGGTGAAGTATGACAAACCACGATATTTCCAACCGTCATCTGTCACAGTCGCCCCTTCTTTATTACCCAAAGCAATATATTTCCAAACATCCTCACCTTCGGGAACATTGGTTGCTGTTCCTTCCAGTTTCTTCATCTGCTCCTGGCGCATAGAAACACCCACCATACCGGTGAAGGCGTGCTGTCCCCACTTGTCGTTATAAGTAGCAGTATTATCCCAAATCCATTTGTAATAGTTGGTATTTGTCTTAGTCAGACTGGTGACATTCTTCTGCTGTCCGGTACCTACATAGTAAGTCGGAGTAAAGTTCGTACCGCGAATACCGGAATAGTCATAACTATAGCCGGAACGTACATTCAGTTTGTCGGGGATAAGGTTTAACTGGGCATAGAAGTCACTCAGTACCTGATAGGTTTCGTTACGGTTATCATAATAGTTTGCCGTAGCTACCGGGTTGTTGAAGTTTGCCATCAAGCCTATCTGTTCAGGAGATGCGTATTTGTCGGGGAAAACAGCATCATCGCGCGTTTCGTCAAAAACGGGGAGGATGGGCAGTGTGTTAAATGCCTGCTGCCAGGCTACATTATTCGGCAATTGCTGTTGCGAGTTACTGAATATGCCGTTAAATCCCACTTTCAGCCAGCTTCTTGCATCATAGTCCAAAGCTGCACGGAAGTTCAGTCGACGATAATAGTTTTCCACGTCCATAATACCGTCTTGTGCCAGATAACTTACACCGGTAGAATAGGTTGCCTTTTCACTGCCACCGGAGATGTTTACACTATGGTTGGTCATCATGGCTGTGCGCAAGAGTTCGTCGTACCAGTCGGTATCGGCATTGAACCGCAAAGCATTGAAGTCGCCGCCAAAGGCAGCAACGGATTTCTTAAACATATCGCTGTAAGCGGCCTCGTTCGCTTCCATCAACATGGTTGCATATTCATGAGAGTTACACATATCCAACAGATTAGTTGCCTTCTGAATACCTACATAACCATTGTATGTGATTTTTGCATCCTGGTTGCGAGCACCTCTCTTAGTCGTGATAATAACGACACCGTTAGCTGCACGAACACCATAAATAGCTGATGCAGAAGCATCTTTAAGGATAGTCATGTCCTGAATGTCGGAATTATTCAGGAAGTCAATGTTGTCATAGAACATTCCGTCTACTACATAGAGAGGGGATGTATCTCCGAAAGAGCCCATACCGCAAATAGTTACTTTAGGACCGGCACCGGGAGTTCCCGAATTAATAATGTTGACGCCCGGCACCTTTCCTTGCAGTGCTGCCATCGGCGAAGAGGTAGGAACATTGACGAAATCCTTCTCTTTCACCACATCAATCGGTGCAGTCAAGTCTTTGGCTTTGGCCGAACCGTAACCGATGACAATCACTTCTTCAAGCTGTTGTGTATCGTCTTTTAACATAACATTGATAATCGAGCGCCCGTTTACCGGGATTTCCTGAGGCACCATACCTACATAATTATAGGAAAGCATTGCATTTTCAGGAACATTACTTAATATGTAGTTACCATCGAGGTCGGTAGCTACTCCATTACTTGAGCCTTTTACAATAACCGTGGCTCCAATTACAGGAATGTTGTTTTGGTCGACAACCGCTCCTTTCACCGTCTTCGTTCCTTGTGCCAATACTGCAAGTAGCAAAGATGAGAACAAGACCATCAGTAAAAACAAGATTTGCTTTCTCATAAATCAAATTTAAGTGTTAATTAATGTCGAGAGCAAAGGAATTAAATAATTAACCGCAGACAAAAAAAAAGACACTATCACGATAATACGTTCATAGTGGAAAAGGGTACAGTTTACTACGTTTTTGCAAAACTTCTTCCTATAAATCAGACAATTATAATGTAAATCTTTCTTGCAAGGGCATATTTCAAATCAATCAGGAAATCGACCAATCCGGTACCATCCGGTATATCCAGTTTTTTACGTAACCGATAACGGGCAGCTTCCACTCCCCGAATTGTGAGGTTAGTCATTTGTGCAATGTCTTTCGTCGACAGGTTCAGGCGCAACAATGCGCAAAAGCGTAAGTCAGTTGCCGTAAGATTAGGATAACGTTCACGCAGATTACGGAAGAATTTTCCGTGAATCAGGTCAAAATTGCTCTGGAATACATCCCAGAACTCTTGAGTTTCGATGTTTTCATTGATAAGTTTCAACAGGACTTCCAGGTTCTTACGACCATATTGCCCTTTTACCAGCAGTTCCTGCACGGCAGTGCGTAGTTTTTCAAGAACTTCATTCTTGGCAAAGACGCCCAATGCCATACTGGCGAGGTCTTTACTCTTTGCCGACAACTCAACTTCCAGCAGTTGTTGTTGCTGCACGGCAATCAGCCGTTCCTGCTCGTGCAATTTAATATTCTGTTGCACTTGCTCTGCCTCATACTCTTTCCGCTTTTTAGTCATAGCACGATTGGCACGCCACTTGGAGAAGAAATAAATCAATGCCATGAAAACCAGAATATAAAACAGAATAGCATAATAGGAAAGATAGAATGGACGCGCTATCGTAAAATGATACTCCACTTCTCCCACCTTCTGCTTCAAGTCAGTATAAGCCTCCACCCGGAAAACATAGCTCCCATAGTCCAAACTACCGTAACGGATTTCAGGTTCCCTAAGATTGGAGGTCAGCTTCATACCTGGACCTTGCAAGGTGTAGCGGAAGTACACCGGCAGTTTATCGTAATGTGGCAAACTTACCTGAAACAACAAATCCCGATAGTTACTTTCAAGTTTCACATCCCCTATCAAAGGCAGACGTTTCTCCCTTTTATCGGCAGAGGAGCAAATGACCGAATATAAGGAAAACGCATCTCCCAAAGTGGAACTGACCTTACCTACGGTCTTATCGTAGCGTGCAATTCCGTTATTCAGATTAAAGTACACCACATCGTTATCGACAAACACGTTGTTATAGTTTTCAATGCAGGGTGAGCCGAAAAGTTCAATAAGAATACGCTGTTTCACCGTATACTCTCCACCCTGAAAATCAATCAAAGCATACTCATGCGAGCCGGACAGCCAAAAACGGTCGTTCGTGACGGGCACTACCGAATGTGCATTCCTTATATAAGGCGAAATGGTGTTCAACTTCTGAAAAGGAACAATCTTTTGGGCTATATCATCATAGGTATAGAAACCATTAGAGCTGGAAAAGACAATACGGCCTCTTATCTTCATTACATGAATAGGACCGGCGATGGACTCCAAGCCCAAATGAGAGATATGATTGGCACTTTTTGCTGCCGACAGGTCGTCTGTCAGTACAATCTTATAAACTCCCTGATACATACGGCTAGCCCAGATTGTGCCGCTTTGGTCAACCTCCAGATGCTTTATCGGTGTGATAAAACCGTCTATCACGTGCGAAAAAGTCCACTGCCCGTTTTTCTTCTTATAAATGCGGAGGTTGGCGTAAGACGATTCCAGCAATATTTCTTCACCGTAAATGGCGCATTTTATCAGGCACGTACTACTATTGGTATTACCTATTACCGTGATTTTTCCATTGTCTTCGATTAGCAGAGTATGGGCATTATTCCCGGCAAAGAGTTGGTTGTCTATATCCTTCACATACCAGTTTTGCCCTTCGGTGTGAGGAAGCAGGTGCAATTCGCCGGTTACTTGATTGAACTCATATATACCCTGATTGGTTGCCAGGTAGAAACAATCTCCCCTACGGGCTATATCATATACCATCCCCAGCTTTATTTCATGGTTAGCCGGAGTCAGCAACGTCACGGGTGAACTATAGTGAATGTACGCGATGCCATCGTCCAATGCCACCCAAATATTATTATCCTTATCGCAGAACAAGCCCAACACCGTATTATTATCCAAACGATTATCCAGATTAAGATGCCACAAGCAATGTCCTTTACGATCAATGGCGTATATGCCGTTCAAAACTGTTCCCACCATCAATGTCGAGTCCTTAGTCATCACGGCACGGTTCACGCGCTGCCGTTTCAGCTCCGCATCCACATCCGTTTTCCATGTTTCGATGGTACCATCATAACGAAACAACCCACTATTCTCCGTTACCATCAGGAAGCTATCCTCCCTATCAGGCAATAATGCTACAATATTGTCATTGTTAACTTTACTGCGCGGAAAAAGAAGATGAAAGTCCTTACCGTCAAATTCATAAAAACCGTCATCAATCATCTGCGAATAAATATGGTCATTCTGGGTATAAAAGTAAAGAGGTTGGCATTTCCGGTTGCGGCAGACACGCACCATTTTCCCGTCGAACGAGAACCATGCACTGAACGACTGGAAATAGATTGTACCGCCTTGTTCTACAATATTCCAGATTTCATTATTCTCCATCGGAAAGTTTTCAGATACTTACGCAGAGAATGATATTGAAGTTCACCCGTATCCGAGTAGTCGAAATAACCAAATTCCTCGAAAGCTCCCACATAAATACGGTCGTCCTTAATAAAAACCGAACGCACAATATGATTCCCCGGCACTCTATGAAGCATCCAACAATAGCCGTCATATACCAATAGACCGTAACTGTTGCCGAAATACATTCTGCCATTTTCATCCTGGGTACAAGCCCAATTCTGGCAACCTGCTCCATATTCTTTTGCCAGATAGTTGGTGACAGACGGCATCAGTGAAGAAGCTCTAGCCTGAATGAAGAATGCGAATAGCAGCAAGCACAGTACCCAACGTCTGAAGAGTACCGGAATAATCGTATTTAATTTCATATTTTCAGGTCAACTCAAAGTGTTTCTAAAGAACAAAAATACAATAAGAAATTCAATATATTGCACTTCGGCAGAAGAAAAACATCGATAAATACTTGACAGACTGTTAGCTTTGGAATATAATTATTACATTTGCAACTATCAAGTAATATAGTATCAATCGAAATTCATGAAGAAAGCACTTATCTACATTGCACTAGGCTTCACCACCCTGACAGGCTATGCAGCCACCCCGCTATGGATACGCGACATCCAAATATCACCCGACGGTACAGAAATTACATTCTGCTACAAAGGCGACATTTACAAAGTACCTGCCAAAGGAGGTACGGCTACACGGTTGACTACCCAAGAGTCTTATGAAGCGAACCCGATATGGTCGCCGGACGGCAAGCAAATTGCTTTCGCCAGCGACCGACACGGAAACTTCGATGTTTTCATAATGTCTGCCGACGGCGGAGCAGCCCAACGGCTGACAACGCACTCGGCAGGAGAAATACCGTCCGCATTTACGCCCGACGGCAAATATATCCTGTTTTCGGCCGCCATTCAAGACCCGGCAAGCAGCGCACTCTTCCCAAGAAGTACCATGACCGAACTTTATAAAGTCCCCGCCACGGGCGGACGCACGGAACAAGTACTGGGCACTCCCGCCGAAGCCGTCTGCTTTGACAAGACGGGTGACCGCTTTTCTATCAAGACCAGAAGGGCTTTGAAGACCAATGGCGGAAACACCATACTTCTTCTATCACGCGCGACGTATGGATGTACGATGCAAAAACTGGTAAACATACCAACCTGACCCAGCGCGAAGGAGAAGACCGCAACCCCGTACTGTCGCCGGACGGACAAGCCTTGTACTTCCTGAGCGAGCGCAACGGCAGTTCGTTCAACGTATATTCTTTCCCGCTAGCCCAGCCGCAGTCTGTAAAAGAAGTGACTTCCTTCAAGACTCACCCGGTGCGCTTCCTTTCCGCCAGCAACAACGGAACACTGTGCTACGGATATGACGGAGAGATTTATACCCAACAAGACGGTTCCGCCCCGCAGAAAGTACAAATAGAGATTACCCGCGACGACCAGCCCCGGATAGCCAATTTGAGCTATACCAACGGAGCGACTTCGGCAACCGTTTCACCGGACGGCAAGCAGATTGCTTTCATCGTTCGCGGTGAAGTGTTCGTGACCTCGGCAGACTATGCCACCACTAAACAGATTACCCACACGGCTGCCCGCGAAGCCGGCCTTTCCTTCGGCCCGGACAACCGTACCCTTACCTATGCCACCGAGCGCAACGGCAACTGGCAACTCTGTCTCGCCAAAATAGCCCGGGAGGCTGACCCCAATTTCCCGAATGCTACCCTTATAAAAGAAGAAATATTACTACCTTCCACCACCGTAGAGCGTGCTTATCCGCAATTCTCACCGGACGGAAAAGAACTGGCCTTCATCGAAGACCGCAACCGACTGATGGTGCTCAACCTTAAAACAAAGAAAGTGCGCCAGATTACGGACGGCTCCACTTGGTACAGCACCGGTGGCGACTTCGACTATGCCTGGTCGCCCGACGGCAAATGGTTCACCCTCGAATTTATCGGTAACCGGCACGACCCGTATTCCGACATAGGTCTTGTCAGCGCGCAAGGTAACAGTGAAATCATCAATCTGACCAATAGCGGCTACATGAGCGGTTCGCCCCGCTTCGCCCTCGACGGCAACGCCATCCTTTTCTCGACGGAACGCTACGGCATGCGTGCCCATGCTTCATGGAACTCACAGAACGATGCTATGCTGATATTCCTCAATCAGGACGCTTACGACAAATATCGCCTGAGCAAAGAGGATTACGAGCTGCGCAAAGAACTGGAAAAGGAGCAGAAGAAAGCCAAAGAAAAGGACGGCGACAAAGGGAAAGATAAAAAGAAAGAAGCCGATAAAGACGAAACTCCTGAAACAAAGGACATCGTTGTAGAACTGAAGAACATAGAAGACCGCGTTGTACGCCTGACGCCCAATTCATCGGATATGGGCAGCACGATTATCTCCAAAGACGGTGAAACGCTCTATTACCTTGCCGCTTTTGAGGGCGGCTATGACCTGTGGAAGATGAACCTCCGCAAGAAAGAAACCAAGCTGCTCCATAAGATGGATGCCGGTTGGGCTTCCATGCAACTGGACAAGGAAGGGAAGAACCTCTTCCTGCTAGGCGGCAAAACGATGCAGAAGATGGATATGACTTCCAACGAGTTAAAGCCTGTCAGCTATCACGCCAACGTAAAAATGGACTTGAGCGCCGAACGCAACTACATGTTCGACCACATATACAAGCAGCAGCAAAAGCGTTTCTATAACACCAACATGCACGGCGTGGACTGGGATGCCATGACGGCCGCCTACCGCAAGCTCCTGCCGCACATCGACAATAACTACGACTTTGCCGAACTGCTGAGCGAATGGTTGGGCGAGTTGAACGTATCGCATACCGGCGGTCGCTTCTACCCCACCGGACAAAGCGAACCTACCGCCAGCCTGGGACTGCTTTTCGACTGGAACTACTCCGGCAAAGGTATGCTCATTGCCGAAGTGATAGAGAAAGTCCCGTTCGACAATGCCGACACGAAAGTGAAAGCCGGCACCGTCATCGAAAAGATAGACGGCACGGAAATCACTCCGGAAATGGATTACTATACCTTACTTAATAATAAGGCAAAGAAGAAAACCCTCGTTTCCTTCTACAACCCGCAGACTAAGGAACGCTGGGAAGAAGTGACAATCCCCGTCAGCAATGCTGCGCTCAACTCCCTGCTCTACACCCGTTGGGTGAAACAGCGTGCGGCGGACGTGGACAGATGGTCTCATGGGCGCCTAGGCTATGTGCACATCGAGTCAATGGGCGACGACAGTTTCCGCTCTGTTTACTCGGACATTCTGGGAAAATACAACAACCGCGAAGGCATCGTCATCGACACACGTTTCAATGGCGGCGGACGCCTGCACGAAGATATAGAAATACTGTTCAGCGGCAAGAAATACTTTACGCAGGTGGTTCGCGGCCGCGAAGCGTGCGACATGCCCAGCCGACGCTGGAACAAGCCGTCCATCATGCCGACATGCGAGGCCAACTACTCCAATGCACACGGCACACCGTGGGTGTACAGCCATCAGAAGTTTGGCAAGTTAGTAGATATGCCCGTTCCGGGCACCATGACGAGTGTATCGTGGAAGCACTTGCAAGACCCGTCTCTGGTATTCGGTATCCCGGTTATCGGCTATCGGCTGCCGGACGGAAGTTATCTGGAAAACACACAGCTCGAACCGGACATCAAAGTTGCCAACTCCCCCGAAATGATTGTGAAGGGAGAAGATACGCAACTGAAGATTGCCGTAGAAGAGTTGCTGAAAGAATTGGATAAATAGCTCCTTACACGAAAGAACGGCCCTTATTCGCCCATATCCTTCAGATGCAGTTCCAGCGCCTTGACGGAGATATAAATCTCGTAGACCGAAATCGCCAGTGAGATAATCAGCAAGACGAGGGCCAGACCGAAGATATAGACGGATGCAAGATAGAGCTGTATATAGATAAAGAACATACTGACGACGCACAATAGCAGGCTGCCGATACCGGTGACCTGCATGGCGCGCGTCAGGTAAAGGCGCTTCCGAAGGTTGGCAATCTGTGCCGCCGTCACGGACGAATGATTTTCAAGATACTGTTCTTTCAGGGTACGCACCAGCCCGGCGTAAGACAGAAAACGGTTGGTGTATGTCAACATAATGAGCGATATGGCCGAGAACAGCAAAGCAGGGATTGTCAAATCTATTTCCATAAAAATCACATCTTAGGAGTTTTAGTTGCCGCAAAGATAAATAATACTTTTTCTATCTAACTTTTTTGCATTACCTTTGTTCGCTGAAAAACCTAAGAACACTGAATGATATGTTTACCGACCTCTTAAACTCCTCTTATTTCGCCCTTTTCCTCATTGTGGCCCTTGGCTTCATGTTGGGAAGAATTAAAATCAAAGGACTATCACTGGATGTTTCCGCAGTAATCTTCATCGCCCTGCTCTTCGGGCATTTCGGCGTCATTATCCCTAAAGAACTGGGAAACTTCGGATTGGTGCTGTTCATCTTCACCATCGGCATCCAGGCGGGGCCGGGTTTCTTCGACTCGTTCCGCAGCAAAGGGAAAACACTTATCATTATCACGCTGCTGATTATTTGCTCCGCTGCCTTGACGGCTGTAGGACTGAAATATGCTTTCGACATCGACACACCGAGCGTCGTGGGATTGATAGCGGGCGCACTGACCAGTACGCCGGGTCTTGCCGTAGCCATCGACAGTACAAACTCTCCGCTGGCATCCATTGCCTATGGTATCGCCTACCCGTTCGGAGTAATCGGCGTCATCTTGTTTGTGAAGCTGCTCCCCCGCATCCTGCACGTCGACCTCGACCAGGAGGCCCGCCGACTGGAAAAAGAAAGGCGCGGACAGTTCCCCGAACTGAACACCTGCATTTACCGGGTCACCAATCCGCTGGTATTCGGCCGCAGCCTGATGCAAATCAATGCGCGTGCCGTGACGGGCGCGGTTATCTCCCGCCTGAAGCACGACGAGCAGATTTCCATTCCAATAGCCGGCACTGTGCTTCATGAAAATGACTACATACAAGCTGTGGGCAGCGAAGAAGCCCTGAACCAATTGGCAACCCTTGTGGGTGAACGCGAAGAAGGCGAACTGCCGTTAGTAGACACACAAGAGATAGAGTCTCTGTTGCTGACAAAAAAGGATATTATAAACAAGCAGTTAGGCGACTTGAACCTGATGAAGAACTTCGGCTGTACGGTGACACGCATCCGCCGAAGCGGTATCGACCTGTCACCCTCGCCCGACCTGACACTGAAGTTTGGCGACAAACTGATGGTAGTCGGCGAGAAGGAAGGGTTGAAAGGACTGGCACGGTTGTTGGGCAACAACGCCAAGAAGCTGTCCGATACCGACTTCTTCCCTATTGCTATGGGTATCGTGTTGGGCGTGTTGTTCGGCAAACTGAACATATCGTTCCCCGGCGGTCTCTCTTTCTCTCCGGGACTGACGGGGGGTATTCTGATTGTCGCTCTATTCCTTAGTGCTATCGGCAAGACTGGGCCTATCCTGTGGTCTATGTCCGGCCCGGCCAACCAGTTGCTACGGCAGTTGGGATTGCTATTGTTCCTCGCCGAAGTAGGAACATCGGCAGGAAAGAACCTTGTAGCTACATTTCAGGAAAGCGGCTGGCTGATGTTCGGAGTGGGTGCAGCTATTACGATAGTGCCGATGCTGGTGGCTGTGTTCGTTGGACGGTTGGCCTTCAAAATCAGTATCCTCGACTTATTGGGAACCATCACCGGTGGTATGACCAGTACGCCCGGACTTGCGGCAGCCGACTCCATGACGGACAGCAACATTCCGAGCGTAGCCTATGCCACGGTTTATCCTATCGCTATGGTATTCCTGATTTTAACTATCCAGATAATTGCAACAGTGGTTAGCTAGGAGGGCAGAATTCATTTGCTAAAGTGATAAGTTCATGACCGATATTGCGATGTATTATTTATCTTTGTATCTGACCAATAAACCCAAGAGCATATGGAAGCAAGAGTATCCTCAAACAGAATTACCGAACTGAAACCGAATGAGATATTCGTATTCGGCAGCAATCTTGAAGGAGCACACGGTGGCGGAGCCGCACTACTGGCATGGCGCAAATGGGGAGCCATCTGGGGACAGGGAACCGGCCTGCAGGGACAGACTTACGGCATCCCCACCATGCACGGCGGTCCGGAAAACATCAAGCCTTATGTGGACGAGTTTATCCGCTTTGCCCAGGCACACCCCGACACCATCTTTCTCGTCACCGAGATAGGTTGCGGCATCGCGGGATTCAAACCTGCCGAGATAGCACCGCTGTTTCGTGGAGCGGCGGATGTGCCCAACATCTATCTGCCTCAACGGTTCTGGGACGTGCTGAATGCGAAATAAAGCCGCGCCCGCCTTCTGCCCAAAGCTACAAGGATGCAACCGAGCGAGCAGCAAGCACTGATTACAAAGATAATTCCTGTGGACGAAAGGATGTTTCCAAGTCCTACGAGCGGAGATACAATGCCGCCGAAGGCAAAACAGACGGCGCCCAACAAAGCGGAAGCCGTTCCGGTATTGCTGCGTTGGCACTCCATAGCCAGCGTAGTGGTCGACATAAACGTCAACCCCATCATAAACAGGAGCGCCAACAGGAATAATTCGTAAACCCAGAAACTACATCCTGCCATCAGAACTGCACATTCCCCCACCGACGCCACCAGTATTCCGATGCAGCCTATCAGCGTGCAACTGACCGGGCGGCGGAACTTGACGGACATAGCTGCCGCTACCCCTATCGCCACCGCATTGACAGCAAAGCATAAGCTGAATGCCAGCGGTGAAAAGCCGTAATGTTGCTGCACGATGAAAGGGGAAGAAGAGATATAAGCAAACAATACTCCTTGCGCAAACGCCATTTGCAATACGTAAAACACGTATTGGCTGTCTTGCAACACTACTTTAAAACTGCCGAGCGTATCGCTCCACTTTGTTGCCGAACGGTGTTCCAAAGGCAATGACTCCCGAAAACAATAGCTGCCCACGAGCAACAGCACACCCAGTCCGAGCAGAATACAAAAGATACCTTCCCACCCGACGACCTCCGTAAGCATTCCTCCGATAATGGGAGCCACCACCGGCGCCACTCCATTGATGGTCCCGATAACCGCCAGCATCTTCGCCAACTCCTTACCCGAATACTTATCTGCTGCCACCGAACGCGCAATGACAATGCCGCCCGCCCCGGCTATCCCCTGTATCAGCCTGAAAGTGACAAACTGATAGATGTCTTGTGCAAATACGCAGAACAGAGTAGAGACAATGAACAGCCACATTGCCACCAACAACGGCATGCGTCTGCCGTAGCGGTCGCTCAACGGGCCGAAGAATATTTGACCTACTGCCAGGCCTATCATGCTGGCAGTAATCCCCAATTGTACCATAGAGGAAGTAGTATTGAAATAACTCCCCATAGTAGGAAGAGTGGGCAGATACATGTCGGTGACGAAAGGGCCGAATGCCGTCAACATTCCTAAAAGGACGAGCAGGAAGACTTTTGAGTTATCTTTTCGCATAAATCATTACGGAATTGTCTGTTTTAATCTTGTGTGTACCGTAAAGACAATATTTGTCTA
>JAJQAY010000076.1 GCA_021203515.1 Bacteroides sp. | reverse complement strand
GTAATAATACTAACCCGCTCATTTCTGATTTCTTTTTTTCATTTTGTCAATCATAAGATTTTTTTTAATGTAATTATTCAAATATATAAACTCAATGCTGCACAGCCAATGGAGAGAAATTATGTTTGCAAACACAGTTTACCCATTAAAGTAGGTAGGTAAGAATCACTTATCGGAATAAGCGTATTTATACTCACAATCCGAATTCTTTTCCGTTCAATATAATCAATATGAGATAATGAAACAATATAGGAACGATGCACACGGCAAAAATCGTTTCCTTCAAGACACTCCTCGAAACTTTTCAGACTACTCTGCGAGAGTAGAGATTTACTATTTGTACGATGTACTCTTACATAATCACCATATCCTTCCACATATAAAATTTCATCCGGGTGTAAACGAATGATACGGTTTCCTTCACGAAGGAAAATGGGCTTACCAGTTCTTTTGCATACAATTGCTCATTGACTTCGGTCAAGGCTTTTTTCAATTTTCTCCAGATGTTCCATTAGCATATTAAGCGTTGCAACATCCCCATCGAAAGTGATACATTAAGCATACTATCCTTCTTATTGTTGTTTATATCTACTACAAATTAAGGGGAAATATCTGCTAACTAAAGCTAAACACCGATGAGTGAGAATTATTCGTGAGTGAAGAAGGTAATAAGAGGAGGTGAACGAACTTACTTACCCCTCCTCTTGCATAAGCCATTTTTTAAATACAGGCGTTTTTACCTTACTTATAATGATACGTTCCGGAATAGGCAATAGTAAATTCACTGAAAGCCTGTTACCGAGCCAAATGTCTATATCCTTAATCGCTTTGCGGGATATGATAAATTGACGATTGGCACGAAAGAAATGTTGCTTATCCAATTGTTCACTAAGCATGTCCAGAGTACGGTCTACCGGATGTTTTTTACCGTCAAGAGTATAGGCTATTACCTTTTCCTTAGCAGTATAAAAGTAAAAAACATCTTCTACCGGAAGCGGATAAAACTTATCGGCAAGCATCATCAGCAACTTCTTTACATCGTTTCGGTTTCGAATAGCGGTATTGGTTTGTCGGATATGTTCTTCCCGTTCTATGGAATTAAAGAGCATGAATTTATCCAAAGCATGCTCTAAAGAAACAAGTGTTATCGGTTTCAGCAGATAATCGATGCTGCTTACCTGAAAGACCTGTAAAGCATATTCATCATAAGCAGTAGTAAACACAACAGGAGCTTCAATATTTACTTGCTCAAAAATTTTAAAAGCTAATCCATCTGCCAGATGAATATCCATGAAAATAATATCCGGTTGTCTGGATGACTGGAACCACGCCACGCTATCCTCAATACTTTCCAGTTCGGCAATCACTTCGATATCGACCATTGAATTCTGTCGTAGAACAGTTTTCAAACTACTTACTGCGGCTGTCTCGTCTTCTATAATAATTGCTTTCATGTTATTACTATTATTTCTCATGCCACTCAATTCAATAAAGGAAGAAATGCCTCAAAGTAACCATTGGCATTTGATATTTGTATATTTCTACCAGTCAACACCTGATAACGTTCCCGAAGATTCTTTAGTCCTATTCCATGTCCAATAGGCTCTTCTATTTTTGGTCGGATAGAATTCAATATCACCAGCCAATTGTCGGGTTTAGTATAAATCTTAATCTGTAAAGGATGCTGTTTACTGATAACGTTGTGTTTAACCGCATTTTCAATCAGAGGAAGCAGGCTAAGAATAGGCAGTTCTTTTATCAGATAAGTATCCTCCACCTGAATAGAAAAGAATAATTTATGCTCATATCTTACACCCAACAAGTAAGTATAAGCCTTAACAAATCGCAATTCCTCATCAAGAGAAACCAATGTCTTATGATTACTCTGTAAAATATATCGGAATACATTCGATAACCCCTCCAAGTATTCAAGTGTCTTCTCCTGTTCTCCTGCCCGAATCAAAGAATTAAGCCCGTTTAGGGAATTGAAAAAGAAATGCGGATTAATCTGTCCCATTAGTGCATTGTAAGAGCCTTGCAGTTGCTTGACTTTCATTTTTTCATATTCCAGCTTCATTTTCTGTTTTTTTATCAAAAAGATGAACAAGAAGCATAGTCAACAAAACTGTCAGCGAGATGAAAATATGTTCTATTATTAATGGGTATGAATTGGATGTTACGGTAATTGCTCCTACTACATCTCTATGAACTCTGTCAGAGGAAGCATTTGTAAGCGTATCCTGTTTTTCGATTGTAGAAGTTGTGCTAGTCCAAGCCCTTGACAGACTAACTGCCTGCTCTGTTACATAAAAAGAACCTGAATTGAGTTGTGTCATAACACTTTTACGTATAAAAGGAAATGCCTTATACAATCCGCAAGCAACAAGCAGACAAATTCCGGTTGCCAAGCCTAATGTCTTCACTTCTTTATGGAATCTTCCGATTCCTAATCTATATATCCATCTATACAGAATGAATAGTACAAAAGAAAAGAAGAAAAGCCATAATAGAGGAAACCATAATTCGATTTTTCCCTATTTAATGGCAATATCACCGGCTGGTGAGTTTGTTATCAGCTCATAGTGTTGCATTATCAATGCAAAATTAGCAAAGAGGGAAAGAATCACCGAGATTGTGAATCCGATAAATAATTCATTTTTTGTCGTTCGTAACATTATTGCCTATTGTTTTAATGATCTCACAAAGATGATTCATTCCTACTCTCAACTTTAAATCAACCGACGAAACGGATAAAATAGGCGGTGAATCGTCCTTGCTCTTTATAGAGGAAATGGAATGATACTCATAATACTGCATTCTTTATGCAAATATCCCGTCTAGTAACACTCAAAAACAACTTGGTCATTAAACGAGAACTTATTTTTTATTTGCATCGAAAAAAATGCTATTTTTAATCACCGCTAAATTATCATTTATCAAGGCTATTTATCTTCGTCAGATTACCAACTTATTTTTTAATCATTACTTAGTCTCTCTATTTGAGTTTTCTTCGCGAAAATATCTCATAAAGAGTTAAAGTGACAGTGGCACCTATCACGTCTCTGTCCAAAACTCCTTTTTTAGACGCATCCGGTCATAAAATACACCGACATTAACTTTCCCTTTAAAAACCGGTAATCCCAAACCAGCATTAATTCGCATTGAAAGTCCTGAATTGCCGTTAATCTCCATATAAGAAGATGCCAGATTTACTCCTGCTTTATAGGATACCCGTTTCCAGAAATTATCATTTGGGAAACCATTAGGGAAATAACAGATGCCAATGTTCATTTGCTTACATCTTGAAATCTAATACGGCTGTCTACTGATGACAAAGAACCGTATTGTTGAAAAGCATAATCCAGTGCACACTCCCATTTCTTATACTTCAAAGATGTTCCTATACCGAAATATTGAGGTAAACTCTGTTTCTGCGGCTTTTGTTTCTTGTCGGTAGTTGCATCGCCGTTCGATAAGGACTGCTCATTATAGACATCCAATTTCTGGCGATACCCATAGACAGCCCTATAACATAGGATAAATCATGATTTATTGAGCGATGATACTGAATACCCAAATTAGCATAAAATGACCGTGCATGCATTTTTTTATCAACGGTCAGGCTACCCTGTCGTTCTGTCTGAACAATATCACCGAACAAGTAACAAAGATTCAGTCCCAATGACCAATGTTGGGATAGAAGGTAGGCATTAGATAAACTAACCTTCGAAACTCCTCCGCTTCCAGTGAATGTACTGGTGTAATTTTCATGCGGATTTCCTTCTATCGGTTGGATAGACTGAAAATAATACCACACAGAGCTATAAGGGGTCAGACTTGCAGCCATATACCATCGGGGGATGACACGTCCCCCAAATACTAGCCCAGAGAAGCTACCCGTAAAAGCCTCATTGGACTTATTCCCGGAAGTATAGGATTCATTCTTGACAAATGTAGAAAGATCGGTCAATAGGCGTTTATTGTCCAATGCGGTTAATCCTGCGGGATTCTCTATGTTTATTAGCATACTATTTCTCATTCCGTAAGCAACACCTCCCATTCCGGCATTTTGACCATATAACCCAGATTCCAATTCTCCAATACCAAACATGGAATAAGGTGAAGAGGTCATAACATTTTGTGCTTGCGCTTTAAATGTTATCAATAAAAAGAATGATATATAGTTAATAGCTTTCGTATATTTTATAGTTTAGTTGGAGAGTAATTGGATATTGTCCATTTGAATCACTAAAAGTCATATTTTTCAATGTCTTGGTGTAATCATCACTATTGAAGACCAACTGGAGATTATGTTTATTTTTCCCCGAAGCACCTAACTCCTTTTTGCATGAATTGACTGATATCAAAATAGTAATACGTGTTTCCGAAGAAAAGGTCGTCTTTTATCAACTTCCCCGATTGTTCCTGTTCTCCCAAATAGTCTTTCACTGCATCGGTAACAACGTTGTTCTCGTCTGCTATATATAAAAAGTGCTGTCCGGTAATACATTATAGTCCGAATATGTTCCAACTTCAGGATATATTTTTAAGATTGCTTGCTCGATATGCACATATTTACCCTGTTCCATGATATTATTAAGATAAGGAAATTCAAGACGAGTGTACCATCCGATGCCGGAAAACAGAATTCCTTTGTTTCCTAATTTGTCAGAAGGTATCTCTAAATTTGTCCAAGGATAAGGCTCCATAGGAGTGTTTTTCCTGTCATGTTTCAATTGATTAAACTGCGTTTCCTTATTGGGTGAGAACACTATTTTTTGATGATTTTCATACGCACTTTCTATATGATAATGTAATATCATAGCGGACAATGAATCTGCCACCTGAAAACCTAATAGCGAATGACATTGCTGTTCATCGGGCACTATGACGAAACCTTTAAAATAATCCTCGAAATGGTTGTCCGAAACGGCTTCATCATGGTTGTGGAAACGACTAAGCAAATCCTTCCCCAAATTATCAGGCAGGCGTATCTCCATCTTTTCAGATGCGTTAGGTCTCGGCGAAAAAGAGTAAACCGCTAACGGTTCAGGATCATAAGCAAATGATGAATTATTATATAAATATCCATTTTCATTCAACACAACCTTTTCTGTAAGTAAGTGAATTGCATATTTTTGTTGTAAAGTGGTATCACCGACAAAGGTCTTATTACAGGAATGTACCAATGTCAAAGAGTCAAACTGCACTGTTTCATTCGCTTCTGTAGAATAAGACGGACGTAAATAAGGAATGTATCCGGTAGCAGAAACACTTCCCCATACTGGATGAGTATATTTCCCAGCTAAGACAACATGTTTACCGGATGTTTCCAAAGAATCAATCAAAACAGCAGTCGTTATAATGGTACTTGTATCCATACAATACTACGAAGTTCAGAATTAACCCATTTATCCCCAAAAGTATTGTTATCATCATAGCATGATAATAACACTGATGATAATAGGGCAAGACAAACGAAAAATAACGGTTTATACATATTATGTTTTTTGACGGTAAAAGACAGCATAACCTCTGAAATACACAATTTAAATCCGCTAATCAGCCTATATTTTCCTGTAACATGGCTTTTGAGGTGGTAAGATGTAGACTGAACAAAGTAAATCCATTTCATGGCTTGATAATCAACGTTTGCGGAACATTTCCGGCCACTTGCCGATTATATTTGCTGAACACGTCAAAGCCATGTTCTTTTGTATCTCATAAACAATAAATATTAAATAATGAAACATCAAAAATTCTTAGTATTTCTGATAACAATGCTTCCAGTTATCATAACCTCTTGCAGTAATGACGACGAAGACGAGATTCTAATGGGAAAATGGCATCGCGTATCTGATTTTGACGGACTGGCACGTAGCGAAGCAACTTCATTTACTATTGGCAATAAAGGATACCTGACTGGTGGTTATGATGCAAGAAAGCATCTGAATGATCTTTGGGGATATGATATGGAACAAAACTCTTGGACACAAAAAGCCACTTTTCCCGGTTCTCCGCGTAGTGCTGCCGTTGCATTTTCTGTTAATGAGAGGGGATGCTTTGGTACAGGATTTGATGGTAAAGAGTATTATAAAGATTTCTGGGAATATGATCCGGAGGCGAATAAATGGACACAAAAAACTGATTTTCCGGGAAGCGCACGCAATGATGCTACAGCATTCGAATTATCTGACAAAGGATATATAGGTAGCGGCTATGATGGCAACTATCTGAAAGATTTCTATGTTTACGATCCACAAAATAGCAAATGGGAACAGATCGTCAGTTTGGGAGGCAGCAAACGCCGGGGAGCCACTAGCTTTGTAATTGATAATATTGCTTATGTATGTACAGGATTTAATAATGGAGAATACGTTAAAGATTTCTGGAAATACGATCCTACTCAACAACGTTGGATTCAACTCCGTGATATTACCGATACGTCAGATGACTCTTATGACAATAAGTATAATAGTATCGTACGTGTCTATGGAGTTTCTTTTGTTATTGACGGACAGGCTTACTTGACATGCGGTGGAACCCCTGATTTACGTACTAATTCTTGGAGATATACTCCAGCTATTGATATGTGGAAAGAAGTTGCAAAATTTAAAGGTGCTCCACGCACAGCAACAGCTTCTTTTTCGAGTGGAAGCAAAGGTTTTGTTGTAATAGGTAAAAGCAGCACTTTTCGTTTCGATGATATTTGGGAACTTCGACCATACGAATATGATGATGACGAATATTAAAACCGGAAAAGGCATATTCTGGGTTAGTTTACTGTTATTGCTAATCATCATTCTTCTTCATCACTCGATTATCACAATTGAGGATGAAGAAGAGCCAAAAGCTGAATTGGAAATATTTCAATCAGAAAATGGCTGGGGGTATCAAATTGTTGTGAGACAAAAAGTATTGATATATCAGCCCACTATTCCTGCTATTGATACAATAATGCCATTCCCGGATGAGGTGAGTACACGAAAAGTGGGTCTCTTAGTTCTAAAACGGTTCAATGCTCACCGCAATTTCTCTGTATCAAAAAAAAAGAAGTTGTTCAACGACTACCTTGTCGCTACAATTTTATAGATAAATAATGCTTATAGATATTCACACTTTAGAAAACAATATATTTCCAAAGAACAGAAAACATTCAGCTACCTTTCTTTCAAGAAAAATAATTGACCAATCTTTTTAATATCACAATATCAAACGCATAGCAGTATCTTCAATGGGTGCAAACCCTAAATGCTGATATACCTTTTCTCTTATTTGAGTGGCATTAAGATCAATAGCCGTAACATTAAGTCTTTTTGCTTTATGAATCAATGATTTAATAAGTAATGTTGCATATCCATTATTCCTAAATTCAGGATAAGTGATTACATTTAGTATAGTTCCGGTTATTCCTGTAATAAAAGATATTCCCGATGGTCGTTCTCCTATGACCATGAACGCTGCTGCCATAATCCGATGCTCATCTTCTGCAAGAAAAGCAATAAAATCCCCTAAAAGAATATGTTTTCGATAATAATTATCTAATTGAATTCTAAGTATATGTTTATTTTCGTCAGACAATTCAGCTCCTATCATGATGATAGAGTCTAATCTGAGCTTTATTAAAAGCTCAATATCATCTAAAGTCGTTTCTCTTATTCTCATATTTCAATTTATTAGAACGCATGCAATTTATAAAGATAATACTTACTAATCCAATTACATAATTCATTGGAAAAATTAATGATTCAAATTAAACACCGAAAACAATATTTTCAGGACTGGCAATAGGACAACTGTTCTCTACTTGATTATACCTCAAACAACTTTCTCATACAATTTGAACCAATCCAACCCATAGTTGCCCAGTCCCAAGTCTACAGTATCAATATATTCAAAACCGCATTTCTCATACAAGGAGATTGCTGGAAGGTTATTTTCATACACATCCAAACGGATAGATTTTATACCTGATTGTTGAGCCTGTTCAAACGAATAGTCCATTAAAGCATGACCAACTCCCATTTTTAAGAACGAGGAATGAACCACAAATGTACGTATCACAAAAATACAACTGTAGTCTACATCAACTTTCCAACTTACACTATTATAGGCTTCATCGGGATGATGGTCTAAGATAATAGAGCCAGCTATTTCCCCGTTGTGCCTGAGAACGAAAAGAGTATTATCTTTTATACCAGCAACAGCATTTTCACGAACAGGATAAATACCTTTTATCCATCCGGAATAATTGGTAGTAACCGATAGATAATCATTTAGATTGTCATACAGTTCTTCTAATTCGTCAATGTCGGCAGGAGTGCCGGATTCTATTACAAACTTCATAATTACAACTATTTTAGGTACAAAGGTATTATTTCCACCTCAATAAAAGAATTTTCTTTTTAAGATAGAGTCTCTACTTCATCAAAACAGGGACTGAAAGCTGTGAATTTACAGTAAGATAGCAACATAGAACAACCTTTTTGGATATATCTTCTCTATATTTGCATTATATAATTTGAATAGTTAAATATGGAATTAGAAATAGAAAAGAGATATTGCCAAAGTTGCGGAATGCCATTAGATATAAATCAGGAAGAACTTCTTGGAACTAATGGCGACCAAACGAAATGTGATGAATATTGTTTCTACTGTTATCAAAATGGGCAATACACAGTTGATTATTCAATGAAAAAAGTAATTGATGTATGGGTTGAGAATACTAATCTTTTTAACAATCACGTCCATACTAAATATACACCCAATGAGCTTAGAGCCGTTCTTAACAAAAGATTGCCTACCCTTAAACGATGGAAGCAAAAGGCTGACACCGAAAATATTTATCATGAAATAATAAATCGGATAAAAGTTTATATCAACAGCCATTTATTTGATATGCTGAATACCGAACAATTATCTAAAATTGCCGGATTATCAAGATTTCATTTTCTACGTACATTCAAAGCATACACTGGTGAAAGTATAGGAAATTATATTCAGCGTATACGTTTGGAATATATCGCACATCAGCTTTTAACAACAAGTCTTTCTTTGAACAACCTCGTACTGCAAACTAACTATCATACCAAACATAGCCTATCCAAGGCATTTAAGAAACATTTTGGACTATCCCCGTTAGATTATAAACAACAATACAAACAGCAGCCTTGTAATGAAGTACCTATACTTTCAGGAGAAAAATTACCTCAAATTAAGAATATTGGTAGTTTAAGTATGATTTATAGAACCATTGATAATACATGTTCTACAATGAAAGCCTATAAGGATATATGGAAAGAGCTACTATCTTTTGCAGAAAGTAACATTACAAAAAGTTCTGAAAACCAGTTTGTAAGCGTGAGTATGGATGACCCACTTATTACAACTTATAATAATTGTCGTTTTCTTATCGGAATTACTACTAATCAGAAGGTAAAGGCAAAAGGTAAATTTGGAATAATGGAAATACCTGCCGGATATTATGCGGTATTTAGATATGAAGGTGACTATTCCTCATTACCCGATTTATATAGATACGTTTACTTAATATGGCTACCGCAGAGCGAATATCGACAGAGAGACACATTAACTTTCGAGTTATATATTAAAACTCCGATAGAAGAAGACTATAGACTGAAATATATATTCCTATTGAAAAAAATAACAAAGAAAGTACCATGAAAGAATTACCAGAAAATCAAACATTAGCGAAGCAGATAAATGTAGCCTTGAAAGGCAGAGTTATCACGGAAGTATTTAACGCCACAAAGTATCATAAAAATACGTTCTATTATGGCGACCCTCTTACTTATGGCAAACTACTTACCGGAAGAGAAATCAAATCTTCAGAGAGCTTTGGCATGTATGTAGATATTATATTGGATAAAGGTACAAAAATCAGTTTTGGAGATGGAACAAACCTGAAATACGGTACAATATCGGGCAAGATGCCGGATAATTATCAACTATTGCTTACACTTGATGATAATACCTATCTTGCTTTTACTGTTGGAATGTTTGGGGTGATAGCTGCATATGCAGGAGTATATGACGAAGTATATTACAAAAAAAAGTGCAGAAAGTATTTCTCCGCCAAACAGTGAATTCGATGAACACTATTTTGAAAAACTTTTTATAGGTTTAAAGCCTAAATTATCAGTTAAAATGTTATTAGCAGCAGAACAACGTATACCCGGTTTGGGAAACGGAGTGTTGCAAGATATACTGTTCAATGCTAAAGTTAATCCTAAAAGAGAAATAAACTCATTGACAAGCACTGATAAATCAGCTTTATTACAGTCTATCAAAACAACTTTAAAGAGTATGGTTCTTCAAGGTGGAAGAGATACTGAAACAGACCTGTTTGGCAAACATGGAAACTACAAAACTGTTTTATCTAAGAATACATTGAACAATCCATGCCCAAGATGTGGTAATCCTATTATTAAAGATGCATCAAACGGTGGTGGAGCTGTTTATTACTGTCCTATTTGTCAAAAAATATAAAATATGGATACAAATAATAATTCTATATTTATTCGGAATTGCCTGTTTTAATCTTGCATAATTCAAATAAAAGTTGTATCTT
>JAJQAY010000148.1 GCA_021203515.1 Bacteroides sp. | reverse complement strand
AGAATGTACTCACCAATAAATAGACCGTATTTTTGTCAATCAATATTTCTGATTTGTAAATATCTTAATTGTGAACACCAAAAGCCAAACGTAGTAAATTAGTCCAATTATTCTAAATAGAATATGTATAATAAATTCAATACAATAATCATAATTGAGGTTTGCAAAACAACAGAATGTAGCTGGAGTTGAATCATCATAATTGTAGCGGTAATAATATAAAAGGAGGACAATGTTGTGTTGTCCTCCTTTTCGTATTGCTCCAAACAATTATTCTTCATCAGCAGGGAAGCCCGTGCGACGGAAACCTGCAATCTTATACGTATCATCCCCTTGTATGTTTACAAAGAAAACAATACTATCTGCCGGCATTCCACTCGGAGTAGTTGCGGCACCAGCCAAGACCTTTCCTTCAGTAACATCCAGAGTTATCTTAGAATCTCCCCACATAGCAGGATTAACCGAAATGGTCTGTTCAGCCATTTTAAACGTATGCGTATTGTAATCTGTAGAAACTTTGATAGCGGTGTTCAAAAGATAACCTTCCTTCAGCCACATTTCCGTAGGAACATTGGCAGCTGTATTATAAGTATTCAGTTCAACAGTGCCTCCCAAAACATCTTCCCACTCTCCGGCTGCGTTCTTTGCTTCCCAAGTTACAATCCAGGTACCTGCCATCTTTTCAACGGCAGCCCCCCCGGTTCTGTTTCATCATCACATGCAGTAAATGCAAATGAAACCGTTACTAATAAAAATAATGCTATATATTTTTTCATAATTCAATTTTTTATTTGGTTAATGTTACCAAGAGCTGGCCAGTTGCACCATATTTAACATCCAATTTTATCACACCTGTTGTCGGATTGTAGCTACCACCATTAAACCCAAGAGTTAGATTAAGAGCCGGTGTCCAAGAACCTAATTTTACCAAAGAGATCGTATTATCCCCCTCCAATTTAATGATAGCTTCTGCTTTAAGATCATACGCAGAAGCTAAAGATGCGTTCAATCCATGAAATTGAAATCCTCCCATAATATCGTCAATCTCATAAGTTCCATCACCATTATCCACAATATGAATAGGTGCATTCACGTAATGACGAGTACCAGTCTTTGATTCTCCGTAATAGGCACTGGCAAAAGTAGTCGCAGCAACCAAAACATTACGTTCCTCTGAAACAAAAAAAACCGTCAACATTAGCAACAGAATACGTCAATGTATAGATATCACTCTTTGCACTATTTACAGCTCCGGAGATTTTCACCTTGGATGTAATATCTTCGTCACCTTCCAAAGCTACGAAGCCCGGTTCTACATAAGTATCATTCAAATTCATCTTCATTGCACTTTCATCTTTCAACTCTAAAGATGCAAAATGCGTTATCTTAGAAATGTACTCTGATGTATCTTCGCATGAAGATAAAGCTACAGCCACAAGATAAATCAATAAACTATATATAACTTTTTTCATATTCATACTATTATTACAATTTACTTTTTATTTCACATCCCACCATATACGAGTACTTGCAGGTACTGCGGCCGGCGTATTCGTATTATATTGACGAGCAGACAACGGATAGAACATACGTTTAATCAACCCGCCGGCTTCTAAACCATTTGTCCAAAGAACAATCAATTCGCCCGGAGTATAGATTAAAGAGTTGTTGGCTATTTCTTCGGCTTTACGGGAAGACTGTTTCGGATAATCCGTTCGGCGAATCTCACTCCATGCTTCCATATGATCCATATAAAAGAGAGCAACCCATTTTTGCATATAAATCAACTCCAGTTTGGCATCGGTTGTCGTAGCATTCGACCAAGCAATTGCTCCTCCTGCACCATACATACCGGTTTCCTGACCTGCCATACCACGAGCGGCAAAGTCTGCTTTGATAGCTGCTTCATAAGCACTCTTTGCTGCACCATCATTACTTAGGAAGCGTACATAGACTTCTGCAATCAAAAATTGAAGTTCACTTTGTGTAAAGAAATAGACAGGTTTGGTCTTTGCAATGGATATATCAATGCTACTGACATCTGCATTCTTATTCTTTGCAACATCATGACTACCGGGAATAGTGCCTACGTAATCTTTAGGACCAGTGGCCTGCAATATTCCATAAGCGATACGTGGGTCATTGGTAGACTTCAGATAAGAAGCAAGAGGACAGGCAGCACAGTGGTTACCTGTATTGGAGGTACTTGTTGTGTACCATGGATTTCGGAAATTCACTTCATCTTTGAATGCATCGAACTTGATATCACCTGCAAAGAAATTGCCCGCTTGCACCAAAGCCTTTACTTTCTCGGCATACGCGGCAGCATCTACGTTGGCATCGATAAAACGCAAATACATACGCAAACGCAAAGCATTAGCGAAACCAACCCATTGATCCATATCCTAATTACAGACTAAGTCAGGTGATTCCATTGTAACGTGTCCCAGTTCTTGTTCGGCAGCGTCAAGTTCTGCCAAGACACCTTTATAAACAGTCTCTCCGTCATCCCATTTTGGAGTAGCATTCGCATTGCCAAGCAAGGCCTCTGTATAAGGGCATGCCCCATATTATCTACCATAACCTGGAAAATATAAGCACACAATACCGTTGTAGCAAAACGGTCGGCGGCATTCTCACTCTTATCCAGCACTTGCTGAGCATCTTCCAGAGCTCCAGCGTATATGATGCGATAGGAATAGTCCATTTCTTGTGAGCTTTCCGTAAAAGAGTAAGTAGCTAACGAATTATACTGGTTCGCCTCAGGCATCTGATCGAAATATTGAGAGAAGAAACCGGCATAATTATATATCTCACCTCCAACAGTGGCTGCAATACTACCCTGAATGGTATGGAATATCAAATCTGCAGTCACCTGATCTTCTTGAGGATAGTTTGGATTATCATTGATATCCAAATCGCAACCTACAAATGTAAACGCTGCGATAGAAATAGTTAATAGTATTTTTTCATTTTCATTGCTCAATTAAAATTTAACCATTACGTTAAAACCGAATCGACGAGAACTCGGGTTCGCTATATACTCACCATATTGTCCTTCCAAGTCATTGCCAAATGAAGACATTTCCGGGTCAACGAATGTATTGTCGGACGGAGTCCACAAGAACAGGTTGTTTCCGAAAGGCGGACAATCTAACGGCTTGGAAAGGAGTACCTGCCAACCATTTGTTCGGCAACTCCCAACTCAAAGCAATAGAACGTAGTTTAATATAAGACTTATCGAGCAGACTATAGCTGCCCATATCAAAGCCACCATTCCCCCAGAAAGTATCAGGATTACCAGACTGCATATTGGCACTTGAAATCGGCGTCGTATTCTCCACATAACTGATGCTGCCATCAGCATTCGTAATTTCATTTACAGAGTTCGGAACAATCATCGTATTACGGTCATTATATGTAGTTTGGATGGCATTTCCCGTGAAATAGTTGATTTCCTTAGTACGAGAATACATTACGCCACCTTGGCGAATATCCAGGTCGGCACTCAAACTGACACTCTTATACTTCAATGTTGTCGACACGCCCATTTGATAGTCATAATTCATATTTCCGCAAATCGCGAACTCTTTGTCGGCAATCGGAAGGCCATTAGCCGAATTAACTATAATACGGCCTTGAGGGTCACGTCTAGGCACTTCAGCTTTGAAAACGCCCACAGGCTCGCCTGTTATAGCATACATGCTCGTTCCGCCGTTTAAACCTTGAATAACGGTCTGACCGCCTAATTCTTCCGGCAAACTAATTGCCTTGCTCCAGTTCTTTGTAAAGTTCCAGCTTACCATCCAACTGAAATCGCGTGTCTGTATCGGCGTAGCACTTACCAACAGTTCCACACCATTGTTTCTTACCTTACCTAAGTTCATGTTCTGAGCCGTATATCCGGAAGCCGGATCCATCGACAGAGAGAATATTTGCTTGTCCGTATTTCTGTTATAATAAGCAGCATCAAAAGAAATACGGTTATGGAAGAAGGCCATATTCAGACCAACCTCAAACTCAGTGGTCATTTCAGGACTCAGGGTATTACTACCCAAAACGTTTCCGGCAGAGAAAGCATTTACGCCACCCAACGGGAAGTCCAGATAACCAAAAGGAATTCTATTAGATGATTGTCCATAAACAGGTTTTGTCATATAGACATTCGCGTCATTACCGGTCTTACCCCAAGCCATGCGGACTTTACCGAATGACAAAATATCTTGCAGATCCTCATCCAGTAACTCGGTGAAGATAAAACTACCGGTAACACCCGGGTAGAAGAAGCTGCGATTTTCTTTCGGCAATGTAGAAGACCAGTCATTACGGGCGGTTAACGTAACATACAGCATATTCTTCCAAGAAAGGTCTACCTGCCCGAAGACACCCATCAAACGTCTCAACGAAAGGTATTGCTCTACGCTGGGAGTAGTAGCTGAATTGCTCAGATTGTACCATGTAGGGATCGTCAACTTGCTGACCTTGGAATATAAGTAACTGTATTTTCTTTCATTACCGTTAAAACCTGCCAATGCATCTATCTGGAAATTATTTATCGGCATGCTGAAATTCAACAGAATGTCTTGGTTAATCTCACGTCGGCGGGTTATTTGCTGGCTATAGCTACCTTCTTTGCCATAAAATGGACTGTTAGATCCCATCCCCTCTCCATTCGGAGTACCCTTATAATAAAGAGCATAGAGGTTCGGTTCACCCTTATAGCTCTGGCCTGTTGTAGTATCCAGACCCATACGATAAGTAAACTTGAAGTATTTCAAGAAATCATAATCAACCTGGAACTTACCATAAAAACGTTCGGCATCATAATTATTCAAATAGTTCTCCAAGATATAATATGGATTCATAACTCCATAAGGAGTATAGAAATATCCCGGTGAATTGAAAATATCATCCTGATTCTTCAAGCTAATGATGCTCACGTCACGCGGAGTTTGATACAGAGAGTTAAGCATTGTCAAACCTTGTCCGGTAGTTGCAGACTTATTCTCCTGATAAGAGTAGTTCAATGAAGAAGAAAACGTCAGTGCACCCATCTTGTGGCTGCCACGGGCAGAAAAGGTATATTTGTCATAGCTATCTGCATCTGTAGGAATCATACCATCGTCACTGATCTGTGAGAATGATACATAATATTCGCTTTTATCCGTAGCTCCATTAAAAGAAACGCTATTGCTATAGCGGAAACCTGTATCAAAGAAGTCCTTAATATTATCCTTTATCGGGACATAAGGTTTCAGTTTCTGCGAGTTTTCATATACGTTGCCCCACAGTTGCATAGAACCATCAAACCGTGGTCCCCATGAACCATTTTCAAGTTCCGTGTGATCACCGTTCCATCCCATACCAAATTCATTCTGGAATTCCGGTAAGCGAAGAATGGTAGACCACTGTAAACCACCATTATATTCGATACCTAACCTCTGTTTTTCTTTCCACCTTTAGTGGTAATCATAACAACGCCACTTGCTGCACGGCTACCATAAAGAGCTGTTGCAGCAGCACCCTTCAATATAGTCATGCTTTCTACGTCATCCGGGTTCACTGCATTGGTACCGTTACCAAAGTCGTAACCGCTATTCAAACCATCACTTGAATATACCGCAGAGTTATTTAAAGGTACTCCGTCTACTACATACAACGGTTGATTGCTTCCGGATAAAGAGCTGACGCCACGAATAATTACTGAGTTAGAAGCTCCTGGGTCAGAAGAGGTATTAGATATCTGCACACCGGCAATTTTACCCGATAAGCTAGACATGATATCTGAAGTTCGCGTTTCCGTTATTTTTTCATTATTAACGGAAGTAGCAGAGTATCCCAATGCTTTCTCCGAACGCTTGATACCCATCGCAGTTACCACAACTTCATCGATTAGCTGGGCATCAGTTTTCAGCACAACTTTCAAGGTTGGCTTAATTGTTACCTCTTGCGGTTGCATGCCGACAAACGAAATCAACAAAGTCTTCGCAGAACTTGGTACGTTTAGTAATGTAAAATCATCATCTACACCAGTAATAGCACCAATTTGTGTACCCTTTACTAATACAGAGGCTCCAATAACTGGCTGCCCATCCTCTTCAGAAATTACAACACCTGTAACTTTCTATGTTTGGGCAGTTACTAAGCCTATACCTACAAAAAGGCAGGCCAATAACAGCATTAATTTTCTTTTCATAAATCCTCTCTTAAAGTTTAACTTTACATTAATTGTTTCTTTACTCTAACAAAATGCAAATATATTAATAAAACTGAAACAGACAATTATTTTATTGAAAAAACCTTGTAATTCCATCAAAATGTTAATAGTATCCTCTGATTTGTGCCAAACAACAGGTTTTATTCCACTGAAAAGCTCAAAAATACGCATATTTCCTATCATTGTGTTTTGGCTTTTTTATCTAATCCCTATACCAAATACGCATTTTTTAAAACAAAATGGTTAAAAAAGTCTCTCTTCTTGCATTAATTGCTTCACATCGGAAGACATTTTGCCTAATTTCAGTTACGGGAAATACATAAAATGATAAATGCCCAAGAGTCTTTTTACAGATATTAAATCTTATTCAAATCTAGTTTTACACAGAATATCGTCTTATTTGTTTATAGTATTAATAAAAACGAGTAGAAATGAGTAAAATTATTTACAGTGTTGTGTATAACAGAAAAAGATGCCTGAATAAAAAAGGGATGGCACTGGTACAGGTAGAAGCCTATTTGGATAGAAAGAAGAAGTATTTTTCAACCAAAGTGTATCTAAAACCAGAGCAATGGGGCGCTAAAAAGTTAGTCGTTAAGAATCATCCGAATGCGGACGCATTAAATCGGCTAATATATGAATTTGTTGCAATGATAGAGAAAAAAGAACTAGAATTATGGCAACAGGGTAAACGAATATCTTTAGAATTGTTAAAAGATGCATTGGTTACACGTGAAAATAAAGCCTCTTTTGTCTCTTTCTTCAAACAAGAAGCAATGAGCTCCTCTCTGAAAGAAAGTACAAAGCGCAACCACCTGTCTACCCTTATATTGCTACAAGAGTTTAAGAGAGATGTTTCATTTTCAGATTTGACATTTGAATTTATTTCATCTTTCGAATACTTTTTACAATCAAAAGGTTATCACACAAATACAATCGCCAAGCACATGAAGCACTTAAAGCGTCATGTAAATATCACTATTAACAAGGAATATATAGAGATACAGAAATATGCTTTCCGCAAATACAAAATAAAAACGGTGGAAAACAAACATACACACCTGAATCCTGAGGAATTAGAAAATTTGGAAAAGCTAAGTTTGACAGGCAGATATCTTAAATATCAAAAGACATTGGATGCATTTCTATTTTGTTGTTATGCAGGGATGCGCTACTCAGATTTCATTAATCTGTCTCCGGATAATATAGTAGACATCAACCAAGAAACATGGTTGATTTATAAATCCGTCAAAACAGGAACAGAAGTGCGTTTGCCTCTCTACCTTCTCTTGGTGGTAAAGGGCTTATAATACTTGAAAAATATCATGACAATCTACAGGATTTCTTTCATCTGAGAGATAATTCTAATGTAAATAAGGATTTAATTGTCATTACTCGTATTGCCGGATTGTCAAAAAAATATCTTTTCATACAGCCCGGCATACAAATGCAACGCTACTTATATACAATGGGGTGAATATAACCACAGTACAAAAACTGCTTGGGCACAAAAGTGTAAAAACCACACAAGTATATACCAATGTAATGGACCGAACAATCGTTAGTGATTTGGAAAAGAATCATTCATTATGAGACGCATCTAAAATAGGATATAATCTTTCCTCGGATAAAGAGATATTGTTTTCATAAAGCAATATCTCTTTTTTAATAAATCTGACGAATTGTCATTTTGAATTTCTGTTTATAAATGCTTGCTGTTTTTCCACTCAGAAGGCTGGATGTTCTCCAAAAACAAAACGAAAACAGGTAATTGGCAGATTTCTAGAAGTATATCGAAATATTGACACTGCTAATAGATAAAAAAGACTTTTAAAGTGGGCTTCGCTTTATTCATCGTAGAGGAACAGAGCGATCATCGTAGAGGAAGTTAACGTTCATCGTAGAGGAACTTAACTCATTATCCAGAAAGTATTAACTTCGTAACTATGGAAAGTTAATAAACCAATGACAGAAAGTTAACTTTTTCGTGTACTTAATGCATATATACTGCATATTATGCATTATTGAACGCATTTATATTCTTTATTTATGCGTAAAACTTCTATTTTTCTCTTTTATAAAAATGTAGATGTTGTGATAAATAGGAAAAATCCTTCTTTTTGATGCTAAATCTCAAAATTACATTCCTTTCTGCATTTTACAAACTTTACTTTTCAGAAAAACTTTTCAATTTTATGTTATCTTAAAATGCAGGCAATACTATTATTCTGTCTAGAAGAAATATCTGATAGTTTAGTAAATATTATGCATAAAATAGGCATATCAAGAACCATAAGTATATCTCCAATATATAAAGAAAGTCCCTAGATAATGTATACGACATTGATACATAGCATTATATCACATGTTTTAGTAGATAAAAAGTAGAAAAACTAAATTACTATATGTCTCATATCAATATCTAAAGCTCTTTTTGTTCCAAACTATTATTTTTATTGTATTTTTAAATATCTAAATATCAGCGATATATACATTATTGAGTTCTGCGAAGACTTTATTAATTTCGTTTGTTGGTATGCAGGCACAAGAAGTGGTTATCAGACCATACGTAAAAGTAACAATGCATTCTGATAGCAAGTTACTTGATGAAGTTATGGTAGTTGCCTATGGTGGAGCTACAAAGCGTTCATTTACAGGTTCTGCTACAGAAATCAAAGGTGACAAGATTTCATTAAAAAACCCAACAGAACTTTCCAAGGCCCTTAGTGGTGAAGTTGCCGGTGTTCAGGTTATGTCTACCTCTGGCCAACCTGGAACTAATGCCAGTATTCATATTCGCGGTTTAGGCTCAGCATATTCAAGTCGTGCACCGTTATACGTTGTTGACGGTATTCCTTTCGAAGCAGATTTGAGTGGCATCGATCTAAGCGATATTGCTTCTATGACAATCTTGAAAGATGCGACAGCGACAGCTCTTTATGGCTCACGAGCTGCTAATGGCGTAGTCTTGATTACGACTAAAAAAGGTGAAGTTGGTAAAACTCATGTCGAAGCAGAGGTGAAATATGGTGCTAATATGCGGCTAATACCACAGTATGACGTGATTGAGAGTCCTGAACGGTACACAGAACTTACGTGGGAAGGTCTGAAAAATTATGCAGTTAATAATGGACTGAATGCAGGTCAATCTGCTACATGGGCATCTAATAACCTTTTCCAAGAACAATACGGCATTGCCCCTATTTATAATATGTGGAATGCCGACGGAGTCAATTTAATTAATCCAAGCACTGGTCGATTTAATAGTGGAATTACACGCAAGTATACTCCAGAGAAATGGGAAGATTACATTTTCCGTACAGGACAAAAATTAGATGCAAACGTAAAAATATCAGGTGGTAATGAAAAAATGACTCATTATACAGCTTTCAGTTATTTGAAAGATGAAGGCTACTATATTTCTTCTGATTATCAGCGTTTTAATATCCGCAACAATATGAGTAATCAGATTACTCCGTGGTTAAAGGCGACTACATCCATGGCGTATGCATATATGGAAACTAACAGACCAGGTCAGTCTGATAGCAATATGAATAATGGTCTTCAGTTTATTAACGGTATGCCATCCTTATTCCCTGTTTTTGAACGTGATGCAGATGGAAATATTGTGCAAGATACGAATATCGGGGGAAATAAGTATGACTATGGTATGAACTCTGGATATCAACGTCCCTTTGGTGCTGGTATTAATCCTGCAGGAGCATTATCATTGGATAAAGACGAAATCATTTCTCATCAATTTAATGGAAATGGATCTTTTGAAGCTAAATTTTTAAAATACTTTAAGTTGACTGCGAATGTGGGTTTGCAATACTTAGGTTCAGCAGAAAACGAGCTGACTAATCCTTATTATGGTGACAGTGCTGGTAAGGGACAAATTGTTAAGTATCAGACTAATTATTTGAATTTTACTGCTAATCAGATTCTTTCTTGGGGACAAAGCTTTGATAAACATAACCTTGATGCTTTTGTCGCTCATGAATCAACAAATAGTAAGACGTCTGTAGCTTATGGCGGTAAATCTAAAATCGTAAGACCGGATAATACAGAATGGAGTAATGGTGTAATTATGGACTATCTAGAATCATATACTTATGGTTATTCTATTGAAAGTTATTTTGGGCAATTGCGTTATGATTATGATAATAAGTATTTCCTTCATGGAACTCTCCGTGCGGATGGCAGTTCACGTTTTGCAAAAGGGAATAAATGGGGTATATTTGGATCCGTCGGCGCTGCTTGGGCTATAACCAATGAGGATTTTATAAAAGACGTCAAATGGTTGAAGAATTTGAAATACAAATCGGAATTGCCTGTTTTAATCTTGCATAATTCAAATAAAGGTTGTATCTTTA